>JAJRTU010000023.1 GCA_024278135.1 Gammaproteobacteria bacterium
CTGAAATTCGCCGGGATATCGTTTTTTGTGCTTCGGTAAGGATTGATATCCAGCCCTCCCCGTCTGAGATAGCGGGCATATACGCTCAATTCCTCAGGTTGGCATTGTTGCAGAATATCCAGAAAAATATTTTCAGCGCACTGTTCGTGAAAGTCACATTGCTGACGATAGGAAATGATATATTTCAATAAACCGTCATGTTCAATTGCGTGGCCGGAGTATTCAATACAGAGGCTGCCCCAGTCCGGTTGCCCGGTCACCGGACAATTGGTTTTAAGCAGGTGGCTGTATAACTTTTCATTAACGACAAGCGCATCATTGGTGTGCAGAAGGCCGGCATCGCGTTGGTAAACTTCGATATCGACATCAAGCTCATCAAGACATTCGCCTTCCAGCATTTGAATATTGTTTGGCATTTTGTCGATGGCGAATAACTTCACCGCTGTTGATTCACCGGCACAGGCGGACAAATCTGTTTCGAGTGTTGTCCTGACATGACTGGCATCATCGAATTTTGTCTGGGCAAAAGAATTCAAATACAACTTGAGGGATTTCGACTCAATGATACCGGTCGAACTGAGCGGTACCCGGAATTCACCCACAGCCACCTGCGGCAAGCCTTTGTTGTTTAACCAGGAGATCTCGTAGGCATTCCAGACATCCACTCCGAAATAGGGTGCTGCGGAATAACCATAATCCTGCCAGGTGTTTTTACGCGGTATTGAATATAACAGCTCAGGATCATAGTGCGTTACATACTGTGATGTTTTTCCCAGCGGAGAATGGCGTAAATGTTCAGGGATCATATAGGGGCATCAGTCGGCAAAGCAGGCATATTTTAGATATAGGGAAATACTTCCTCAGCAAAACGCTGCAGAACCTTGTGTGAGCCCTGTTCATCCTGTGAAGTAACAAAAAGTGAGATCTCATTGATCCCCGCTTCTTTCAGTTCCTTCCCTTTGGCGATGCAATCTTCCGGTGTGCCGGCGATACAACATTTCATGGCAACTTCGTCAGGTATGATTTCCCTGTGTTTGGCACCAAGATCCAGATGTTGATAAAACCGGTATGACTCTGTCACTGCTTTAACCACATCAGCATGTTCCCGCCCCAACGTGTCCGGCAACCAGGGTTTCCGTGCGATATTTCGAGCTGCTGTTGGTCTGACTTTGTCCAGGGCCTTGTTCCGGTCATCATCAATGGCCGCATCGATAGCTGCAATGTAGCGTAATGTCTTCGGGTCTTTGCCTGCGCTTTCGGCCCCTTCGATAGCGGTCTCCACCGTTTTGCGAACACCTTCGGCATTTCCCCCCATATGGCCGTCCACAATCACACCATCACATATTTCGCCTGCGGCCCTGACCGATGTCGGCCCCATGCAGGCCAGTTGAATGGGGAGATTGCCCCACTGTTCGGCACCGACAAGATGCAGGCGGGATTCGCTCCCCCAGGTATTCTCCTCTGCGTCCACCCCCCATTCCAGTGCATCCACTTCCTGCCCCTGTAACAGGGCGCGTATAAACTCTATTCGTTGACGGATTTGTGGCAGACGGGCCGGTGACAAACCGGCCGTGCGCACTGCTGAATCCCCGGCACCCACACCCAATACCGCCCGGCCCTGACTCAGCATGTTCAGCGTCATCACGGCATTTGCTGTTACGGCCGGATGTCGCGTCACCATATTTGTCACGCCGGTACCCAGGCGGATCTTTTTTGTTGCCATGGCGCAGGCACCCAACGTTACCCACACGTCATTCCAGATCATCTGTGAGTCACCCACATAAACCGTCTCAAAATCACAGGCCTCGGCTGTTTGTGCCAGACGGACAACCGGGTCGACAACATTGCCGGAATGGGGCCATATCATGCAACTGAATTTCATTGACTTACTCCTGTCTCTTGATTTATACGTGATATAATCAGATTTTGGCTGGTTTTTCCAATAAAACTCTGTCGGAGGTCTTATCGTCAGGCAAGAAACCGATCAGAGGGGGCCACAAAAGGAAAGAGTATAAGACCGAGATCTCCTGTAAAGGATAATGACAGCTTATACCGAGATATTCAGGCTCTGGCCTGAGCGATCAGGCGTATCGCCGGTATCGAATGTACGGCTCAGCCGTTCTTCAAGTGACGCAACACGAGACAGCGCGGCAGGCGGCCGGTTACCTGTTTCAACAGAGTCCTGTGATGAGCCGGAACCATCATTTTTCACTGTCGTCTCAGCCCTGCTCTGATCCGCAAGGCCTGTCCCGGTCTCCGCTGCTGTTTCCTTCGCTATTTCCGCTCTGGCCTGTATCTCCATCGTGGCCGCCTGTGCGGCAACGGCACGGTCCTGAGATGAGGGTTGTGCGGGTGCCAGCGCCGCGCGGCGAATTTGTTGTGCTTTTTGTGCTGTGCTTTGTGCATCTCCCGCAAGAGCGGAGGTATCAATTTTCACTTCTCCGCCGATGGCATAGAGTTGTCCATCCGGACCACGCTGAAAACTGAATGATGCGCCACCTTTCGCGAGTGCGCCTGCCACCGTCGCATGTGCCTGTTCATGGGCACGTACCTCTCTGTCACGCGAACGCAGCTCACGTAATTGTCGGATTTCAGCCTGATCCAGTTCGTTTTCGGCTGTGACGGCATTCCCGGCAGACTGATTGCGCGAGGTCTTGCTGAGGTCCATCCCCTTATCGTTCTTATCATCACGCGAGCGGACGTCACCTTGCTGTTCAGGCCCTGTTAGCGCTGATTTTGTGTCGCTGTCTTGTACAGTGACCGGATGACGTGGAGGATAGGATCCAGCGTTAGCGGATACGAACATTAGCATTGCGCGAAATTAACCATTATTGTCATTCTTAGCGACAATATTCAGCAAAGCTTGAATCCATTCAGGCATCGCGCTGCAGAGCACGGTATAGTTCTGTGTTCGGGAGGCGGTCAGGTTTTTGTAGCGATATGTTTTTCCAGAAAGCGCAGTATGCTGCGATAAAGCTGTGTGCGATTTTTTACGTCCCATACCCCGTGTCCGCTATTGCCATAGGACAGCCAAGTTACATCCTTGCCGGATTTTTTCAGTGCATCCCGCATTTTTTTGGCATGAATAATCGGTACCCTGCGGTCATTATTGCCATGGATTAACATGACGGCGGCTTTTATTTTCTCCACATGATTCACCGGAGAAAATTCCTGCAAGCGGGTTTTATCCCTGCCAATCACCTTATCCAGAAAGCCGCTGCCGCCCCAGAAATCGGGTATGTCACCTTTTTCATGCATGTACTCAAGATTGTACAGGCCAACGTAGCCTATCGCGCACTGGTAAAGATCCGGGGCCCGCACGCTGGCCATCAGCGCGGCGTAAGCACCGTAACTGGCGCCATAAATACACACCCTGTCCTGACTGGCGTAGCCCTGCTCTATTGCCCAGTTAGTCATGTCGATGATGTCACGAATCATGTCATCGCCCCAGTGACGATATCCCTTTTTTTCGAATACCTTGCCGTAGCCGCTGCTGCCACGGAAATTCACCTGTAGAACAGCATAGCCGCTGTTGGCCAACAGCTGAACTTCCGGATTGTATTTCCAGAAGTCTCTGACAAAATGCGGCCCGCCGTGCGGGAGCACGACCAGCGGATGTGCTGTCGAATTCGCAGTCAGTGTGTTATCGCCGGGCAGTGTCAAATAGCCCTTTAAGGTGAGGCCATCTCCGGCTGTGATCTCAACAGGCCTCATAGAATGCATTTGACGTGGATCTATCCATGAGTTGTTTGCCCAAAGAAAATCGGCCTTTTTGCTGTGGGTATTGAAAAGATAATATTCACCAGGGTTAATGTCACTGTCCACTTTAATCAGCATGAGTGAACCGTCACGCGTGCGGCTGGTAATGCTGATATTTTGTCCTGCGAACGCCTTCTCCAGCATCTTGTGGGTTCTGATCAGTGGATTTTTTTGTTGGCGTATAGGTATCGGGCCTTGTCCGGATACGTATAAGCCACGACAGGTTCCCGGGTATCAATATCCAGTAACCAGTCCACCTGATCCGTCTGTGATTCTGCAAAGACAGGGGTGAACTGCCCGGTTTCAGTATCAAGTGCAAACATCGAATTGATCTGCTTCTCGCCGTCGGGTCCGGTAAAGTAAGCTATGGTGGCGTCCTGATTAATGGCCAGCGGTAAAAATGCGTCATTGAATTCAAAAGTTATTGCGACTTCTTTCCATTCTTCCTTTTCCGAGGCTCGGTAGCCGGCATGCATATCCGAGTTTTCATCATTCCAGCTGATAAAATGGATCCGCCCGTCCCGGGTGGCGAGTGCAGAAGCGCCATTGTAGGGCAGGCTTTCAATCCTGGTTTTTTTACCATTGTAGATATTGAGTTCGCTGATAATGGGTCGCCTGTCGCGCTTATCGGCATATTGATACCGACCTGTTTGGGACCAGGGGTATTCTATAATCAGTATTTTTTTCCGATCCTGTTCAAGCAGGCTGAGAATTTCATGGCTGGCCTTGCTGCTTTCCTTTTTATAGGAGCGTGCGCCGGAATTATTAATTCCTGCCCTTGCACCATAGATTATTTCACGTTGGGATCCGTCGATATTCACCGCATATAACTCGCCGGTAGGCAGAGGGCGGTCGAGATAGAAGGTCTTCTGGGCAAGCTGGAACACAACGCGATCATTGGTCACCCAGGTGACGGAATGGATCTCATTATTCTTGCCGGGACTGATGCCCCCTGTTGTTTGTCGATCCTCAAGACGAATGAAAAGAAGTTTCACTGTCTCACCATGACGGATCCTTGCTGCCAGGTGTTTTCCATCTGGAGAAATCTTGATATTGAGATAATCCCCGTGCCGGACAAAGTTCTCCAGGGGAAGTGTTTCGGCATAAGCGCAGGGTGACAGCAGCACGACAGACAACAGCAGGTGTTTTATCAGATGCATGGGTAATCCCTTCCTTTTACATGTCGCCTTTATGCTATAAAAGAATGGGGCAGACAGGAAGTGATATTTTGAGGCGGGAACGACGGGCGATAAACGCTGTCAGGGCACCGGCCGGGGTACGCAGTACGAAACCGTTATCGCGCTTGATGGACCGCCTTATCCGGGTTTGCCGTCAAGCCGTGGTTTCAGATAGACAGGCATATAAATCGACACCCAGATGCCGAAACCCGTTATCCATATTATGGCAGCGGCCAGATTCAGATAATTGGCCCCATACTGGAATAACTGGGGGATGGCACCCAGCACTCGACAGATGACAGCCAACTGTAAAAGAGCAAAACACAGCAGTGTGGTGTTCGATGCCTTCAGTGCCCGGCCGGAATGGCCAAGACTTACGCGAGTCGCCATCGCCAGTACCAACGATGCCACAAAACCGATACCGACGGCATGCAGAGGAGACCTGCCCAGAATAAATTCTCCACTGAGAAATAACACCAGGCTCTGGATCCCATATAAAAGCATGGCAATAGAAAGCCACAGGAATGAAACATGCAATACCGCCAGTAAAGGCACTGTCAAGCTGCGCCAGAATTCCCAGCGCCAGGAGAGATACAAGGTGCCGGCGGCCAGGGGTAAATCAAAAATGAAGGTCCAGCGCAACAGACCGGCCAATTCAAGCGCGGCATGGCCGGTTAAGCATATACCGATAAGGGGCAATGACCAGATGGGTCTGTGCATCGTGTAATTTGCCAGCGCACTGTGACTAAAGAAAGGGATCATGCGATGACAGACGACTGTCAATACCGGAAGTATGAAAAGCCAGATGCCGCCTGTCAGCATGATGCGAAAAAACCATGGATTGTCGGTCAACAACCAGAGTAATCCACTGCTGCCACCCAGCAGGCCCAGCGTCATTACCACACTTAATGTGGTTTCGTAGATGGCCGGTTTTTTGCCGGGCCGAAAATAAACGTTCAGTAAAGCATAAAGACCTGTGGCCCAGCCGCAGAGAAATATGAACACCCCTGTCAATACCAGCGGGCGTGATAAAAACAGGCCCGCATAGATAATGAGTATACCCGCCGACATCAAGAAAAAGCTGGGCAGGTAATGCCTGCTTGTGATGGGTGCGGTGTTCAGCCACCTTGGGTAGGTGGTCATCAGGAATCCGAATATAAAAAAGACAAACAAGCCATACAACATGAAAAAGGCATGTGCCCAGGTAGTGCTGACCGTGAGGATCAGTGGTGACCAGAGTGTTGTGTAGCGTCCTGTCAATTCGATCAACCAGAACAGAACGACAGCAACAAGCTGAAAGGAACCGGCAAAAAACATTACCCGGTGGGGTGCTGAAAAGAATACGGCTTTGTTGTTTTCAATCTGATGCATATTGAGCTGAGTTATTTATCCTGTTGCACAGCATGACGCATGTCAGTGCTATTTACCCGTGAATACGGCTTTCCGCTTTTCCAGAAAAGCCGAGATGCCTTCATGGCTGTCTTCGCTGTCGAAGCACAGATGTTGTAAAGCAGCTTCGTTGCAAATGGCGTCGGCATAGCTGTACGATGCTGCTTGTCGCATCAGCCGTTTGGTGTGGCCCAAAGCCAGCGGGGCTTTTTCGGCGAGTGCAGCGGCCCAGTCCCGGGCCATCTCCAGCAGTGTCTCATCGCTGCAGGTTCTGTTTATCAAGCCCAGTTCCAGACAACGTGCTGCCGTTACGCGTTCGTTTTCGATGGCCATCGCATAAGCCCGTTTATAGCCGATGCAGTCGGTCAATAACCAGGTCGCACCGCCGTCGGGCACCATGCCAATAGTGCTGAAAGGGGAAAGCAGGAAGGCACTTTCCGCCATGATACAGAGATCACATATCATGGCGTAGGACAAACCGATACCCGCGGCGAAACCGTTGACGGCACTGATGACGGGTTTATCCATCTCAGCAATATTCATCAGACTGAGCCGGTATTCCTGCGTCAGTATGTGTTCGACTTCAGCACCGGTCTTGAATCCCGCTTTCAGATCGGCACCTGCGCTGAAACATCGACCGGCGCCGGTAATAATGACTGCACGAACAGCAGGGTCTTCTTTTGCCTGGCGGGTGGCAGTGTGCATATCTGCCCGCATTTCTTTATCAAAAGAGTTGAGTGCGTCCGGGCGGTTCAGCGTGAGCGTGGCAACGGCCCCCTTTTTCTCGTAAAGAACGGTATCGGTCATATATGCATTTCCTTCCTGGACAGGCGCTACAGGATTTTCAGCACCTGGTATTCGCCGGCGTGATAGATGAGAGGTGGTTTATCCTTGTGTGTCTTGAATGCCGTCACCCGGCCCAGTAAAATGACGTGATCGCCTCCATCACATTGACGCTCCATTTCACACTCAAAATGACTGGCGCAATCCTTCAGAATCGGTGAACCGAACTCCCCCATCTCCCAGTCCAGGCTGTTGAATTTGCTGCTGTTCTTGGTAGAGAAAATCTGCGATACGGCCTCCTGGTCCTGATGCAGTACATGGACCGCAAAATGGCTGCAATTGGCAAAAATGTCATGGAAGTAAGCATCATTATCCAGACACCACAACACCAGTGGCGGATCCAGTGATACAGAGGCGAAGCTGTTGACGGTAATACCGACAGGTTCAGCATGATTATGCGTCGTGGTGATAACGGTAATGCCCGTTGCGAATGTCCCCAGAGCATTCCTGAAATCTCGTTGATCAAAGCTGGTCATAAGCTAGGTCTTCGTTAAATTAGTGAAATTACAATACGTATTTTTGAGTTGATTACGGTATTGACTTAAGTGTCCAGCGTGATAGTAATTCGCAAAAGCGTCATGAGCAACATGAAAAGAGAATAAATCAGGATCACGCTGATCCTGAGGGATGTTGTTCCGTGTTTAATATGTAAAATCCCTCATGCTAAGATGGGCAGGGTATTTTATATTGACGATGAGATTATTATGGATCTGGGTTTAAAAGATAAAGTAGTGCTTGTGGCGGCATCCAGTGCGGGCCTGGGCAAGGCAACGGCGTTGGCCTTTGCCAATGAAGGTGCGAAAGTCGTTATTACCGGGCGTGATGCGGATCGATTGCAATGTACCAGAGATGAAATTGCCCGCGTATCGGCTGCGGATATCATGTCAGTGCAAATGGATGTCAGCGATGCCGGAGACATCAGTAAACTGATAGATACGGTGGTGGCACAACTGGGTACGGTACACGTATTAATCAATAATGCGGGTGGTCCGCCACCGGGGATATTCGAGGAAACAGAAGATGCGGAATGGCAAAAGGCCTGGGAACTGACACTGATGTCGTCCGTACGCATGACCCGAGCGGTTCTTCCTTACATGCGTAAACAACAATGGGGGAGGATTATCAACATCACTTCCAGCACCGTTAAGCAGCCGATCGATCAATTGCTATTATCCAACAGTTTGCGGCTGGCAGTCGTAGGCTGGGCAAAGACGCTGTCGAACCAGGTCGCCGGCGAAGGAATATTGATTAACAATGTTTGTCCCGGCTGGACACGGACCGAGCGTGTAACGCGGCTGGTGCAGGCCAGAGCAGAGGCCAATCAGTCCTCGGCGGAAGAGGAAATGGAGATCATCGCCGGTACCATCCCCATAGGGCGTCTCGCCTGCCCCGCAGAGTTCGCCGCGCTGGTGGTTTTTCTGGGTTCAGAGCGTGCCAGTTATATCACCGGCACTTCTATACAGGTGGATGGTGGTTCGACAGCAGGATACAGCTGAATGGAAGAGCCGGGTGCCTGTAAATTGGCGTAAACAGAACGCGGACACGCTGTGAATATGCCGCTGTACGTTCGGAAGCGGCATCCCTGCGCATAGTTTCACTTGTCTACTGATGCCAATGCACCGGCCTGTGATCACCGTTTGGGAAGCTCTATTCAGACAGCAGGGCTCTTGGGCAGAATCCGTGGTCGGAAACAGTGGCATGCTGTTGAGATTGGGAAAACAGTCCTGGATTATTGTGCACAATAATTGACTAAATTGAAGACAAAATTGGTGTGATTCGTTCAAACACGCGGTAAAATCGACTATTCAGTCTAATCTGCGGGTATAAATGGGAATGAGTATTACCGGGACAGGCGCCTATCCACGAAACATGATCGGTTACGGCGGAAAACCACCGCAACCGGCATGGCCAAACAATGCGAAACTCGCTTTGCAGATTGTGCTGAATTACGAGGAGGGTGCGGAGAGCTGCATTTTGCATGGTGATCCCGCCTCAGAAACTTTTTTATCGGAAATCGCGGATGCACAGGCATTCAGTGAGATGCGACACATGAGTATGGAATCCCTGTACGAGTATGGCAGTCGTGCCGGTGTCTGGCGCCTGTTAAGACTGTTTCGAGAACGGGCTGTCCCTGTCACTGTTTTCGGCGTTGCCATGGCCCTGCAAAGAAACCCTGATGTGCTTGCCGCCATGCTCAGCGACGGACACGAGATAGCCAGTCACGGCTGGCGCTGGATCTCTTACCAGCATGTCGATGAAGACACCGAACGACAGCATATAAAAATGGCAGTGGATGCCATCGTTGAACTGAGCGGAACAGCGCCGCTGGGCTGGTATACCGGCCGCGACAGCCCCAATACCCGTCGCCTGTTGGTGGAACATGGCGGCTTTCTTTATGACTCGGATTCCTACGCAGACGATCTGCCCTACTGGGAAGTCGTTAATGATCACGCTCATCTGGTGATACCTTATACGCTGGATTGCAACGATATGCGTTTCGCCACCAGTTCGGGTTTTAACACAGGCGATGATTTTTATTCTTATCTCAAGGATGCCTTCGATGTGCTGTATCGGGAAGGAGAGACATCGCCGAAAATGATGTCAGTGGGTCTGCATTGTCGCCTGGCCGGCCATCCAGGTCGTTTTGCCTCTTTGCAACGTTTCCTTGACCATGTTCAGCAACATGATGATGTCTGGATCTGCAAACGCGAGGATATTGCCCGACACTGGCATGGAAAGCATCCGTACCGGTCCTGAGACTGGTAAACTCCCGGAAACCCTGACAAACAGACAATGGAAATTCGCTGTATCTTTACATATCCGGAATCGGTTTTTTTTATTAAATTGTTTACAGTATCCTTATAAATTGTACTATTTATTTTTTGAATTTTTGAAGCTTCATTCCCTACGGCTTGCCGCGTTGCTGTCATTCCTGCGAAGGCGGGAATCCAGTCTGATAAAGTCCGCTTGCAGCGGGGCATTATGTTGCTGGATACCGGATCGAGTCCGGCATGACGGTGTTAACACGCCGTCGTCATACGGCGGAAGTTTTTACTGGCTTGTATGAAACAACCGGATCAATACCCAATCAGGGATATCAATACGATGGATCGCGACACCTTCACGTCAGTGTTCGGCGGTGTGTTTGAAGATTCAGCGTGGGCCGCGAGTCAGGCCTGGCAGCAGCTGCCTTTTTCCTCAGCTGAAGCTCTCATTGAGGCCATGTGCCAATCCGTCAAAGAGGCCGATTACGATACGCAGCTGGCCTTGCTTCGTGCCCACCCGGAACTGGGTACGAACAATGACATGACACAGACCTCTGCAGCAGAACAAACGACAGCCGGTATTCGACATGGCTCTGATCACAGACAGGCTTTATTGAAAGAACTCAACAGGGCGTATCGGGAGAAGTTTGGTTTTCCTTTTATTGTTGCCGTCAAGGGCATGACGATGGAGAAGATTGTTGAAAACCTGCAAAGCCGTTTGAATAATGACAGAGAAACAGAATTCGCGACCTGTCTGGAACAGGTATTCAACATTGCCCGATTTCGCCTGCATGATCTTCTTGATAAAGGTTGAGTGATGAGCGCATTCGCCATCTCCGGCACACTGATACACACACCGGTATGCGGTGAGCTGGAAATAAAGCGGAAAGCCCTGGTCGAAGTGGACGATGACGGTCAAATTCTTGCTGTTCATGAGCGCCACTCGGGTCTGTATCGGGCCGCCCGAAAAAAGGCCATGCAATCCGGAAACCTGCTGGAACTGACTGACAGTCAATACCTGCTGCCCGGCATGATCGATTTACATATTCATGCGCCACAATGGCCGCAGTCAGGCAAGGCATTACATCTCCCCTTGCATGACTGGTTACAACAACAGACCTTTCCTCTTGAGGCCAGATACGCCGATCTCGAGTTTGCGGAAAAGGTTTATTCCTCGCTGGTCGACACATTAGTGGCCAACGGCACGACCACGGCGCTGTATTTTGCCACGATTCACCTGCAGTCCAGCAAGCTGCTGGCTGATATTTGTTTTGACAGGGGGCAACGTGCCCTGGTGGGGAAAGTGGCGATGGATAATCCGGAGCAGTGTCCCGATTTTTATCGCGATGTATCCACGGCGCAGGGTCTGGATGATACGCGTTCCCTGATTGAATATATCCACGCCATGCCAGGGAATGAAAACGGGCGGGTATTGCCCGTCGTGACACCCCGTTTTATTCCGAGTTGCACCGATGCGATGCTGACCGGGCTGGGTGAACTCGCAAAAGAATATCACTGTCATATACAAAGTCATTGTTCTGAAAGCGACTGGCAACATGAGTACGTTATTACGCGTCACGGTGTGAACGATACGATGAGCCTGGATAATTTCGGTCTGCTCGGTAACAGAACCGTGCTGGCACATGCCAATTTTATTGACGATGATGACATGGATAAAATCAGGCGGCGAGACAGCGGTATTGCCCACTGCCCCTTGTCCAATTTCTATTTTTCCAATGCGGTATTTCCTGCCCGCCAGGCACTGGATCGAGGTCTGAACGTGGGGATGGGGACCGATACTTCCGGA
>JAJRTU010000310.1 GCA_024278135.1 Gammaproteobacteria bacterium
GCTCCTCTGAAGCCTCACCGCCCTGCCTCTAAAACAATGATGATGATCAGGTGCAATTTAATCTGAAATTCTCATTCACCTCTCTAACACATTGCGAAAATATGATGCCAGTTTTTATCAAGCCAATCTGAGATCTAACAACATGAGTCGGCAGCGGACAGGCAGTGGAGCTGATCAGCAAGCCCTTAAAGATGACATGAGGGCCTGGTCTATCAGGCGTTATGATGATTATCTCGACACGCCCAAAACCGGCAACCATGTGATGAGGGATGTTGCTGAATACAGGAATAGGGCCAGTGCAGGAGTTGAGGCTCATAGGGCGGCTGGTGAAAGCGTCTCAGGCAGGGTAAAAGGGGCCGTCTCTGACAACTCCTTTGAGGACCCGAGGCAGGGAAATATCAAGGCGCCTGATGTAGACGGGAGAATCAACCGCCAACAAACCCGACGCGGAGTGGTCAACGAAATTTACGAGGACAATGGAGCTTTTGACTTCGGGGGAAACGCTTTTAAAGAGGCTGGGCGTGATGCTGCGAGTCCCTTCGTGCCGCAGCCGGAAGAACCGGATGCCAGAAATCTTCCAGGGATGACAGCGGGTGGAGGGGCTGGCCCACGGACGCTGGATTCAGCGCAAGGAAAAAGAGGGAGTTCCGCTATCGACGGAAGGCCGGCTCAATCGGCTGACTTTCATATCCCGGAAGAGTCTTTGCAGAGAATGGAGGAGATGTTGAAGAAATTGGGTGGGAAGTAGTTAAATAAAAAGCCCCTGAGAATATCGGGAGCTTTATGGTACTGATTTACTCGTCAAGATAAGATCACGGATTGTCTGCAACATCTGCAACAAGAG
Organism: Gammaproteobacteria bacterium; assembly: GCA_024278135.1. Lineage (GTDB taxonomy): Bacteria > Pseudomonadota > Gammaproteobacteria > Eutrophobiales > Eutrophobiaceae > WLWS01. The sequence goes on from JAJRTU010000310.1 coordinate 845, forward strand.
ATGCTGCATCGCTGGGGTCAGTATGGAGATCCCAGTTTTGTTGTACCAATCCTTCCAGCCAATCTTCTCGACCCGACGAATCTCGATCTGTAGGCCCCTTTTCCCGGTGCATGGTCACAAACACCTGGTTCCGCCGCTCATCTTTCGGGCTGGCCTGATCCATCGGATCTACAATAAACTCATCCTCGAAGCTCGGTAGCTTGATTTTCTTCAAAAAGTTCAGGATCGACATGGTTCTCATCCCTTTGGATTTCGAATTTTCGCGATCAATATAACGACTTAGACTGGTAACGCGGGCAACATGTCTTTTAGTTAGACCATTCCTTCGTTCATTCAGACACTAGAACGACGGAAGCACAGTGGCTTACTTAAAAACCACTGTGCTTCCATAATTACGCAGGTTGCTCGGTGGTCACCACTTCAGTCGTGAGTGGATTCGCACCGTACCGGTTGTCACCAGGCGTCCCTTTCAAGAACAACACCTCAATGCCAATCCAGAAATTTACAAACGGAATATAACCAAGCAGAACAAACCACCCACTTCGATTACGGTCATGTAGGCGCTTGACCGCAAGGGCAATCGATGGCCAGAGTAACAGGCCCCAAGAAATGATCTGGCAGACACCGATGCCGCTGCGACCGATATAACTGCCGACGGCCCCGTCGATAATTAGGGCAACGAGACCTATTACAGCCATCGGCAGAATCCCCAAGAAATAAGCCTTACGGTTAATACGTCCCTCGGTACTCAGGTAAAGATTTTTCCAGTCCATTTTTCCCTCCATCATTATGGTGAGGTGATTACGTAGCGTCTGACAGTGCAGCCATTGAACTGTCATGCTGGTATTGTAGAAACATCGGGATAAGCAAAAACAAAACTAGGACGATATCGATATCGAACGTTCCCTGCGACAGGGGAACTAGCGAAGCGACCGTCCAGAAGATTGTCAGGACAACGCCGAGTTGAAAAACAAAGCGCACCGCCCATTGAGGGATGCTGCTTTTATTAAGCACCCGAATCGCCAGATAAAAGGCAATACCAAAGTAAGCGGCCAGACCGATGGAGAGTATCCCTTTTAATTGTATCCATCCAAGAACTACAGAATCGCCGCTCAGGGCTGCAAGGGAAGAAGACAGAACAAAAATGGTCGGCACCAACACCACAAAGGTCAACGCCAGCCACCCGGCACAGAAGGCATGCATCCAGGCAAACCCTCTGGAAGGGTCGTCAAGCTCCTTTTTGTACAGACAGTAACGCAGAAAAACAGTGACCTTGTTTTCTTCTTCCGGCAACTCTGGAGCCTTTGAACCGAAACCGTAGAAAAAGCTATCGAGCGGTGCAAAGAGTGTGTACACCCCGTACTGTTTCAGGATGCCACTCAGAACAACAGCACTAAAAACCAACACGCCGACCAGACTGTAATGGGCAAAGGCCGCAAAGATATCGCCGTAGAAATGACTGTCGAATTCACCATACAGCCGCAACAGTGAACCGGTTGTCAGCCAGGCGCCAGTCAGGCTGGACGCCACGATAATAAATGATCGGTTGAGAAAACCGCCAAACCAGCCGCCGAGTAAACCGGCCGCCAGGGGGATAATGTGCCCCCAACCGTCTGGCTGACAGATCAATACCACCGGCAGGTAACTGGCAAAAAAGCCCAGCAGCTTAGGCAGATTCTCGGCGATCCAAACCGCCCCACCGGCAAAAAACGCTCCGAACAGAATGAAGCCGATCAAAGCACCGATCTGCCCACCCAATAGAAAACCGAGTACCACCCCGATAATTCCTCCCCAAAGAAAACCAATGATCCCGGCAATGATCCGGTTAATGACCAAGCCATAAAAGGCCATAGACAATCCGACCACCAGAAACAATGGAATCGTGATCGCACGGTAAGCTTCATAAAAAGCACTAAACTGATTCAGAATCGCATCAATCATCTACAACACCCCTCTTCTCTCAAAAAAAAATCAGCGAACGCCCCACAAAGAAAAGATCAACCAGCCGAACCCAACCAGGCAGGTCGCGGTCAGGATGGTCGGCAGCAATACGCCAGCAATAAAATGAAATAACAGCAGCAAGAGCAGGCCACCAGCGAGCCCACCGAGTACGCCACCGCCCAGTCCAGCGACGAGAAAACCGCCTATCGTGCCGACCGCAACCCCACTTAAACCCAGAACTTTTCGCAAGCCGGTCATAGTAAACCACCCTTCAATCTTTTTGATGCCCTGCCCCTGCCACAGGATCTGAGGGAGCAGCCCCCCTTGTGGGAGCGACATTCCTGTCGCGATGGGTTTCTACGAAACTAAAAGATGGCACATAAACCATCGGATTTCGTTGCGTTCTACCCAACCTACGGAGCTATGCGATAACATAGTCGTTAAAAAATTCGAAATCGGCGCTCCAGCAGACGTAAAACTGGTGCTCCGAGTTCAACGTTGTTTTTTCAAGCCGTCGCAGTCACAGGAACGACGGATGTTTTGAGCGGCCGTAGAAGCGATTAAGCCGTTCCAGCTCTTTGAAAAGAAGCCAAATTATAGCCCGCAGCAGCTTTCTCAGGTTGAAACCGCAAGCGGCCAGAATGGCGTTCATTTTGTCGCCGTCGGTGCCCTTGAGATAGTTGCGGTCCATCCGGTTGTCATGCTTCATGTGGCCGATCACCGGCTCGATGGCGCTTCGTCGTTTGAACCAACGCCATTCGCTCGGTTTCATGCTCTTTTTGCGCCGGTTGGCCAGGTGAACAGTGGTGTTGCCAAGCCGTTTCGGGTTGCCCTTGTAGTCTTTGTCGCAGTAGGCGTTCTCGGCCTCCCAGCTGACCAGGTGCTTCACCTGCTGCAAGGCCCCTTTGAGGGTGTGGCCGTCGAACGGGTTGTTGTGCAGGGCACAGGCTCCGACGATCCAGTTGTCTCTGGATGTTGTGACGACCGAAACTGATTACTTTTATTCAACGCATTGTTATTGTTTTGCCTCAGTCGGAATCGGAGAATCAGCCCTGTTGAGTTAGCTCGTTAAAGGACGTCTTTCCCGGGGGATTTCTATGTTGGGCAGGTTGTTTGTTTTCCTGCCGCCTCTTTTGTTTTCTGGCGGCTCTGGCCGCTTCAAGTTTGCTGTCTAGTTCTTTGAATATTTGTTTCTCGCGACCTTCCAGTTTTGCTCTTGGTGCAATGTAGCCCAGTGAGCTGTGTAGCCGATCATCGTTGTAGTGACGGATATAATCCATTACCTGCCTTCTGCCTTCTGGCTTCGTCGAGAGACAGTGGGACCTTGGGCCGAATGCATTCATGCTTGATGGTTTTATGGAAACGCTCCAGCTTGCCGCTACTCTGCGGGTAGTAGGGTGATGTCCGCACATGGGTCATCCCTGCCATCCGGATAAACTCTTTGAAGTCCTTGGCAATGAACTGGGGGCCATTGTCTGAAATAATCCTCGGAGTGGCTTGAGGGAATTTCTCCCTCGCCCGTTGCAAGATAATTTCAATGTCTTTTTCGGTCATCGCTTCGCGCAGTTCCCAGTGGACGATGTAGCGGCTATAGCCGTCCAGGAGGCAACACAGATAGTAAAATGTGCCACAGATATTGACGTAAGAAACGTCAATATGGCAGTGCTCATGTGACTTGAGCGGCTGAACGAACCCAGTGCCCTTTTTGGTCTTCTTGCCGTTCCAGCGCCTGAGTAAATCAGCAGCGCTCAAGACACGATAAATATTATCTCCTTGCTTTATGCCAAGTCTGATAAAACTTTATTGTATAAAGTAACTGAAGTTTAGAGTTACACCACTCCCCAAACCGGTTTGATTCGGCGATGGTGAGCGTTCCTTGATAACTGAAAATTGTCGAAGTTAAACTGTTTTTCGCAGGTCGGGCGGCCGATCCGGTTTTTTGCCCTGTTTTTTCGGTGCGAATTTTCCCGACTTCGGGTTCCAATGGCTGCGAATATCAACATGGCTAAAAATTCGTTGCAGTCCCTGACGAACACGTCCGGCGGTAATCGGCTGTTTGTCC
>JAJRTU010000311.1 GCA_024278135.1 Gammaproteobacteria bacterium
ACTCAGACTTTGCAGGTCACGCACAAACGTCGCTTCCAGCTGGTCACCACTGAAGGCCGATACGGCCACCGGCACATCCTGAACGGCTTCGGTACTGCTCTTCTTCCGGGCAGTGACCAGAACCTCTTCCAGTACCTGCTCTATGGCGCCCTGTGCAAAGGATACCCGTGGTCCCATGGAAAATGCTACAAGCACCAGGGGTAAAACCAGCAGATTTCCACGCCGGGAAACCAGTAAAGATATGACTCCATCCAACAACGGATTAAGTGTGTTTATTGGACGGGAGATGGTGCCAGTCCGTCTTTGGTTTACCTGTTTCATTTTTGCTTCTCCCCTGTTAAGCGAGGTATGAGAACACCCTACCTTCAGTTATCGTTGCATGCAGATAAGTATACATAAATTCGTGACTTGTTGTGATTATCTTAGAGTGAATCTCGATCAAAATCGACCTGTATGTTTTTTACAAACCGGAAGCCTCGCGGTGATCACAGTCCCTGTCACCGTTGATCGCTGCCGGGCCCGGGAAAGAACATAGTACTTACGCTCTATGTTATTGATATTATTGTTTAATTTATAACAGATTTAGATCGGGGACAAAGACTGTCGACAATGGCTGATATTGCGCATCAAAAAGCCTGCGATGTCAGCCCCGGCAGGACTTCAGGAGGAAGCCTGGCGCTAATGGTTTCTTTGGGCCAACAATTTGGTATTTTTTCTGCTCACTTTTGCGGCTGTGTTGGTGCTCGGAATGCGACGATTGATTTGTCTTGCGACACTTATTTTCTCGCAGATCTCGGCATACTGCTCGGCTTTATATGCAATCGCACGAAAAGTAACGATCAGCAAGCAGCAAATCACAATTACAGCTGTCAATTCCACCAATACGTCCATCAGCAATCTGCAGTCTCAATTATCAAATTATCCTGTCTGTTTTCTATCAGCGACACTGAAGCTCATCGATCCCGGCAAATGTTGTCCGGATCTGTCACATAATAGCGACACAAATCTCCACAACTTGATTTTACTTGCCCCATTTAGGTTTCTTCGAAAGACCCTGATGGGATTGATTCGGTACGGCCGTGGAATGCGAAAACTGTGAGTTATCACGACCCTGACTTAACTTTTTAATATGTTTCGACCAGGCATCATTATGCGTAATAGTTGAAAATTCACGTGTACCGCTCATTACACTCACTCCTCTGTTGCAGGCAGGTAAGGAGTAAAAAGCACTATTTATGCCAGTAATATCAGGTCTGGATACCAATAATGACAAGTTGTGATGCAGTAACGGAATACTGTACGACACTCCTGTGCTGAAGAGAGGGGGTCTTATCTCTCTTTTGCGGTACTCAGTGACAGGAATTTTGCCGGTAATTGAATGGATACGGCCTGTTGATTATCAGCCCTCAGATAGATGACCTGTACACCGGACTCATACCAGTGGGCAGGTCGGCGTAACAGGGCTTTGTCAATCATGATCCATTCGTTCGAGTTTTTAACGTGAGCGACTATCATTGCCTCGGCAGCAGCAAGCTGAGTATGTTCGTCACGATGTGACCACCTTGACCAGGTGGAAGCCGAATAAACAGCGCCAAGCAATATCAGGGCACTGACCCGAAGTAGGGGTGACACCTGTGCAAACCAACCGTGATCGCAAAGCCGCTGTACGATTACCGTCAAAGCGACAACAACGACACCCAGGCCGATAAAAAACTCCCTGATATCTGCCGACCCCGTATTGAACAGTCCGTCTTCAATAAGAAACACGCCCCAGGCCAGGGCCGGAATCGCCGTTAAAAATAATATATCCCGAATGCCGCGCTTCATGCTGGCATCACTGTTGTTGAGCGAGGGATCAAACCTGCACCTGTCTCCACATGGCAATGGTTGCAGTAGACATCACTGTTTGACGTCAGCCTCTTACATTTTTCTTTGGCATGACGAACAATCAGGGCGTGATACTCATTAAAGAGGCGGGTATCCGCACCGAGCGCGGTTTCGAATGCGCTGCGTAGCGATTCGTAATGTTCATCCCCCCTGATCATCTCAAGTTGTACCAATAACCGCCTTGTATAAGTATCAATGACAAAGACCGGACGGTGCAGGGCATAAAGCAAAATATCATCTGCCGTCTCTGCGCCGATACCATTGATCAATAACAGCGAGCTTCGCAACGCAGTCGTATCGACTGTAGACAGTTTTGCTATACCACCCATCTGTTCCAACCAGTGACACAGATTTTTCAGACGGCGTGCTTTGACGTTATAAAACCCGGATGGACGAATGAGCATAGCCAGGTCGTCAATATCCATCTGCATGAGTACGGGCAGAGTCAAAGACCTGGCTTTATGCAGGCGGCGTATAGCCGTTTCCACATTTTTCCAGGACGTGTTTTGAGTCAGAACTGCACCGACCATCACTTCAAGGGCTGTCTCTGCCGGCCACCAGTGTTGCGGTCCGTAGCTGTCAAACAGTCTCGTATACAGCGCCAGCAGCTTGCTTCTATCGAGCATACATTCACCTCAACTGCACAAAGGATCATAGACTGTCATTGCCGGCATGCCTGGCCAACTTCGACCATAACCTTCTACAAATCCACCGCCTTACGCAGGGCCCTGATTTCCGTCTCTTCCAGATCCCAGAAGTTCCCCGGATGTTTTGATCGTGGCAAAATACAAGATGCAAAACGCACCCTTATCAGGCGGCTGACCCGCAATCCCTGTGACTCCCACAGGCGGCGCACTTCGCGATTCCTGCCCTCCATGATCACCACATGGTACCAGTGATTCGCTCCCTCGCCGCCGGAATCAACAATGTCGGTAAACCTGGCCAGGCCATCATCCAGCTTGACCCCTTTCAGCATCGCCTGTAACTGCGCATCGCTGACCTCACCCAGGATCCTGACCGCATATTCGCGTTCCACTTCGCTGGAAGGATGCATGAGACGATTGGCGAGTTCGCCATCGTTGGTGAACAGCAGTAAACCAATAGTATTGAGATCCAGTCTGCCGATATTGATCCAACGTCCTTTTTTAATTCTGGGAAGCTTGTCAAATACTGTTTTTTTGTGTTTGGGATCAGAGCGCGCGCATATCTCGCCGACAGGTTTGTAATAGGCCAGCACCCTTGTTTTGTCTGTACCCGCTTCGTCCAGTTTGATGACCCGATTATCCACTTTGACCTTGTCCCTGCTGGAAATGTGATCACCGAGTGCTGCCGGTTTGCCATTGATCTTGATTCGACCTTCCTTGATCCAGGATTCGATCTGTCGACGTGATCCCACACCGGCCCGGGACAGGACTTTCTGGATTCGTTCCGGGACAGGTTCAGATTTCATCGGTACTGCGACAGTAAGTGGCGTGAACGGCAATAACTAATTGGAGAAAGGAACAACATTACCACTCGATGCAATTTCCATTTTGCTCTCATCGTCCTCGGTTCCACCCCCTGCTTCCGCTTCTGCCACGACGTCTCCTTCGCTCTGCTGTTCTGCTCCCACTTCTCCGTTTTCACTGGCGGTGGGCTCGTCTTTTTCATCGTTATCGGCAAGATCGGTGACGACATGTATGGCGTCCTGAGTCTTATCCAGCTCGTCCGTCTGCTGAGGGTCTTCTTCTTCCAGACCTTCAAACAGATCAGGATTGAGTTTGTCGAAGTCCTTTATCTCTGCCAGAGAGGGTAAATCCGACAGTTTTTTCAGATTAAAATAATCGAGAAACAGTTTGGTCGTGGCCAGCAATTCCGGTCTGCCGGGCACATCCCGATGGCCGACCACACGTATCCATTCCCTTTCCTGCAGCGTCTTGATAATACTGGAACTGATGCTCACACCCCGAATATCTTCAATCTCACCGCGTGTCACCGGCTGTCGGTAGGCAATAATGGCCAGCGTCTCCAGCAATGCCCGGGAATAACGTTGCGGTCGCTCATCAAACAGTCGGTTCACCCACTGCGCGTATTCGTTTCGCACCTGAAACCGAAACCCGCTGGCGACTTCTTTCAGCTCTACGCCGCGACTTTCATAGTCCTGCTGCAATTGCTCCAGTGCAGCACGTATGTCGGCACGTTCAGGCTGCACTGCGTCTTTTTCAAATAGCGAGACAAAACGATTCAGACTCATGGTCCCTGTCGAGGTCATCAATGCCGCCTCCAGGATATTTTTCAATTGCTCCGGACTCATGCTGCCGCCTTTACGTAAATGGGTCCGTTAATGTCGTTTTGTACCATCTCTATCAGAGACTCCTTTAATAATTCAAGTATCGCCAAAAATGCCACAATCACCCCGGCCCGACCTTCGCCCGGCACGAACAGATCCTTGAACTCACTAAACTCGTCGCCCCGTACGCGCTCCAGTACCAGGCTCATTCGTTCGCGTACAGACAGGGCTTCACGCTGGATACGGTGATGTGAAAATAAATCGGCTCGCGTCAGCACATCGGCAAAGGCTTTCAGAATCACATCGAGTGACACATTGGGCGGTTCCTGCTGAGTGCTTCTGTCGGGGAATTCAACAATAGTGCCAAAAATATCCCGTTCATAGCGCGGCAGTGTATCAATGTCTTCGGCAGCCTGTTTGTAACGTTCGTACTCCTGCAGTCGACGTATCAGTTCAGCTCGAGGATCCTCTTCCTCTTCATCCATGTGCGGTCGTGGCAACAACATGCGGGATTTGATTTCCGCCAACATCGCCGCCATCACCAGATATTCCCCTGCCAGCTCCAGTTGCAACTCATCCATCAGCTCGATATAGCGCATGTACTGCGCCGTCACCGGTGCTATGGGGATCTCGAGAATGTCCAGATTCTGCCGTTTAATCAGATACAGGAGTAAATCCAGCGGACCTTCAAAGGCCTCCAGAAAGACTTCCAGCGCATCCGGCGGTATGTAAAGATCACGCGGGACTTCGGTGATAGGCGAACCCTGCACGATGGCAAAAGGCATTTCCGCCTGCTCTGTTCCGGGATGTTCAGAATTCTCTGTCGATGTGCTCACGAGTACTCCATCATGCTGTTAAAGGTCATTATCCTTCGTCCTTGCTCTGTTGTCATTCCTCATTTGAGCTGGAACCGGCCATTACCAGGCTCAACGATAAGAGATGCCCATCACCTGCCGTACCTCTTCCATCGTCTCTCTGGCCACATCCCGGGCCGCCTCGCAGCCATCATTAATAATACCCCGTACCATTTCCGGATCTTCCTGATATTCCCTGGCACGCTCACGAATGGGTTGCTGTTCTTTCAGCACCGCATCGATAATCGGTTTTTTGCAGTCAAGACAGCCGATAGCGGCACTGCGGCAACCCTGTTCGGCCCACTTTTTAACATCCTCGTCGGAATACACATCATGTAGACTCCAGACCGGGCACTTGTTGGGATCACCGGGATCACTGCGCCTGACTCGGGCCGGATCGGTAGGCATGGTTCTGATCTTGTCTTCCACGCTGTTCGGATTTTCCCGCAAGGCAATCGTATTGCCATAGGATTTGGACATCTTTTGCCCATCCAGCCCCAGCATTTTGGAGGCCGGGGTCAACAGCACCTGGGGCTCGGGAAATATCATCCGCCCACCGCCTTCCAGATAGCCAATCAGGCGTTCTCTATCGCCAATACTGATGTTCTGCTGCGATTCGATCAGGGCCCGGGCCTTTTCCAGGGCCTCACTGTCCCCCTGCTCCTGATAACTGGTCAATAATTGCTGGTAGAGCTTCTTGTTCTTTTTACCCATTTTCTTCGCTGCCAACTCGGCCTTTTCCTCAAAACCCGTTTCGCGGCCATAGAGAAAATTAAAGCGCCTGGCGATCTCACGCGACATCTCCACGTGGGCAACCTGATCTTCCCCCACCGGTACATAATTGGCCTTGTACATAATGATATCGGCAGTCTGCAATAGTGGATAACCCAGAAAACCATAGGTCGTCAAGTCCCGGTTTTTTATTTTTTCCTGCTGATCTTTATAGGTCGGTACCCGCTCCAGCCAGCTCAGCGGCGTGAACATGGAAAGCAGCAGATGCAATTCCGCATGTTCAGGTACACGGGACTGAATAAAGAGTTTGGCCGAACCCGGATCAATACCCACGGCCAGCCAGTCGATAATCATTTCCCAGACATTGTCTGCAATCATGGTCGGATCTTCGTAATCGGTCGTCAGCGCATGCCAGTCAACAATGGAGAAGAAGCACTCATACTCATTTTGCAACTTTAACCAGTTCTTGAGTACACCGTGATAATGTCCCAGATG
>JAJRTU010000312.1 GCA_024278135.1 Gammaproteobacteria bacterium
AGCAAAAAGGATAGGATGACAGTATCGAAACAATGCCCCTCTACAGTAACACTTTTTCGCTCATTTCGGTCGGACTTATCCATCAAGTGTAGAATATGTCACAATAACTCCCATGACTGATTCGGATACTGACAAACGGGATAGAATACGGTGTCGGCAGGAGCTCAGCGCACATTATGAGCAAATCAACGATGTGCAAATGCGCGATATGTTCAGCACGGATCCGGATCGGGCCGGCCGACTCTCCATTCGTATTGATGACATACTGGTTGACTTTTCCAAACACCGGGTAAATGACGACACGCTGGCCTTGCTGTTTGCCCTGGCCGATGCCAGTGGTATTCCGGCGGCTGTTTCCGCTCTGTTTTCCGGAGAGAAAATCAATACATCGGAAGATCGCCCCGCATTACACAGCATGCTGCGCGCGCCGGCCGGATATCGCTTCCAGCTTGAGGGCCAGGACATCTCGGCTCTGGTGCATTCGCAACTGGCGCGCATGCGCGATTTCGTACAGCGTCTTCATCATGGCGAAATTCATGGCGCTACGGGACAGGCCATCAACAAGGTCGTCAATATCGGTATTGGCGGCTCTGATCTCGGCCCGCGCCTCGCAGTCGATGCCCTCCATGCCTTCAGAACCGGGGATATTGACGTCGAGTTCGTCTCCAACCTGGACCCTCAGGAACTGCATAGCGTACTGGCCCGTTCCAATGCGGAAACGACGATGTTTATCGTGGCCTCAAAATCCTTCACTACGCTGGAGACCAGAACCAACGCCGATGCGGCCCTGCACTGGCTGAAACAGCATGCCTGCCCTGACCTGCAACGACATATAATCGCCGTGACGAGCAACCAGGCTGCCGCCAAAGAATTTGGTGCCGGCGACGATTACATTTTTTATTTCTGGGACTGGGTGGGAGGTCGATACTCTCTGTGGTCAAGTGTCGGTTTACCCATCGCTGTCGCCGTGGGTATGGATAATTTCGAAAAGATGCTGGCAGGCGCACATACTGTCGATACACATTTTCGGACTGAAGCTGTCAATCGAAATGTACCCGTTATTCTGGCTCTGCTCAGTCTCTGGTATAACCATTTTTTCAAGGCGGATACTCACGCCGTTATTCCCTATGATCAGTCATTGCGCCTGCTGCCGGAATATCTGTCCCAACTGGTCATGGAAAGCAACGGCAAGTCGGTAGCACGCGATGGCCAGACGATAAAGCATCGGACTTCACCCATTCTCTGGGGTGGCATCGGCACCAATGCGCAACATGCCTTTTTTCAGCTCCTGCATCAAGGTACCCACCTGGTGCCGGTGGATTTTCTCCTGCCTTTGCAAAGTACATCTGATCAGGCGCAACAACTTAAGCTGGTCAGCAACTGTCTTGCCCAAAGCGAGGCCCTGATGCTGGGACAGAAAAATGATGATAATCCGAACAAACAATTTCCAGGAAATACACCCTCAAGCACCATCGTCTACAACAAACTCACACCCGGCGTTCTCGGTATGTTGATTGCCCTTTATGAACACAAAACCTTTGTCGAAGCCATGCTCTGGGACATCAATCCATTCGATCAGTGGGGTGTGGAACTGGGCAAGAAACTTGCCCGGAAGTTGATGCAGGATTTTTCATCATCAGAGATATCAGCAAGTCAGCATGATGCCTCCACCTTGTTGTTGATGCAGGAATATCTGCGCAGGAATAAATAAACTCAGCTGGCTGTTTCGCCCAGTGAGGCATACATGGCGGTAGTATCCGAGAGTCGTCTTACCAGTGTCTTCAGAAAAACCCGACTGAAACGCAATTGGCACTCCACCGATATCTGATCGATTAGCGTAGAATTGATTTTCATCAGTTGCACATAGTTTTGCGCGATAATGGTGGCGGAACGTTTCGTCTTTGCCAGATATCCCATCTCCCCAAAACAATCGCCCTTTTGCAACAAACCAATCCCCTTGTTGCTTTTAAAGACTTCAACACTGCCGGAAGAAATGATGAAGAAGGAATCATCTATATCACCTTCAACAATAATCTCGGTGCCCGGCTCAAACTCCTGCCATGCACAGGCTCGGATGATTTCCCAGATCTCCGCCTCGGAAAATTCGCTGAAGAAATCAAGACCACGCACAATATTCAGTTTTTCCTCAGCATCAATATCCTGTTCCGGTTTTTCCAGATAATCAAAGGACAGGCTTAAATCGGCGGCCATATTCAGACCCATTTTATAGCGCCTCTCCTTACTCTTTTGCAGGGCGTGATAGACAATTTTTTCCAGTATTTCCGGTAAATCAGCCCGGTAGGTACGCATGGGCGGGGGCTTTTCATTAATGATCACATGTATGAGCCGGGAAAAACTGTCTGCCATAAACGGGTGCTTGCCTGTCAGCAGTTCATACATGACGATGCCAAGGGAAAACAGATCGGTCTGGTTGGTGATATTGTCTTCCTGCACTTGCTCTGGCGACATATAACGCGGAGAACCGACAAAGCCCATCGGCATCGTATGCGTGGTATCCGATGTCACCACATGTGCAATACTGAAATCGGCGATCTTGACATCCATATCTCTGCTCACCAGGATATTGGTCGGTTTAATATCACGGTGAACGACACCCTGGCGATGTGCATAATCCAGCGCCTTGGCACACTTGAATATGATCTCGATAACCTGTTCAAGCGGCAATAAATTATCCGGCTGACAATAGGGCTTCAGCGTATTACCGGACTCTACCAACTCCATAACGATGTAACAGTCTTCGCCTTCCGCACCGGCATCAATAATTTCCACAATATTCGGATGTTTTAACAGTCCGGCCGTATGTGCCTCATTAAAGAACATCTTGCGGTATTGCTCACCCGACTCCTTGTCCCGAAGCGACTCGACCAGAGCGACTTTGATAGCAACATCTTTGCCGATAAAGGGATCATAACTCTGGTAGACGACACCCATGCTCCCCTTGCCCACCTGCTTCTGGATTACGTATTTGCCAATTTTATCGGGTATTGATGACGACATGTATTTAACTGTCTTCCGTCTTGTCTTTGCTTGTGAATATACGTATAAATCAATCGCTTATAGCCTATACTACTGGAAAGTTCCAGGACATGATAGCAAATCGACAACAGCACCTGGCAAATGGAAATAAAAAGGCCCGCGCTGCTGCCTGATGATTTCAATTAATTAGTGGTTTCACGGGAACCTTGTTCGACCATCCGCTATACTGGCGGCCGCTTCAATCATGATCGGACAACTATAAGCAAATGAGAGCCATTATTCTTGCCGCCGGTGTCGGCCAACGTCTGGGAGAAACCAGCGGGGGCAGACCCAAATGTCTGCTGGAATTTGACGGCATCTCACTTTTGCGACGGCACATCACTTTACTGGTGAAACAGGGTGTCACGGATATTCTGGTGGTAAGCGGCTACCGTCACGATGAGATTAAAACTGAACTCGACCGGCTGGGTGACGATTTTGATGTAGAGACGGAATATAATCCTGAATATGAATCAGGTAGTGTTATCAGCCTGTGGACAGCCAGAAAAATACTTGCATCCGGTGATGATATTATCCTGATGGATGCGGATGTCCTTTATCATCCCGGTATTCTGCAAACGCTTTTCGATACCAGGCACCGCAATTGTTTTCTGCTGGACAGGGACTTCGAAGACGGGGATGAGCCGGTCAAGATATGTGTCCGTGGACACAGCATTGTTGATTTTCGCAAACATATCGACAAGCAGATGCGATTCGATTTCCAGGGCGAATCGGTCGGGTTTTTCCGCTTTGACGGCGAGACAGGCCGGCGGCTGGTCCAACGCTGCAGTGACTATATCAATAAGGGACAAAAAGAGACTCCTTATGAGGAAGTCATTCGTGATCTGTTGTTACAGACACCGGATGCTTTTCACTATGAAGACATCAGCGGCCTGGCCTGGATTGAAATTGATTTTCCGGACGATGTTGTCCGCGCACAAAATGAAATACTGAAACTGATAAAGCAACAGCAGGTAAAGTGACGAATACAATAACAGAAAGCAAGTGCCGGCAATTGCGCCGCTTGCTGCAATCATCCGAACTCGATTTTATCCTCGAAGCACATAACGGTATTACAGCGCGTATTGTCGAGCAGGCCGGTTTCAGGGGCATCTGGGGCAGTGGCCTGGCCCTGTCCGCGCAATTTGGCGTGCGCGACAGTAATGAAGCAAGCTGGACCCAGATAATCGATATGCTGGAGTTCATGTCCGACATTACCAGTATTCCCATTTTACTGGACGGTGACACGGGCTACGGTAATTTCAACAATATGCGACGACTGGTGATGAAACTGGAACAACGGGACATCGCGGGTGTTTGCATTGAAGACAAGCAATTCCCCAAAACCAACAGCTTCATCGACGGTGAACGCCAGCCGTTGGCGGATATAGATGAGTTCTGCGGCAAAATAAAGGCCGGCAAAGACAGCCAGCGCGATGATGATTTTTCCATTGTCGCCCGTGTCGAAGCCTTGATCGCCGGCTGGGGTATGCACGAAGCCCTGCGCCGGGCCGAGGCCTATCATGAGGCCGGGGCCGACGCTATTTTAATTCATAGCAAGCTTTCTCACCCCGATGAAGTGCTCAACTTTGCCGGGGAATGGGCCGGTCGCTCCCCACTGGTGATCGTACCCACCAAGTATTACAGCACGCCTACAGCCGTTTTTCGCAAGGCGGATATTCATCTGATTATATGGGCCAATCACATGATCCGGGCAGCGGTGGCGGCGATGGAAAATATCAGCCAACAAATACACGAACAGGAATCTCTGGCCAATGTGGAAGATCAGATTGCCACGGTGAATGAGATTTTTTCTCTACAGGGGGCGGAAGAACTCTCGCAGGCACAGTCCCGCTACCTGAAACAAAAACAGGAAACACATGCCATCGTACTGGCAGCCAGTCGCGGTAAAAGTCTGCACGAACTGACAGAGGACCGCCCCAAAGTTATGCTGTCCATCGGCGGCAAGCCCCTGCTGAGAAGACTGGTGGATGAATTCAAGAAACAGTCAATAAACAAAATCACTGTCGTCGCCGGTTACAAGGCCGAGACGGTTGATATTTCCGGCATTGATGTCTGCGTGAACCATGACTTTGAAAAATCCGCTGAACTCTGCTCCCTGGCCTGCGCCGAGGCCGCCTTCAGTGACAACATGCTCATCATGTATGGCGATGTGCTGTTTCGCAGCTACATCCTCAACGATCTGCTGCACAGTGAAGGGGCCATGGTCGTGGTGGTGGACTCGAAACTGGAAAGCACTCATATCAGCGGCGCACCTGATTACATCTACTGCACACAGCAGGATGATCGTTCCCTGATTAAGCAGGAAGTGTTTATCAGGCATATATCGGAACACCGGGAAACCGGCCAGGGTAAACCCAGCGGCAGATGGATTGGCATGCTGAAAGTCAATGCCACCGGCCGGCAATGGCTGCATCAGGCCCTGGAGGAATTGCAGGGCAGTGCTGATTTCAACACACTGACAGTCCCGGATCTGCTGAACCATCTGGTACAGCAGGAAAAGAAGATACACGTCCACTACATTAATGGACATTGGCTTGACGTGAATTCACTCGATGATATAGATCGGGCCGGCGACTTTACCCGCAGATAATGATCAGCGCAGACAGTTTTATCGAGGCTGCCCGCCAACGCGGTTTTCAACACTACAGTGGTGTGCCCTGCTCCTTTTTGAGCCCTTTCATTAATTATGTCATCAACGACAAGTCGTTAAGGTATATCTCATCGGCCAATGAAGGCGACGCCCTGGCGACGGCGGCGGGCATGACCATCGCCGGAAAACCCGCCATCGTGATGATGCAGAATTCCGGTCTCGGCAATGCCATAAGTCCACTGACATCACTGGCCCATGTATTTCGCATCCCCCTGCTGATCATTACGACCCATCGCGGCGCACCGGGATTGAAGGACGAACCCCAGCATGCCTTGATGGGGCAGATCACCGGTGATTTGCTGGATACGCTGCAAACACGCTGGGAATATTTCCCCGATGAGGAAAACAGGGTTCAGCCGGCCTTGCAACGCGCCTGTGATTATATGCAAAAAGAACAACGCCCCTATGCCTTCATCATGTCCAAAGGAACGGTGGCTGACTGTCAATTGGGAAACAACGGAATCGCCCCGGTGACGGATCGTAAAGCAAAACGACGCTCGTTTGTCAGCAAAGACGGCGGGCGTCCGGCAAGACAGGCCGCATTAAAAAAAATCATCAGCCAGACACCCGTTGAAAACAGCGTCGTTATCGCCACTACCGGTTTCAGCGGCCGGGAACTGTTTGCCATCGATGACCGTGCCAATCAGTTCTATATGGTGGGTTCAATGGGTTGCGCCTCCTCGCTGGGCCTGGGTATCGCACTCGCCAGGCCCGATTTGACCACGGTCGTCATTGATGGTGATGGTGCGGCATTAATGCGTATGGGCAACTTCGCCACACTCGGCAGCTATGGCCGGAATAATCTGATCCACATCCTGCTGGATAACGAAGTACACGATTCCACCGGCGCCCAGGCCACCGTCGCGGCCAATGTCAAATTTGCGGATATTGCCGCCGCCTGCGGTTACGGGATGAGCTACAGCGGTAATGACCCTGATCTGATCGAAGCTCTATTCCGCCCGGATACAAACCCTGGCCCCCGTTTCGGAC
>JAJRTU010000313.1 GCA_024278135.1 Gammaproteobacteria bacterium
ACGATGATCAGCGTAAACGTGTTGGCGCTGAACAGCAGTGACAGGAACATAATTATCGCTTCAAAGAAATTTACTGAAAATATTATTCTGGCTGAGATAGCGGCGCAGTGGCTAAGAGAGCAGGGCCTGAATGTATCACATCTGTCCGGGCTGGGCGGTACGCGCATCTTGTGGTCGGCGCTGCGGGCGGGAGAAATCACGGCCTATCCGGAATATACCGGTACGCTGGAGCAGGAAATATTCGCTGATCAACAGATTGAAAACTTCAGTCAACTGGAGAAGGCTCTCGCAAAAGAGGGTATTGGTATCACATCGGCCTTGGGTTTCAACAATACCTATATCATCGGCATGCTGGACACTGTAGCGGATACCGCCGGTATAACGACCATATCTGATCTGAAACAACACCCTGATTTAAAGTTTGCTTTCAGTAATGAGTTTATGGATCGTCGGGATGGCTGGCCGGGTTTGCGATTGCATTATCAATTGCCACAAACAGATGTTCGTGGACTGGATCATGATCTCGCCTATCGGGGACTGCAGGGCAGGGCCATCGATGCCATGGATCTCTATGCCACCGATGCGGAAATTCAATACTACGGAATTCGTTCGCTGCGGGATGATCAACATTATTTTCCCGATTATCATGCCGTCTATCTGTATCGTCTGGATCGGGCACAGGATATTGCCGTTCAATTGCAAAAATTGTCAGGTCAAATCGACAGTGACAGTATGATCGCGATGAATGCCGCTGTAAAAATGGATGGAAAGCAGGAACAAACAGTGGCTGCGGCCTTTATCAGGAAAAAATTCAATATCGATTCACAATGGCTGGAAACAACGGATCTGGATCGTTTCATTAACAATACCAGGGACCATCTGATACTGGTCGGGATTTCCCTGTTTGCAGCAATCTGCTTTGCCATTCCGCTCGGTATTATCGCCGCCCGGCAGGCGTTGGCCGGGCAGATCATTCTGGCGACGGTTGGAATTTTACAAACGATCCCTGCTCTAGCCCTGTTTGTTTTTATGATCCCCTTGCTGGGCATAGGTGGACCACCCACGATTGTGGCCCTGTTTATTTACAGCCTCCTGCCGATTATCCGCAATACCTACAGTGGTCTACAGGATATTCCCGTATCTTTGCGTGAATCGGCCCGGGCTGTCGGCTTGCCCTATGCGGCAAGACTGAAGCGGGTGGAATTACCGCTGGCCGCGCGTTCAATTCTGGCGGGCATAAAAACCTCTGCAGTCATCAATGTCGGTACGGCAACATTGGGGGCTTTGATTGGTGCGGGAGGTTACGGTCAGCCCATACTCAGCGGCATTCGACTGGATGATGTCGGCTTGATTTTACAGGGGGCTGTTCCTGCCGCCGTGCTGGCCCTGCTGGTGCAGGCCATGTTTGAATTATTCGAGCGTGTCATCTTACCGGCACCGTTGCGCTGTCAGGGCGAGCATATAAAAGCGTAGGCCGGACAAAGCAGAGCGCGCTGATCAGAAGATCAGTCTGTCGATGAGTCCTGTCTGTTTACCTCATCAACTGTCCTGATGTGCCTGTATGCGTGCTTCCGTGTCACGACGCCGTTGCTCGACGATCTGCATAAAAGCATGCGCCACTCTGGGCACGTGTTCAAAATAGTGCGTCAGTGCGGAATAGTCTGCGCGCAGACATTCAACATTATTCACGGCGCGTACGGAGGCTGTGCGCACGCCGCCTGAGAAATACCCCATTTCACCAATGGGTTCATAGGCTTCAACATAAGCGATATGTAAATGTGAGCCATCAAGATTGGTTCGGTACACTTCCACCTTGCCGTTGGCGATAATGTAGAGCGTTGGATCCGGTTCATCCTGAATAATGAATTGCCGGCCTGCCGGGACATTGACTTCCACAAAGCGGCTGCTGATCGCTGCCAGCTCGGTTTTGGAGAGCATGGAAAAAACCGGTGAACACGCCAGTCTGTCAATACGTTGTCGTCTGATGGCGTTGTCATGTTCTTCCTGTGTGATATCGCCATTTTCGAGCAGAATCTCCCCTATCGTCTTCGGCGGCAACCCGAGTTTCAGGATCTGGCCTTGCTTCTTGACGGCGTTTTGCAGGGTTCCGGAAGAAATAACCAGATAGTCTCCCAGTCGTTTGGCCCCGGCTTGATGTGTGTTTTCTTCAGTCAAGATTCAAATCTCCTGTAACAGAGCCCTGAGCATATCCGTAAAAACAGTCTGATTCTATGAAATTTCAAAGGTTTCCACATTATTCAACTCATCCAGATGGCTGCTGGGTTCGCCAATAAACTCTCCCAGCGCATAATCGGCACCAACACTGATGACTTCGGTCAAGGTCGTGGCATCTTCCACATCCTCGACAACAATACCGGCCCCCCCGCCTTTTAACATAGACAGCAGCGTGGCCCCTTCTTCGGCATCTCCGCAGGCTTCTCTGGAAAGTTGCAGAATCATTTCCCGGTTGACCTTGAGAAAATCAAAACGGGTCTTGTCTGTCA
The DNA here is from genome assembly GCA_024278135.1 of Gammaproteobacteria bacterium. Lineage (GTDB taxonomy): Bacteria > Pseudomonadota > Gammaproteobacteria > Eutrophobiales > Eutrophobiaceae > WLWS01. The sequence continues at coordinate 2,505 of JAJRTU010000313.1, forward strand.
GTGCTTTCAGTGTTTCCAGATCATCAATGCGATCCAGCATGAATTTAAAACCATGTGATTTTCGCAGGTAGGTCATCAGCGCTTCAGCCTGTTTCCGTCGTGAAGAAAAGGTTTCTTCAGTGATCTCCAGGGCGATGGCATGGCCGGGGTTGCTTGTTTCCAGCCCCGACAATAATTCACGTAACCAGTTGAACAAAGTAGTATCGGCCAGTGAGGCATCGCTTATCTTCATCAGGAATACGTATTGATTGGTGGAACTGTCCACCGCCCGGCCAATGGCCTCGCGCAGCATCCATCTGTCGATATATTTCAGGAAGGCAGGCACATCCTGAACGCGTGACATGATTTCTTCTGCCGGTACAATGGCACCATCGGTATCAATAAGATGCAAAGAGGCGCTGTAGACCTCCGAAGTATTTTCATCTTCATCAGCCAGCAGTGAAATAACGGGTTGAAAGGTTTGTACCACGCGTTTCTCTTCAAAGCAGCGCTTCACTTCCAGAGCGGCGATATTCAGCGTTGCCTCATCAAGTATCGTTTCATCACTTGCCTGGGTCAGGGAAGGTTTTCTCCCGGCCAATGACGGTGCTTTTTCCTCTTTATACTTCGCCGGGGGTGCCGGTTCCGCCTTCGCTGGAGCAGAGGCGGGTTCGTTGTGCCTGTCGTCGGCATCCTTTGCCGTGGCCCGGGAGTCTACACTGACAGTCGGTGCCGGTTCGACAGGGGCTTCCGGGATCGTTTCTGCCGCGATGGCATGCGCTTCATCGTCTGTGTCTGTCACTCCGGTGTCAGCTGTCTTCGTTGCCGTCTGTTCCCGGATGGGTGCCGGTGCAGCTTGCATCTCATCGGCTATTTTGTAGCTGTTCTCACCTGTTTGATCCGTCGCACTGTCAACGGCCTGCTTTGCCATACCGATGATGACATCCACGGATGCATGACACAGTGCGATGGGAACCACGCCGATGCTGACAGTATATCGAAATTTCCTGCCGTCAAATTTATAGGGCCGTTTTTTCAGATGATTACACAAGCCCTGCAAATTGAACTCGAGTGTTTTCTGCGAGGCCGGGTCATCGATCAACAGGGCAATCGAGATTTCACTGAATCGTGTAATGCTGGGATTACATTCGCCGATCTGAAAAACTTCAAAAGTCTGTTTGGCGATATGACGAACGACGTTGTCGCGAACAATGACCCCGGCAGCCCTCGCCAGTTGCTCATGATTGTCCAACTGGATCAGCAACAGGACTCTTTGATGGGCATGCTCGTCGGGTTGTTCCAGTTGCTGATAAAAAAGCCCCTTGTTGAAAGCATGGCTGTGCAGCGTCGCTTCATTGACACGTTGCCGCTCCACCTTGCTTTCCTCGTAGGCATTGAGGATGGCCATGCGCAGCTCGTCCTTGTCCAGTTTCTCCTTGCGAATATAGTCGGATACGCCGGATTTCAGGGCGCGCACGGCAATTTCTTCATTACCGGCCCCGGTTAACATGATAGTCGCTGGAAATTGCGGGTTTTTCCGGTTTTTCCGCAGGATGTCGAGACCGGTCACACCATGGATGCACAGGTAATAATCGAGCAACAGGACATCATAGCGGGACCAGTCAAAGTTGATATCCGGTACACCGCTGGCGACGGGATCGTACTCTTCCAGCGCCACATTGGCGAACATCTTACCGAGGCGCACCAACAGCAGTTTGCGAAAATCGCTGTCGTCATCGAAGATTAAAATGCGTTTAAGTCCGGTGGCATCGTTCATAGGGGCGAGATCTGTCCAAATTCAGGTAGATTATAGTAAGAATTCAGTCGTTTTGGCATTGAAAATTAAGTACTTACATCGAATAATGCTTACTAGTTCCTGAAATTTATGGGGGTTCGTATGATTCCTGTATAGACTGCCGCCGTTTACAAACCCAATTGTTCAATAGCATGGTCAAGTGCGGTACCACAATCCTGTTCAATTTTCAGTGACAATTCCCGGTCGGCCCGGGTACGGCCACGGTTCACCACGCAGATGGGCTTATCCGTCTCCCTTGCTGCCCGGCAAAACCGATAAGCGGAGTACACCATCAAAGATGAGCCCAGTACCAACATGGCTTTAGCTGCCTGCAGATGCTGCATGGCCAGACTTACCCGCTCGACAGGTACAGACTCGCCAAAAAACACGACATCCGGTTTCAGTATGCCCTGACATTGCGGACAGGGGATTACGGTGAACGAAGCAAGATCGGTTTTCATCAGTCTGGCATCACCATCTGCAAGCAATGCATTTCGGGAAGGATCAAATTGCGGGTTGGCGGCCTGCAGTTGATCCTGCAGCATGGCGCGTGACAACTGACAGGCACAACGTAAACAGCTTACCGTCTGCAGAGTGCCATGTAGATCCAGTACCTTGATGGAGCCGGCTTTCTGATGAAGGTGATCCACATTTTGCGTGACCAGGTAATGGATCAGCCCGGCTTGCTCAAGTTGTTTCAGCGCAAGGTGGACACTGGCAGGCCTGGCCCCGGCAATGCGTGGCCAGGCCGACATACTGCCGGCCCAGTAGCGCAGGCGACTGCTCTCCTGCTCGCGAAAATCCTGATACTGGATCGGTGGCCGTTGTTTCCATTCTCCCTGCTCATCACGATAGGCGGGAATGCCCGAGGCCGTGCTGCAACCGGCACCGGTCAACACAAACAGCGGCTGGTGTTGCTCGATAAATCTGGCCAGCCGGGTATCACCGGCAGCGTGCTCAGTGCTTGTCCGCATCATCTTGACAGAGAAACATCCTGATTATTTATTATCTCCGGATAAATTTTACCTGTATTCCCGTCGCGTTAATATGTATCTTTGGATGACACAATGCGATTAGGGCAAGGGGATGACATGCTGGAAAGCAGTCTGTGAAATACAGGGGCGCTTGCCACTGCGGCGCCATACGTTTTGAAGCGGAGGCGCCGCAGGATCTGACAGTGGAAGACTGTAATTGTTCCATATGTAAAAAATCAGGCTATCTGCACCTGCTTTTGCCGGCAGACAAATTCACTTTAATCCAGGGGCGGGGGCAACTGCAGACCTATACATTTAACACGGGGACAGCGAAACACACCTTCTGCAAAGTGTGCGGGATCAAGGCATTTTATACGCCGCGTTCCCATCCCGAGGGAGTTTCCGTCAATGCCCGTTGCCTGGAGACAAGACCGAAGTCTGTTTCCATAGAAAAATTTGACGGTGAGCACTGGGAGGACAATGCCCATACGTTGGCATACAAAAGTGAGGTAGAATAAACAGCTTCCATTTGCAGAGTTCTGAACTCAATATTGTTTGGCGAGTGGAAAATATAAACTCAAACAAATTCCGGATAATCCATTCTCCACTCACAACAGGTAGTCAATATGCCGTCGATTGAATCCAGTCCCCATCCGCTGATATTCAGGATCAACAACAGTGAAGTATTACCTCGTCCTCACATTGAGGACAGGAATAAAATCACCATTCGGACCATGACCCGCGCCCTGGAAGGCATGCAAAAAGAAGCGATAGTGCATGATGCCTTTGCCGATACCGCCTGGCGCATGGTGTGCGATGAAGGTCCCTGGTTGAACGGGACGGACCTGTCCTCTTTCCCCCTGGGTTTTTTTTCCACCGGTATGATTGCCTCGCTGGCATCTGAGATCACTGCCCTGGCAAGGCAGCGTCATATCAAAATCGAGGCGCTTAAACTCATTCAGGACGCCCGTTACAGCATGGAGGGATCGGCTGTCAGGCAAACCATGACCGGTTCCTCTCTGCCTGTCGAAACCGAGGTGATGATCAGGGCGGAAGCGGAAAAAGCGGATATAGATGCCTTGTTGTACCACGCCCTGGCGGCTTCTCCGGCAGATGCGATTATGCGCAGCACACTGGCCAGTCGATTCAAAATCACCAAAAACGCTCAGCATATCGAAGCTGGGAAAGTAATACCGTCAATGATGTTGAACTCCAGTGATCCTCTCGGTCTGTTTGAGCGATTAGAGCCATCGGCCTCGTCCACCTGCGCAGCAGATATCACTGAGAAACTGGCCGGGGCGGACACCGCTGGAGACAGGCAGAGCCGGCCGGTTGGCCTGGCGACAGAGCAAAAACGCAGTGTAGAGGTGCGTGCCGTCCTGACTGTTCGCGACGATGGTTTGAAGTCAATACAGGTACAGTGTATCCAGCCGCAGGGCGGCAGTGTCTTTCATTTTCTCAGTGATGACCCCGAGTGTTTCGGCGGACAGGGTCGGGCCCCGGCGGGCTTGCAATATCTGTCGGCAGGACTGTCTTTTTGTTTTATGACACAACTGGGTCGTTTTGCCGGTATCGTGAAACAGGACCTGCCGTCTTACAGCATTGTCCAGGACAGCTGTTTCAGTCTGCCCGGGGCCTCTGCCGCGCAACACCGGGAAGCCGTGGCTTATCCCGTTGATACCCATGTTTTTCTCACCTCAGGGGAGGACGATGACGCGAGTCGGACACTGGTGGATATGGCCGAGCAAACCTGTTATTTGCATGCCTGTTATCGTGGTATAGCAAAGACGAAATTAAGGGTGAATGCAGTTTGACTCAATGCTGTTCAGTAAAAAGATATATCTGCTTCCAGTCGGGTACAGTGGAAACAGACAGTGAACGGCACAATGCGGCTACAGCATTCTGCGCTGTCGCACCGGTGGTTTTGCCATCCCGGGTATAATATTGCCGATACAGTCCGGCGGTGTCATTTACGAGTTCGTCAGCCATATCAAAGTATTCCCGTAGTACGCTTGCCAGTATATCCGGGTCATGGTGAATGATGCTCAGACTCTCCTTGTGAATACGGACGAGGGTTTGTACCAATGGTGTTTCCTTCTCCAGATAAGATTGATGTACAGCAAGACCGGTCGTCGGTATTCTGATTTCATTTCCAAAAAAACACAGCCTGTTAAATCCGGCCCCCTGTACTTTTACAGGCGAGATGGCGGAGCTGATTACAGCGGCATCAACATCGCCACTTTTCAACAAACCCCATCTGGCTGCATCATCACGAGCGGACAACAGCGTGATTTCCCTGTCGATATTGATGTCGGATCGGCTCAGGATCATATTCGCCAGATGGTATGGTGGTGCAGCAGTCGGATAGGTGGCCATTCTCGTGTTTTTTAATTGACCCATGTTCTGGATTTCCTCTTTTGAGTAAATCCAGAACATGGGTTTGTCTGTTGCGACGAACAGTATTCGTTGCGGTATGCCTTTCAGCGCACTGCCAAGAGCAGCACCACAACTGACCTGGAACATATCCAGGGGAAGATCAGTCTCTGCCATAAAAGTAATATCGACCGGTTCGACATGCAGGTTTTCCCGGCTGTATAAACCTGACTTGCGGGCGACGAAGTGACACAGCAGTTCATGTGGATCGAATGCTTTAAAGCCTAAGTGGAGGGTTTGCATGGTGCGCAGCTGTTACGACAGTCAGTCATTCAGTGCCGGTATTACTTCACGAGCCAGTGTATTGATAATGGCGTCCGGGTCTGTTGTTGTGATCGGCAAAACAAAATTTTCCACGCCGAGTGCCATCAGCGCCTTGAAGCGCGGGACCGCTTCTTCCGCCGTACCGGCGATGGCAACTGCGTCCAGGATGCGATCAGTGATCAGTTCCGCATGTTTCGCATCCATACTGCCATGCTGTTGATAATCATATTGTTCTTTGAAGATGCGCAGGTCTTCCCACAATGCAGAAGGGATATCATCTTTGGGGACCGCAGAGTAAAGGGTACCCGCGGCGACGGCGGCGTAACCCCGCGCTTCAGCGCGGACCTGCTCCCGGTCTGTCGATATGGCACAGGCCAGTCTTTGATAGAGTGTGATAGCAGACGGTGTTCGTCCTGCCTGTCTGGCGCCGATCTCGATATTTTTCCTGGCATAGCGCACCAGGGCAGGATCAGCACCCACCTGGAACAGCACACCATCGGCGATGCGCCCGGCAAGTTGCAGGGAAAGCGGTCCGGTACAGGCCATTACCACCGGGATGTTTCGCGCCGGCCAGTTCACCTTGATATCCCGGCCGTCAAAGTGTGCCGTTTCGCCCGCCAACAGGGTTCTCAGCACCTGTATCAGTTCTTCCAGTCTTTTCAATCTGGCCGGTTTATGTCCGATAGTGTAAACGGCACTTTCCCCGATGCCGATACCGAGTATCGCGCGTCCGCCGGACAACTCATCCAGCGTCGCGAAGCTGTGCGCCAGTACGCTCGGGTGGCGGGTAACAATATTCGTCACGCCGGTGGCCAGCGCCATATTTTTTGTGTGAGCGGCAAACAGGCCCAGGGCCATGAAGGCATCGCGAAAGACAGACTGTGAATCCGCCACCCAGACACCGGCAAAGCCCAGTGCATCCGCCTTTGCAATCCAGTCAACGAAATCCGCTATCGGCCGGTTTGGGAGAAT
>JAJRTU010000024.1 GCA_024278135.1 Gammaproteobacteria bacterium
CGGGTCCGGCATCATTTCTCTCGTTAATGAAAGTCAGCATATAACGCCTGGCCAGGTTGCCAGGTGCCTGGAGTGAAGATCCCCCATGCCGCCTTCCTGCTGGCATTGATGTGGCTGATACAACTGGCCCAATCCGTATTTCCCGTTGATTTTTCCTCTTACGGGATACTTCCCCGCGAGTTGTCCGGTTTGCCCGGCGTCCTGTTCGCGCCGTGGTTACATGCTGACTGGTGGCATTTGATCAGCAATTCACTTCCTTTTCTTGTTCTGGGCACTTTGATCCAGTGGAAAAACACGGAAATATTCTGGGAAGCCACATTGATAATCGTCGTCGTTGCCGGCCTTGGCACCTGGTTATTCGGTTCCACTTCCTATCACATCGGCGCCAGCGGTCTGGTGCTGGGATATTGGTCATTTTTGATAACAGATGCGCTGTACAGGCGATCAATCAAGTCCATCCTGATGGCCACTATAGTGCTGGTGATCTATGGTGGTTTTATATTCATCGTACTGGACTTCAGGGCACATATATCGTGGATTGGACACATATCCGGCATACTGGCGGGCATGCTTGTGGCGAAGCTGTATTTCAATTCAACGGCCAAAGCATTGTCACAGGCAGGAGCGGAGTGATCAGGGCAGGCTGCCCGGACAGCAGGAAGATCTTGCCCGTATATTTTTGGTTCTGAGCAAAAGGCATGAAGAAAAGAGGCGTGGAAACGGGCAAACATGGCATGGTGGCCTCCAGCCAGCCTTTGGCCTCGCAAATCGGCCTGGAGATACTCAAACAGGGCGGTACCGCCGTGGATGCCGCTATTGCCGTCAATGCGGCTTTGGGCTTGATGGAACCACACATGTGCGGGATCGGCGGGGATCTGTTTGCCATCGTCTGGGACGCACACAGCGAACAGTTGACCGGTCTTAATGCCGGCGGTCGATCACCGCAGGGGCTGTCTTACGCTGCCTTGTTAAAACGATTGCAGGATGATGGCCGGCAGAAGATTCCGATGGAAGGTGTTCTGCCGGTATCGGTACCGGGTGCAGTCGCCGGCTGGTATGATTTACATCAGCGCTTCGGTTCCATGCCTGTGGCTTCGCTGCTGCAGCCCGCCATTGACCACGCCGAAAAGGGTTTTCCCCTGACACCGATTATTGCCGAACAATGGCACAGGTATGCCGGCAGGCTGAGTTCATCGTTGCCGGGCGATTTTCGCCGGGTCTATCTGCCGGACGGTCGGGCACCCGCCGCGGGAGAAACCTTTTGCAACCCGCAACTGGCGGAGTCTTATCGACTCATTGCGAAAGAAGGCAGCCGGGGTTTTTATCAGGGCGAGATGGCCGCTCGCATTGATGCGTTCATGTCCGGGCAGGGCGCTTATCTGAGCCGCCGCGATCTGGCCGCGCATGAATCGACATGGGTCACACCGCTATCGGTGAAATATCGCGATTACGATATCTATGAACTGCCTCCCAACGGGCAGGGGCTGGCGACCTTGCAGATGTTGACATTGTTGCAGCGTTTCGATCTTGCTTCTCTCGGCGCGCTCAATCCTGAATCCATTCACCTGATGGTCGAGGCCAAGAAACTGGTGTTTGAAGATCGGGCACGTTTTTATTGCGATCCGGATTTCGGCCCCACGCCGGTGGCGGCGTTGTTATCTGATGTCTATCGCGACGAACGGGCGGCATTGATTTCTGAGCATGCCGCCAGACAGGTGTGCGCGGGTGATCCGTTGTTACAACAGAGTGATACGGTTTATCTTACGACTGCTGACAGGGCCGGCAACATGGTCTCCCTGATACAAAGTATTTTTCATCCTTTCGGTTCCGGCGTGGTCGTCCCCGGCACCGGTTTCGCCCTGCAAAACAGAGGCATGTCATTTTCTCCGGACCCGGCGCATCCGAATGTCTACGCCGCCGCCAAACGGCCTTTCCATACGATCATCCCGGCCTTTGTTATGCGTGAGGGAAAACCGTTCATGAGTTTTGGTGTGATGGGCGGTGACATGCAGCCGCAGGGACAGGTACAGGTCATCAGTAATATTCTCGATTTCAATATGGATATACAGGCAGCGGGTGATGCGCCACGCTGGCGGCATGAGGGATCGACTCAGCCCACGGACAATGCAGGAGGCAGTCTGGCGGATGGCGGTGAGCTGATGCTGGAGCAGGGCTTCCCCGAGTCGTTGATTCAGGACTTGAGCCAACGTGGTCACCGGGTGACGGTCGACAAAGACGGACAGAGTTTCGGCGGTTATCAGGCTATTATGTGTGATGGCAGGGGTGGCTATCTGGGGGCATCGGATCGTCGCAAGGATGGCTGTGCAGCAGCTTATTGAACTGACTTCTCCACGACGAAAGCAGATGATGAACATGGACATAGACACACTACGACAGAAAGACAGCCGGACTCTCTGGCATCCCTACTCGTCCACGATAAATGCCCCTCCGGTTTTTCCGGTTGAGTCTGCCAACGGCGTCTATATTAAGCTGGCGGACGGCAGGGAACTGATCGATGGCATGGCCTCCTGGTGGTGCGCCATCCACGGTTACAATCACCCCGCTCTGAACGCGGCGATTGAATCGCAATTGAGTCGCATGGCCCACGTCATGTTCGGTGGCCTGACCCATGCGCCAGCTATAAGGCTGGCGGAACAACTGGTCGATGTCACACCGGCCCCTTTGCAAAAAGTGTTCTTCAGCGATTCCGGCTCAGTGGCGGTGGAGGTCGCCCTGAAAATGGCCATTCAGTACTGGGCGGCCAGGGGCCGGCCCGACAAGCAGAAGATGCTTAGTCTCAGACAGGCCTATCACGGCGATACGTTGGGCGCGATGGCCGTCTGTGACCCGCTCACCGGCATGCACACCTTGTTCAGGCAGGTCCTGACATCACACTATTTCGCCGATGCCCCGCGCACCCGGTTCAAGGGTGAGTGGCAGGACGACGATATTCGTTCATTACAAATCCTGCTCGAACAGCATCATGCAGAGATTGCCGCACTGATACTGGAGCCCATTGTGCAGGGGGCGGGCGGCATGTGGTTTTACTCTGCGGAATATTTACGGGCGGCGAGGGCCTTGTGTGATAAATATGAAGTCCTGCTAATCGCTGATGAAATCGCCACCGGGTTCGGCCGGAGCGGGAAGTTGTTTGCCTGTGAACATGCGGATATCTCACCGGACATCATGTGTGTCGGCAAGGCCCTGACTGGCGGTTACCTGACACTGGCGGCAACACTGACAAGCAACGAAGTCAGCGACAGCATCGCGGATGAGGGCAGGGGCGTATTCATGCACGGCCCCACGTTCATGGCGAACCCGCTGGCCTGTTCGGTGGCGCTGGCCAGTATGGATCTGTTGCTGGCGTATGACTGGCAACAGAAGGTAGAATTTATAGAAGCTGAACTGCTGCGTGGCCTGGATGCATGTCGCGGGATGAGCAAGGTCGTGGATGTGCGGGTGCTGGGGGCCATTGCCGTCGTGGAACTGGACAAGCCGGTTGATATGTATAGCATGCCGGCCGAGTTTGTTTCACGCGGCGTATGGCTGCGCCCCTTTGGCAAGCTGGTGTATGTGATGCCCCCGTTTATTATCAAGGCGGATGAATTGAAAAAACTGTGTGATGCAATCTGCAGCGTTGTGGAAGAAACAGTATAAAAATATCGGGAGATAAATATGAGTCAAACCTGCGTCATTATCGGTGCCAGCCATGCGGCGGCACAACTGGCCCCCACGCTGCGACAGGAAGGCTGGGAAGGGCGCATCCTCGTTGTTGGCGACGAGCCGTGTATTCCTTATCATCGACCACCCCTGTCAAAGACTTTTCTTGCCGGCGAAAAGGCGCTCGAAGATATCTATATTCGCCCGCAACTGTTGTACGACAAGTTGGCAATAGAGTTTCTGTTAAATACACGGGTGGAGGCGATTGACCGAAACAATAAAAAACTGACACTGCATAAGGGCGAATCACTCGGC
>JAJRTU010000314.1 GCA_024278135.1 Gammaproteobacteria bacterium
CAAGGATAACCCCCACCGCCTCCTCGGTGGATCGCGCACGATCAGTGTCTTCAATACGCAAAATGAACTGCCCCTGATGATGACGTGCATACAACCAGGAAAATAAAGCCGTTCTAACACCGCCGATGTGCAAAAAACCTGTCGGGCTGGGAGCAAATCTTGTTCTGATAGTCATTGTTTGTTCGTTGGAAGTCCCCGATTCAAAAAATGGGAGAGCATATACCTAAGTTGTGATCTTGTCCCTGAATCTTTAACGGAACAAGTGCTGTACAGGATAAAATTGATGTTTATTCATACAGAATAATAGCTATTCCGGGAAAATGGACATTATCCAGTTGATTGTCATGCTGCTGCCGACTGCCCGGAGCAGGTAATTATGGCCATAAATCGAATAAAAAGATGAAAATATCTACTGTTTTGTCCCCATTTTGGGTGATTCCAACGGGAAAATTGTTTGATATAGTAAGCCTGTGTGCAGTTTTTTGGGCTCACACATTATTGTAGTATCAACAATATACCCTTAGCTTCATATATAACCCCGCTCCGGCGGGGTTTTTTTGCCTACAGGACGTAGGTATGTCGCGTGAGGACAGGAGTCCGGAGCGACTTGCACAGGACGTAGGTATGTCGCGTGAGGACACGACTGCACGGATGCAGGAGGTAGAGCGAAGCAGGAAGCTAGAGCCGAGGAGTCCGTAGCGACTTGCACAGGACGTAGGTATGCCGCGGGCGCATGGATGCGCAGGAGTGGCGTTTTACAGAACCCAGGTATGTCGCGTGAGGACACGACTGCACGGACGCAGGAGGTAGAGCGAAGCAAGGAAGCTGGAGCCGAGGAATCCGGAGCGGCTATTCGAGCCTGGTACGACATAATTTACGACAGTAGCGGCGTATAAGGTCAGGAATATTGCTCGGCAAGCGCTCCGCTTGCTACTGGCGCCTACTCCCCCTGTCGGTGTCCTGCAAATCCAGAATAGCTGTATCTCTTCATGAACACACGGTCGTTTCAGGTGGATACCTGTTCCAATATGATAAATACTGTTTACATCGGTGGTACCGCATGAAACAATTTTACTTCTGTCTGGACTAATTAAAGACCTCATCGAGATACGAGTCGTCATTACGGTCACCCATGTATCCAGCGTTGTTCAATATTTATCTGTTGGAGTAATAATGAAAAAATCTATTGCTGTTTTCTTTCTGTGTTTTATTGCCAGTTTGCCCGTCCGTGCGGACTTTAACGATGGCGTTGTCGCCTATTTAATGGGGCAATACGACAAGGCCTATTCGACGATGCGTTCGCTGGCGGAATCTTCTAATCACGCCTATGCACAATATTATGTGGGCATGATGCATCTCAACGGGCAGGGTGTGGAGCAGGACTATAAAGAGGCCGGGCGCTGGTTTCGTAAAGCGGCTGAGCAGCGTATTCCGCAAGCACAATACAAACTGGGGATGCTGTACATGAAGGGACAGGGACTGCCGCAGGACTATGAATACGCCTACAGCTGGTTTCGGGTGGGCGCCAGTCATCAGCACAAAAAATCCATCGAGGCCATTGCCCGTGCCAAAGAAAAACTCTCGGAAGAGGAGCTGAAAGAGGCGGAAAAACTAGGTCTGGAGTTTATCGGGAAATACGGACCTGAAAAAGACAAGAAGGAAGGACCAAAGGAAATAAGAAACAAGTAATCCGGGTATAAAACCGGATCAAACGGTGATATTCAGCACTTTCCCTGGACCGGAATCACTTCCACTGCCTCCCATGCGGTTAATCAATTCGCCAAGAATTCGTGCTGTAGATGAAGTGGCGGGAACGGAAGTCGCGTTTTCCCTGACAAACATCAAACTGTTTATCCTTTGTGTCTGCTGGCGTCGCTGATCATTAGCAGCAAAATTGATATTATCAACCGCCTCGATGCGCGGTCTTGTTTGCTCATCGAATGCGACACCATCATCATTCGCCGGGAACTTGCGCCCTCCCCTGTCCACGGACAGAGCAGCACCGCTGCCTGAATAAGGCAGGGCCGGCGATATTTGATTTATAGCGTTAATGAACAATTCAGATCTCTATCTGCAAAATTTCCAGTGGCAACGATTGGAACATATGATCGAAGCGAAAAGCGTGTTCCTCATCACAAATCAGCACTCAGGCAAGTTTTTCCATTAGAGAGTTGACGTTTTGTAATGAATGCAAATGAAGGTAGATGAGTTCCATCTGGTCGGTTTTAACCAGTTCTGCCAGTTTATCCTCTGCCAGGGCCTTTAATTTATCCCGACTGATACATTGAAAACCGCCAATAGACAGCTTTTCGCCGCCAGACATCTCAATATTCGCCGTCATCGGTTCCAGCAAATCCAGAGACAGCAGATTCTTACAGAATAATGTTGTCAACTCTGAGTGGCTCTGGTAATCCTTTAGAAAATCCACCGCTTGCGTTAATAATTCAGTCTGCTCACCTTCGCTGTCAAACAGTGCCTGCCCCTCATTCGCTGTATTAAATCCGCTATGACCTTCATCAATACAAACGGTAAATTGTTGTTCGGCACCACTACCACCTTTGGCCAGAATAAAGGGATAACGACGAACATAAGCGGGAATATAACCGGCATTCCACTGACCATTTTCGTCTACATACAGGTTTTGGTTCGACCTCAGGCCCAGCAGGACCACGGGAAAGACGACATCATTCGGATCTTTGCCGAATACTATCGGGTATTCTCTGGCCGCCTTGGAAAACTCAACAGCCGCTATATACAGGCTATTGGTTTCGTTAGCGAAATCAAAGCCTTCTACCTGCTCCAGGAATAACTGGCTGTGCTGCTCTTTACTTAATGGAACGACGTTCTTGTAAAAAATGGGTTGGGGGCTACTCATACCTTAATTTATCTCCTGTGTTGCTTATCTTGCCGTTGTCTGTCTTTTGCATGGCATATTATACCGTTGTCTACTTTTGCAGGCACATTGTACCAATTTCTACGTTTGAATCTCATTGAGGTCATACCTGCGAAAGCAGGGTATCGCCACCTGGAAGTGGCGTATTCGAACCCGAAGACGGAAATCTTATCGGACAGCTCCGCCTGGCGCGGTGTATTATTTTACTGTTATCGACTTACAGTTCCTCATCTTCATCCGCGAAGATATCAAACTGGTCAACATTTTCCGTGGTATCGGTCTTTTCTTCTTCACTGCCAAATAGTTCAGATTCATCAATGTCCCCACCGATGACAGCCTCCTCTGCCGATATCGACCCCAGTTTTTCCAGAACGCCGGAAAAACCATCAAGCTCGTCAACGTAGGCAATCAGTACATCTTCCAGTCCTGCGCCATCATCAGATGCCTGCTGACGCTGACTAAGACCATTTATGCGTTGATCCAGCGCAGAAATAATCTGCTGAACTTCGTCACTGGTCACAGCAGGCTCACAGGAACCGCTAAAATCGCATTGCGCGAGCGACAGCGTAATACCATCCCGAATACTCCTGAATACGGCCACCTCGGCCAGCAAAGCATCAGTGTCAGCCGTTTGTGCGTCCTCGCTGGATAAAAACCCGCCTCCACTGACGGCGAAACTGACATTAATCCATACGGACAGAAGAGCAAATACAAGGAGACTACGAATATATTCGTTCATTGTCTTTCCCTCTAATACCAGTTTTCATTTTGAGCGAGAACCTCCACACCGATACTCAACAGGGAAGATCCGTATTCCACATGCTCTACATCCTGGTAATGACCTGACTCAGCCCAGAATAAGGGCCTGGCCATCGCTTCTGTACCTTCCTGCAACAGTTGGATCTGCTTTTCAATAAAGAGTATTTCCTGACGGGTCCCCTCAATAATAGCGTCTATCGCCTCAATCGTCAGATCCAGACCGGTAGATTCACTCAGCTTCGCGCGTGCATCGGGATCGGTCTTCAGACTTTCCAGCCAGTCGATACGACGTTGTGCTACTTCCAGTACGTCACTGAGACCCTGGATCTGATCTGCGACTGTCGGTGGCCCGGCTTCCTCTTCCCCTAAGTCTTCATATTCATCATCACCGCCGGAGTAGTACTCTTCCAGTTGTTGTTTGTAACTTTCGAAATTGCTCAGCTCCTGACGATAACCTTCAAGCAAAGCCTCGATCTTCGCACGTTTGGCGCCATCTGCATCAGGCAGACGTTTTTCCAGTTCATCTATACGGGCATTCAGCGCGCTTATCAACTCTTCCAGCTCGGACTCGGTAACATCCGGTGCGCATCCCTCGACTTCCTCACACTGGGCCAGTGCCAACGCCACGCCCTTGCCAATCACACCGAACAGGGACAGGTCTTCTTCGAACAAACCCACATCAATAAAGGCCAGTTGTTCAAGACCAATCAAGTTACCCGACAGGTTGGCCTGGCTGACATCCAGATTCACTTCCACATTCAGATTTGTCACACCAAAACCGGCGATATTAATATCAGCAAGACTGAGAAAATCACTGGTATCTGCATCAGCCTCGGTAACATTCGCATCCAACAACCCGAATGTGGGCGCTATCTGTCCCGGACCAATCGATACGACCAAATCACCATTACCCAGTTCGATCTGAATATTATTACCATTGACTATATTATCCGTCGCGATCAGCAGCGCTTTGCCGCCCTGTATATTGAAAGCATTATTGGTCGGGCCGGTTATTGTCCCACCATTGCTACCATCACCTGAAGCAATCATGGTTACTTGCGCACCACCCTTGCCATTCGCACTGATGGATGGGGATGCGCCGCTGCCCGATTGCAACAATTCAATATTCTGCCCCAGCAAAGTAATATCGCCGCCGGTAATAATCGGGGAATTTACGCTGAGCAGGCTGGTATTGATGGTGACTGTTTTATTTCCATCCAGAGGAAGATCGGGCGTGTCAATACTGCCACCGATAATGAAATGACCGGCAAAGCCTGTCATCGTCGGCAAGCTCAGGCCAACGTTACTGACATCCAGATCACCCAAAGCCAGGTTGCGTGCCCTCAATGTGCCATCACCGACAATGCTGCTGCCCAGACTGACGCCATTGGCGTGATCCCAGAAATCATCGCCTGTCACGGTTACCGTGCTGCTGACGGTGCCACCGTTAAAGTCGTAGACATTCTCACCACTGCCACCTGTCAGAGTCCCACTAAGGTTGCCGCCATTAAAATTAAAATCATCAGAACCGGCACCACTGTTAATCGCACCGGCATGAGCACCGCTGAAATTAAAGGTGTCCACGGCGTTTCCACCACTTAGATTTTCTACGGCACTGAATGTCAAGGTTTGACCACTGGTATAGCTGTCATTACCCGCTGTAATTTCCCATGTGGCAACAGCATTAGTACCCTGTAAGTTGTCCTGTCCCGGCGTACCGGTCACGACGTCAATATTGTCAAAACCTCCCGTATTCGATGCTGTTCCCTCGAAGCCATCCACAGATCCGTTATTTATCAGAGTGACGGTGATCGGGCCGGCAAGGGTGGCATAATCCAGACTGTCGGTGCCTGCCTGACCATCCACAGTACCGCTGGCTGTTCCACCGTTAAAATCAAAGGTATCATTAAGGCTTCCACCCTTTAGATTGGCAAAGTTCACATAATTGGCACTGTTCAGCGTCCCGGAATTGGCGCCGTTAATGCTCCAGACATTGCTCAGATCAGGCCCGGTGATATTATCGTCACTGGCGGTGCTGCCGGAATAATTAATCGTACCGGCCGTTATACTCGAGCCAACAACTAATGTTTCAACCCCATTGTTATTACTGTCGATGGTCACGTCCAGCGTCGACGCAGCTATATTAATCGCATTACCCAGGTCCAACCTGTTATCTACAGTGACAGTCAGGTTTGATGCGTTATTAATCGTGGTATAAGTCAGCGTATTGCCATCACCATTCAGATCCAGTGTGGTAGCGGCATTTAAAGTGACATTACCCAGAGTGAAATCACCACCGTTAACGGTGAGCACTCCACCGATACTGGTGGTACTCGCTGTTGATGTCAGTCCACCGTTAAATGTCAAATTATCACCGCCGTTACCCAGAGTCACACCGCCGGTGTTATTGAAGCTTACCGCATTCGTCACCGTGGTTGTCGGTCCCAGCAACAGGACACTGTGAGCATTGGCAGCGGAAGTCAACGTCGTCGCAGTCAGGTTATTATTAAACTGGATCGCCGCTGTTGTATCCGTCAAGGTCACCGTGCCGACAGTGACGGTACCGTTAAATGTCGAAGAGGCGCTGTCCACCAGCGTTAAGGTACCGCCACCGGACACAGCACCCGCTACATTAATATTTCCTGATGCGCCTCCATCCAGAGTCAACGCATTACCACCTGTAGCGATGCTTGAATTAAATAAAATATTTCCGGCCGCCGTCCCGGTTGAATCGAGAGCAACATCCCCTGTCAGACTAACGGCACTGTTAAAAGTAATGATATCGTCACTGGTCGTAATCTCACCGGCCGTATTTATCCCACCCGTACTCGTCAAGGTTACCGCACCGGCTGCCGTGATATCACCCGCCTCAATGATCGTCGTCGTCCCGCTGCCGTTTAAATTAACAATACCATTCGCCGTCGTCGTGATACTTGAGTTCACCGCAATATTGCCTGTGTTAAGGTTCACACCTGCCGCCGCGTTCGTGTTCACCGCGCCCGTCAACGTCGTCGTCCCCGTACCCGCCGCCTGCACCAGACTCGCCGCTATAAAGCCCGCCGTCTCCGTCACATTCGCCGCACTGTTGATCGTCACCGCACCCAGGCGGACGCCGCCGC
>JAJRTU010000315.1 GCA_024278135.1 Gammaproteobacteria bacterium
CGATGATTTCAACCGGGTTCCGGCATGCCTATGAATAACAACTTAATACATTTTGAGACTTAATCAGTGCTTCCCTAGTTTACCCGATATTTTTTGATAATGGATTCATCCAGATTCAGACCCCATCCAGGACCAACAGGAACTTTATACATGCCATTATCAAATGGGTTCCTGTCTTTAACCAAACAGTAAAACAGGGGATCTCTGTCCGGGTGAAACACCTCCATATACCCGCTGTTGGTTATTGAAGCCAGCAGATGTGCTGATACCTGTGGTTCTTCATGGTGCGCCATGGTTACACTAAAACACTTTGCCAGGGAAGCCACCCTGCGCCATTCGGTTGGACCACCTCCCCAACTTGCATCAAAATTACAATAATCTATCGCATTATCCATGATCAGGTCACGACACCCTGCCCGGGAATATTCACTCTGCCCGGCCGTAACAGGAATTCCCGTAATGCTTCTTACCATCGCCATATTTCTGCGATCGTCATACCATCGACAGGGCTCCTCGAACCACATGAGGTCCAGATCCTCCACATGTTTTGCAAACTCAACAGCCTGCCCAAGCTCCCAGCCCTGATTGGCATCGACACATATTTTAAAATCCGGACCGGCCCCCTCACTTGCAGCGCGAACACGATCAGCATCGTCTTTGGGAGATTTGCCACCGATCTTGAATTTACAACCGCCCAGTCCCATTTCCTGAAGCTGTTGCATCTCAATCGCATAATCATCAAGTTTCTTGTTTTCTTCGTAATAACCCGCTATCGCAAGCACCGGCAAACTCTCTTTATAGCCTCCCCATAATCGATAAAGCGGTATTTCCAGCGCCTTGCCAACAGCATCCCAAACAGCACTATCCAGACAGGCCTGAGCCTGAATGGCAGCGCTGCGATTACCGAGAATATCGTAGGTGCCTGCCAATGTTGCCTCCCAACATTTTTCCACTTCAAACGCGTTCATCCCTATAATACGATCCGCAAGTTTCTTCTCCAGAATATCCACTACTTCAGCCTGCCCTTCATACTCATCACCGTTATAACACTCACCGATGATACCTTCCTTCGTATAAATACGTGTCACTATGGTACAGCGGTGCGACATATAATAGTTGCTTCCACTGAATATACGTGGCAACGGCATAACGACAGGAATGACTTCAACTTTTTCAATCGTTAAATTGTGTGTGGATGTTGAAACATCTTTACTTACAGCTGACATAAACTACGCCTCCTAAAATACAAGTCTGGTTTATTTCCCGCTGTCTCGCTGAATACACAAGTCAGCTTTATAGAGAGAGCAACCTTGTCACCGACTACTTCTGGATTTGGCTTTATAAATTGATCGATCCTGCAGGAAAAGGTGTTTCTATCCAGTTAAACCGACAACCTTTCCTTAACCCCGTCTTTTTATCCTGCTGCATATCTGTAATCAGAAATCAGGTGATATAGGCAGGATCATGTTGTATGAGATATGATTCGAGCTGTTTTTTAAGTTTTGCCGTTTCTGTTATAACATCCAGGTCGTAGCAATCACGATAATTAACACAGACATATTCAAGCGCAATATTTCCCTGATAATCCTGTCTGACCAACTCTTTTATTATTGCTTCAAAATCAAGAATACCGTCTTCCATACGGCACTGTACGCGCTCTCGGTTCGCCTGCCGGGCATGCACATGCGCAGCATAGGGGATCAGGCAATGCACATCCTCTATATCAAGACCCTGAACCATGAAATGTGAATAATCCAGGCTGACTTTTAAACCTGGCACATCCTCACACATTCTTTTTACATTTTCGATTGTTCCCATAATCGATTCATTATGTGGCTCTGGACGCACATCGATACCAAACTCACCGGAATAATCCACCATCCTTGTGAGTTCTGTTTTCGATATGTTATAAATCTCCTCAAAACCAAACCCTTCATCTTCGTACTTGATACCGGAACTCATGGTGATTCCAGGACAGGATATTTCCTTGCAGAATTGCGTAAATGATTTAAACATCTCAAAATTATCTTCACGCGCCTCAGGATCAGGCTGCGTGATGGTACAACGGAGTTCATGTACCTTTTCGCTCAGAAACTTGTTCGGAAACCAGATGAAGCTATCATCTATCTCCAGTTCCAGTGAATCAAGAACCTGCTTTATCGGCTCCGCTGCCTTAATCGGATCCTGTCTTATTGCCGGCCAGTCTATATGGCTCCATCCAATGGCCGTCTTTTTAAAGCCCAATGCCCTGGCGATTTGCGCCGATGAGGCAAACGGCAAGTGACCCTGTAAATGCTGAATCCCGAAACTCCAGCAAGGAACGCCTAGCTGCATAATGATCTCCTGTACCTGATTATCCCGTTAATAATCGTCTTTTAATAAAAGTATCAGAAAATAATTGAATAAAATAATAACGTTTCATTTTTCTAGCCTAGCATGTATGTAAAAAAGACACAAGACGGCGGGGATTTAATAGAAAAATATCATTATTTACCTGTAGTTATATTATTTTATAGAAAATGATATATTAATATTGTAGAATATAAAAATATTGAATCGATATTATTTTATTATGAAGTTTGCTATAAATAATATATTGTATTATCCAGTAGCCTGTCAGGACTCAATAACCAAGTATGAGTAGAACAAACAATGTATCCGGCTCCAATACGTGAATATCATTCACCCACGACAATAAAAGAAGCCGCCGGTTTATATGCTGAACTCGAAGGTGAAGTGATGTTCATCGCCGGCGGCATGAGCTTAATGCAGGCCATCAAGTCCCGTCTCACCGCTCCGGACTGCCTGATCGATCTCAATCAGGTGGAAGAGTTAAAAGGCATCGATATCAGCAGTAATACTGTCAGTATCGGTGCCATGACCCGCTATAAGGATATCGCGGCCAGCCGAAGCAAATTACGACCCTACGATGCTCTGTGTGATGCGGCCGCACATATCGGTGACAGACAGGTCAGAAACAGAGGTACGATCGGCGGCAGCTTGTGCTGGAACTATATTGCCGCCTGCACGCCCATCGCAACATTGGCTACAGGTGGTGAAATCGAAATACTGCGACAATCCTCAGGATCAATCGAAAAGATATTGATTGATGACTTTCTCAAAGGCGCTATGGAGACGGCCATGGACGACGGAGACATATTGTTGCGGGTCAATTTTCCTGAAACGAATAAACCTGCCGGGAGTAGTTATAAAAAATGGGGGATCGTTAAAGATGCTGTGCCGGTAATCGGTGTAGCGGTATATATTGAGTTAAGCACAGAAACGACGTGTGCCAAAGTAAGATTTGCTGTTGGCGGGCTCTCTGATGGCCCAAAGCGATCCGGGCGGGCTGAGGAAATTCTTCTTAATGCCGATGTTTCACAAAAACAATATATAGAAGAAGCTTCAATTGCCGCCGCAGATGAAATCGAAACAGCAAGCGATCCCTGGATTTCTTCCAGCTATCGCTCACATTTAATTGCCAGACTGGGAACAGACGTTATAAACACATCACTATCACTCGCCCGGGACCGTTTGTCATGAAAAAACAAATTACTGTTACCGTGAACGGGACCAGACATCAGGTGGAAGTACCGCACCGATTATTACTCGTTGATTTACTTCGCGACGAGTTGAAACTAACGGGCACACATCAGGCTTGCACTTTTGAAGGCGTTTGCGGGGCCTGTACTGTTCTTCTCAACAAAGAGGCGATTAAATCCTGCATGATACTGGCAGTGCAGGTTGATGGTCAGGATATTACTACAGTAGAAGGGCTGGCCTCCGATGGTGAACTGCATCCACTGCAACAGGCATTCAAGGAACATCATGGCTTGCAATGTGGTTTTTGTACCAGCGGCATGCTCATGAATGCGACAGAATTCCTGCAAAAGAACCCGGATCCCACTGAGCAGGAAATCCGTAGTGCATTGATTGGTAATATATGTCGCTGCACTGGTTATCAAAATATTGTGATTGCCATTAAGGCCGCGGCAAAACAGCTTAGAACACAGACTGATTGATTTGGTCGAGTAAGGAATAAAGGTGGATACACAAGCAGACAACAACTGGATCGGTAAACGATTCAGCCGCAAAGAAGACGATCGTTTGATTACTGGAAAAGGACAGTATCTTGCCGATATTGAAATAGACAACTGCCTGATTTTGAAGTTTGTTCGCAGTACCTGTGCCCACGCTGTTATTAAGTCAATTGATACCTCTACCGCAGAAAAGATACCGGGTGTGATCGCCATTTACACAGGGAATGACATCAGGGATGTAATCACTCCGCTGCCAACGGCATCGACCCTGCCCTTACTGGAAGCGGACTATCCCAGACATTGGCCCCTCGCTGTTGATAAAGTGAAATTTAACGGTGAACCTGTTGCCGCAGTCCTGGCCAGGGACAAATATATAGCCGAGGACGCCGTTGAACAGGTGATTGTAGAATATGAAGAACTGCCTGTGGTGATCGATCCTGAATTTGCTCTGACTGCCGAGGCCCCTGTCATTCATGATGAGTTTTCCGACAATGCAATGTTCAAGATGACATTAACAGGCGGAGTGACACCAGAAGAACAGGAAGAAAACGCAAACCGGGTCACTGCAATATTTGAACAGGCAGATGTAGTTGTTTCAGAGCGCTTTAGATCTCATCGGTGTGGTGTAACACCAATGGAAACACGTGGCGCCATAGCAAAATGGGATGAACAAACAGGTTTACAAGTGTGGA
>JAJRTU010000025.1 GCA_024278135.1 Gammaproteobacteria bacterium
CTGGGACGGAGTTTGAATTGATGGTGAATACGCGCCACTGGCAGGCCTTGCCGGACGATTTGAAAAAGATCGTCGAAACGGCGGCGGCGGCAAATTCAGAATGGATTTATACGGCGATGGAATACCACAACAGTCAGGCCTTACGGGATTTGGAGACCAAACGTAATGTAGAAGTACTGGAGTTCCCGGCCGAGGTGCTGGCGGAACTGAGAAGACTCACGACGGAAACCTTGAATGAAGAAGCCGAAAAAAACCCGAACTTTAAACGTGTTTATGATCAATACAGGGCGTTTCAAGACGCTTACGCACAATGGAGCGATATGACGGAAGGGGCCTATCAACGCAGCAAGGAGGATAAGTTGTAAAGCGATACTGTCGCCCCTCCTGCGCACAGACAAAAAAGGAGGCCTTGCCTCCTTTTTCATCAAAGACCCGTCATTTACTCGGCATTGGTTACCATGTAGTCGACGGCCGCTTTTACTTCATCATCGCTTAACGAGGCGTTGCCGCCTTTCGGCGGCATCGGTATGCCGCTGGCGCCAGTGAATCCTTTTAGTGCATGTTCATATAGCACGTCCTTGCCCTGTGCAATCCTGTCCGCCCAGGCGGCTTTGTCCCCAAGTTGAGGAATGCCCGGCAAACCGGTTCCGTGACAGGAGAAACACAAACTGCTGTAAACCTGTTTACCGGGTTCAGCCGGTGCGTCAGCCATCGCCGGTTTGGCGGCAGCCTCTTTCTTCACTTCCACTACCGGCATGGCTTCTCCCTCGAGCCTGACCTTTCCGGCCGGCGCGGTATTTTCAGCCGCTGCGGAAGAGTCGACTCCCTTGCCGGTGGGAGAAACAAACCGCGCAAGGCCGAGAAACACGATAATTAATATGGCTAATATCCCAATAACAATGGAATAGTTCCTGAAAAACACTTTATCCTGTTCCTGGCTCATATCGGATCCCCATAAGTCTGAAATATTATTTTTGTGTCGCCAAGTATACCCATTGTCGATAAGTGTGGAAACTTCGGATAGACTGAACAGGTCAATTTCCGGATTTCCGACAACAGTAATTCAGTAAGACAATATCAGTTTAGACGGCACACAATCTCGAAGTCTATACAGGAATAAATGCGCCCGTAGCTCAGTTGGATAGAGTGCTGCCCTCCGAAGGCAGAAGTCACAGGTTCGAATCCTGTCGGGCGCGCCATTTTTTTGTGGATTAAGCATCCCCTATTGGAGCCGATGCAGAGGTCATGAAAATTTACCTTTCCTTAAATAAGGCTTCAATATCGCGGTGGCCTTCGATAATGGTGACAACTTCCAGATTATTGCCAACATAACGGAAAAAAATAACATAATTGCCATAGGAGAAGCTGTGTAAATCCTCCCTTAATTCCGGACGCAGACGACCCATTTCCCCCGGTAACCCTGCTAGCTTACAGCACTGCTGACGGATTTTATTCGTATATTCAAGAGCGACTTTCTGACTGCCGCATTCCCTGGCGATATACTGCTTGATATGAACCAGGTCATCTTTTGCCTGATTCAGGTAGTACAGCTTGCGCATAAAAGAATGTCCTATTCTGTTGTGTCAGCCGCTAATAATTTACCTACCTCGTCATCACTATAATGCCCGCCACGTTCAATAGCGGTGTCAATGTGTTCTTTTAGCGCCTTTAATTTGGCTTCGCGTTCTTCCACAAGGCGCAGGCCCTCGCGTACGACTTCACTGGCGTTATTGTAACGGCCAGACTGGACTTGCTCACGAATGAACGTATCAAAATGGTCACCCACGGCATAACTCATAGTAAATACCTCCTTCGTATTAAGTGTAGCAACTGTTGACAACTATTGGAAATATTTTAAACCTATAGAATGAAAAGTAATTCAATTCAGCAGGTTACTAATTTGTTAGATGTCAGGTTCTAACTTATCTTTATTATGCAGCAGGAAGTCTTATGCGCTCAATCCAGAGCCCACTTTTATCCTTCCGGGCGCGCCATCTAATCAAGGGTCCTTTCCGGGCACATGGGTAACACTTTTGGCATGAAGGGATTATCTGCCGGTCGTTACCCTCTATTTGTTCTCAATGTGAATATTATCTGTCAGCAACTTAATACCGGCCTTCCGAAACCTGATGTTGCATCATTGAAGCATTTCTTTAATGTTTCGCAGAAGATTTTAATTTTGTTGCCGGCAGGGCCTGCCGATGGGATAAGCGTCTCCTGCTTCTCAGTGCGGTTTAAAGATTTGATACAGCAGCAGACCATGCATCAAACTGAGGGTTGTGCTGAGCCTGGAGTCTGATCCCCATATCGTGCCAGTAGCCCGGTTCGAAATCATCCTCGCCCGCCGCGTCTGTCCAGACTACGTTCCCCATATGCCGGTATTTCATGGATGAATTATTCAGCTTGATTTCCAGCTCCAGCAACGCACCGACAGGGACTGGAATGTCGACATCCAGCCTCAATCCATATAAGGAAACGTCTTCAGAATGAAAGGGGAAAACCCTGCCTTCCAAACTCCGTACATCAGGTGCCGACTGGACTTTGACATAAACATCAGCATGTTCCTCTATTCTTGGATCGTTTCAATGTTCGTACATGGCTGTCTCCAGATGTTCGACTTGCGCTTAAGTATAGCCCAATTATGGAGTCGATTTGCCTTCCCCCAAAGGCAGTTCCGTTATTTTTCAGGGGGAAGGACGGGCAATCAGTCCTGTGAACTCAACGCTTTATGTGTCCTCTGGATCCAGGCTACGGTTTCCCGCTCATCGTCAAGAATTGTCCGCAACAACTCCTTTGTCTGTAGATCATTGCTGATTTGATTTATCAGCGCGGTGACAGGTTTTAAAAATTCCTCCCCGTCGCCGAACAGATCCACCAGCACCCGGAGCTTTTCCTCATCAGAGCGCTCATTCGAGGCGAAGAACGGGGTTTCTTTTTCACGGCGTTGTTCGGGAATTTTGGCTTTCGACGACGCACCAAGCTAGCGTAACCGGGCTTTCATCAAGCGCGCATGGGCAGCCTCACGCGCCTGAACAGTGCGAAGTCCGCCCTTCACGGTCCCATTCGGACTGACATCGATCCACTTTGGCAGGTATTACGCCACGAAGCCTTCAGTGGTGCTGTAGGTGTCGAGCAGATGCACAATACGCTCGCGCTCAGTCGGGTTGTCCTTGCCCTGATAGCCGATATAGACATAGCGTTGTTGCGAACTGGCGTTGTCGGCTGTCATAAATTATGAATCTCTCTTTGAGCCTGGTGTCACAACTTCGCCACCTTTTCAGCCGAAAAATCAAAAGGGAAAAACAACCTGATGACAGGATGCTGTCCCTCCACTGCCCGTCAAAACGGGAAAGGCTGCGTCATTGGCACAGTACAGATGGCCAACAAACAGGCTTCATACCTGCTAAGGGCATCCTTTGGATGCGGACAAGTCATTGAGCTGAACTCGACGCTCTTTTGCAGTTTTAATGGCCGCGTTTTTCTCAATCGTATTACCGATTCCCAAATCGCCTAAAAAACTGGCGACTGACAGGGCACTGAATTCTGCGCCTTCGGCAACCTGAAGTTCGAAGGCATCTATTTTGGACAGTTCAATCTTGATATCTTCGCAGGAATAGGCACCGGATTCATAACCGGTCACCGGTTGCAATCGACCATAGCGTTTCGTTGCACAACCGACAGTAAATAAACTGATTACAATAAACAACACGAAGTATTTTGAATGCATGACCGCTTCCCGCTTAGCTGTGAAAACAGCATTCTACCCAAGAAAGGAAAGGGTGTCAGGTCTCACATTCGAACATTTTTCACAGGTCTATCTGCCGCTGCTTATTGCCTGATGTGGATCCGCCCCGTCACAGGGAAGCAATTGATGTTTTTGCGTTTGTTGGAACCGAGATCGAACAGTACAGGGGCCACGAAAGCGCAAGTGGCGGGTTTCGCTGCGGCAATACCAATTACTGCTGTCAGCTCGGAATAAGATGCACAAGTACAAAGCATTCTGAAATGCATACCTTTGCTTCCCGGGCAAATTGACAATTGAGGCAACGGTCGACGAAAACAATCAATAATTAACAATAGCTTATCGCGCCTCAGGAGAAAGGAAACGGTGTAAAATAGCCGATCAACAAGTGTTGAACATCATACTTTTTGATAAGAAGACCCCGTCCTGACACGGTTCTTGTGCTTGTCCATCAGCCTGAATATGTTCTCGTGCCGGCGGCGGGCCGGTCAAGTGTGTAAATCAACATGCTGAGGTATCTGCTACTATAGGATGTTACAAACTGGATGATGGGGCCATAAGTCCTGGATATTCCTTCAATTACTGAACAGTGGCTTGGTCTGTTTCCTGCTCTTGCCGCGTTGGACAATGCGGAACAGGAACGGATGCTGAAAGCCGTGCAGTTCAAGCAACTCAAGAAAGGGAGTATTGCTTACC
>JAJRTU010000316.1 GCA_024278135.1 Gammaproteobacteria bacterium
ATAAACTTATCTTCCTGAATTTCTTTCCCGTATTTTCTGATCGCCCCAATCACCTTCTTTCTTTCATGGAAGTCAGGCATCTTGTCCAGCTCCAGTACAATGGCCTTGACCTTCTTGTTGCCCATGACGGCACCGACACCACCACGGGCAGCGAGCCGGGACGGGCGACGTTCGGTATCACTGAAGGCTATTCCCGCCAGCAGGCCCTGATATTCCCCCACCGGGCCACAAATCGCCAGGCTCACTTTCCTGCCGTACTTGTCGTGGAGCAGCTCTGCGACTTCAAAATTACCCTTGCCCATAAAGTCCTCGGCAAGATCGAAACTGGTTTCGCCTGCCTTGTTGATGTGGATGACGACCCACTCATCCGAGGCCTCGTTCAGGGTGAAGCCGGCCAGCTGCAGTTGTCCCATTGCCAGCGCAAATGAACCTCCCCCGTTGGCTTCCTTAATGCCGCCGGTCAACGGGCTTTTACAACCCACACTGGTACGATTGGCATTGGAGAAGTTCGAGCCGGCAAAGGGGCCGGCTGAAAAAATCAATGGATTCTCCGGTGCGAGCGGATCAATTTTGGCGACACCGGATTCACATAGTGTTTTGGCAATAAAGTAACGACCGGCGAGGACAATTTTTTCGCCATTCATTTCTTCTTCCCTGATCTGTTTATCCTTCAGGTTGATCTGCAGATACTTACGCATACTGGCCTCCAAAGCGTATAAAAAGGCTGGAAATTATTATGAATATCCTTTATTCGAGAGTCCAGGGGAATCCTAACTAGTGTCCGTCCATAAACGTTAACGAACTGATTTGATTAAAAAAATCAATAAAAAAGGAGATGAAATCTCCGGTGGATTGTGATCTAATTGTAAACTAAGCAATTGATCTACAAGAAGAAACGCAACCACCAGGAGAGAGAAATGCGCAAAAAACGCAGTTCCCAGATCAGTATATTCGATATGTTTTCAGAACACGAGATCGGAAAAGAGCTAAAAGCGATGTCGGCACGGCTGGATCAAAACCGGGTGATATTGAACTGGGTGGCGAAGGATTTATGTTTACCGGATACCACTGACACAGGCCGGCAAGGTCTGTCCGCTGAATCGGTTTTACGTTGCGTGCTGCTGAAACAATACCGTCAGTTGAGTTACAAAGAGTTGGCGTTTTACTTATCGGACTCTGCCTCGTTTCAGGCTTTTGCTCGATTGCCTGCCCATGTTTTCCCGAAGAAATCGGCATTACAACAGACCATTAGTCGACTTCAGGACAGCACCTGGGAGCGGATCAATAAACGCCTGCTAAGACAAGCCCGACAAGAAAAAGTGGAATGGGGTAACAAAGTCAGAATCGATAGCACGGTGACCGAATCCATGATCCATGCACCGACGGACAGCAGCTTGTTAGGGGATTGCATGCGCGTGATGGGGCGATTACTGATACAACGTCAAGAGATGGCAGGTGCCCCGGCAATCGCCTTTCACAATCATCAACGGCTGGCAAAAAAGCGCGTGCGGGCGATTGTGTATACACGCGGGGAAGAGAAGAAAGTCAAACTCTATGAAGACCTGCTCAGCGTCACCCAAAAGACCCTTGGCTATCTGGAACAGGCACAGTGCGTTCCCCTGGCGATACCGACACTGGAATGGGAAGGTTGGAACGCCGGCGTGAACCACTATAAAGCGCTGATAAAGCGTATTATAGACCAGACACAACGGCGCGTACTGGCAGGCGAGCAGGTACCAGCGGAAGAAAAATTGTTCAGTATTTTTGAAACGCATACAGATATTATCGTCAAAGGCGCTCGAGACATACAATATGGTCATAAGCTAAACTTGAGTACCGGCACCAGCGGCTTGATTCTGGATGTTGTCATCGAACCAGGCAACCCGGCCGATGCTGATAGATTAATGCCGATGATAAAACGTCATATCAAGCAGTATGGTGATGCGCCACGTCAACTTGCCGTGGACGGTGGTTATGCGAGTCAGGCAAATCTGGATGCTGCCAGGGCAAGTGGGATAGAAGATGTAGCCTTCCACAAGAAACGCGGACTGACCATAGAAGCGATGGTGAAAAGCACCTGGGTCTACCGTCAGCTACGCAACTTTCGAGCAGGTGTCGAAGCGGGCATCTCATGTTTAAAGCGCGCCTATGGATTATCACGTTGTACCTGGAAGGGACTTGGTCATTTTAATGCTTATGTGTGGTCGTCCGTGGTATCGCATAACCTGGCGTTGTTAGCACGACTCACTTCGGCGTAGAGACACTTGGATGCAGGCAGTTGACGTTGAGACAGTTGTCTCAGGGTTCGCAGCGCCAAAAAACAAGTCGCTTACGACATGACGTTATCAATCAGGAGTTCTTCTTGACCATCATCAACAATATCAGCCATCGAGAAATACGAAACGCCTTCTTTACAAACATAATGTTGAAAAAATATCCGTTTATGGACGGACACTAACTAGTCCTGGCCTGCCTGCTGGCAATAGAGAATGAATCGTACCAGACAGATTCTGCACCGGGAAAACGAGGCTGGATCGCGACATCAAGGACATAGGCGCGACCTGATTCCACAATTTTCAAACAACGATCAATTGCCGTGGCCAGCTTCTCCGGTGATGTGACGATCTCACCTTCGATACCATAGCCGTCGGCGATCTTGATATTGTCTATCTTTGGTGAACCGAGATAGCAGCCGATGTACTTGCCGGTAGCGGCGGCTCGACCCCCGTATTGATGCAGGGCACGGCGGTTGGCCTGGTAGGCGGTATTGTTCCAGATGATGATCGCGACGGGGACTTCATAGCGTGCCGCGCTCCACAGTGCCTGCACACCGAACTGAAAACTGCCATCACCTGTCATTAAGGCCACGGGTCTGTCCGGCCGGCCGATTTTGGTGCCGATTGCGGCGCCAATACCCCAGCCCAGACAGCCCCCGGCGGAACTGACGTGCTCACGGCCCGGGTCAGCCTGGTGAAAATCCATGTAGCGCCATAAAAAGAAATCCGAGGTTGCTGTTTCAGCTACCACGATGGCATCGGGAGCAAGTCGATGGTTCAGTTCCATTGCCAGTCTTTCCGGTGCGATGGGTGTCTGATCCCAGACAAGCCTTGCCCTGGCTTTCAGTTTTTGTCGCCAGCTTGTGTGATGTGAAGTGATTTTCTCAATCCTTGTGTCAATACGATGTTGCGGTAAATCACGCTGTTTTAATTCTGCCAGGATATTTTTCAGAGCCGAGTTCACATTCCCCGTGAGCGCGATATCCACTCCATGATTACGCCCTATTTGAGTACCATCAATACTGGCGTGGATGGTGGTCACCCCGGCTGCGATAAAAGGTTGGGGTGGGTTCCTGAACAGCGTGAACATGGTGCCGCCGACCGACCAGAACAGATCAATCCGCTTCGGGTAATCCTTCTCAAGGGTAAATAAACCGGCATAGTGAGGGTGTGTGGTTGGATAACTGATGGGACTGTGACTGGCCGGCACATCCGCCATGACCGGCGCACCTATCAATTCTGCTATGGTTGTCAGTTCCTTAATGCCGCCATAAAGACTCAACTCGCGACCCGCTATGATCAATGGCGATTCGGACTGG
>JAJRTU010000317.1 GCA_024278135.1 Gammaproteobacteria bacterium
CCTGCTCATTGCCTGGTATTAAACTGAACACTGATTAAAACACTCCTCCAATCCCGAAATCATGAGGTAGTCACCATGCGCAAAGTCTTACTCATTCTTGCCGGTCTTGTCGTTGTTGTTTTGACAGGCGTTATCATATTAATCAGCCAGGTCGATATCTCGGATTATAAAGAACAGGCCCTGGCTCAGATAGAAAAAGCAACGGGCCGCAAAGTCAGTATCGAAGGAGACCTGAATCTCAGCATCTCGCTGAATCCCGCCATCGTTGCCGAAAACATCCGTTTTGCCAATGCCGACTGGGGTTCCAGACCCGACATGGCCAGCATTAAACGTATTGAAGTACAACTGTCCTTACTGCCCCTGTTACGTGGTGGAATAGAAGTACAACGCTTTATTCTCATCGAGCCCGATGTGCTGCTGGAAAAGAACGCGCAAGGCAAGGGCAACTGGGAACTCGACACGGCTGGCGCAGCTGAACAGGGCCGGAGTGACGACGGCGCCCTGACCGCAATCAACATCGGTACCGTACTGGTGAAACAACTTAAACTGGTCTACCGGGACGCCGCCGGCGAAAAACCTGTCGCGTTTTCCATTGATACTCTCAAACTCAATTCCACAGATGACGATCAGATGGAACTGGAGTTGAAAGCCGCGCTGGATGGCACAGCCATCAGTGTGAACGGTAAAACAGGCAGTTTGTCCCGCCTGTTTGACAACAAGGATTACCCGGTGGATCTCAGCGTCAACATTGGCGCCGCATCGACAACACTTTCAGGTGTCATCAGCAAGCCTCTGCAGGGCCAGGGTATTAAGATGGCGATCAATTTGCATGTCGCTAAACTGAATGAGTTGACCCCCCTGACAGGGGCTGAGCTACCCGCCATTGGCCCTTTGACGGTGACCACAAGCCTGTCTGATCCGGAAGGTCAATATCAACTGTCCGATCTTGAAATGACACTGGCTGATAGCCGCATCAGCGGCAGCATAACAGCTGATCTGAAAGGCAAAATCCCTTATATCAGAGCAAACTTGCAGTCACCCCTGTTGAATCTGATCCCCTTCCAGGCGGAACCACCGGCGACAGAGGAAAAGATCGAGCGATATTTTACTGATGAGCCTCTACCCCTGGATGGCTTGCACGCCGCCAACGCGGCTGTCACCCTCAAGGCGGACAAGATCCAGACACGCCAGGCAACGCTGACAAAATTCAACACCAGGCTGACACTTGATGGCGGCAAACTGACTCTAAAGCCTCTGTCGATGCAGCTGGCACAAGGTACTTTACGCGCTGACATAAACGTAGATGCCTCACAGAAAACCGCCGCTATCAAGCTGCAGCTGGATGGTAAGAACATCCAACTGGGCCGGCTGAAGCAACTGCAGGACACGCTCAGTGGTGGCACCACAGATATCACATTGCGGCTTCAGGGTAGCGGCAATTCAACTCAGGCCATCGCCGGCGGTGTCGACGGTCAATTACTCGTGCAAATTGGCCCGGCAGAAATGAAGCGAGAAGAAAAGAAAAGTGGCTTGCTGGCCAGCCTGGGCAAACTGCTTAACCCCTTCTCGGCGAAAGACAATGCCATGCTTGAATGCGCCGTGCTGAACTTCAAGATCAAAAAGGGCATTGCCACCGCCAACAAAGGTATTGGTGTCGAAACCGGACAAATTACTGTCTCGGGTGGTGGCGACATCAACCTCAGCAACGAAAAACTGGCTTTGGGTTTTGAACCTCATGCAAAGGGCGCTGTTGCCGCTACAATCACCAATCTTGCTTCCGGCATGAAAGTCGGTGGCACACTGGCCGATCCAAAGATTAAAATAAATCCTGCCGGTGTTGCTATGGGTGCATTGAAATCCGTGGCAGGAAGTGCCGGTTCCATCGTCAGCGGCATCTTTGGCAAGGGCGACGGTGGCAATGTGGCCGACACGGCCCCATGTCGGACCGCGCTTACCGGTAAAAGCACACCGGCGAAAACATCGGTAAAAAACCGACAGACCAAAAAACCAGGCAAGGTGGAATCAGTGACCAAAAAGGTGCTTGACGCACCGAAAAAATTACTCAAGGGGCTTTTTGACTGAATCAAACAGCTTATTACCAGAACGTGCACAAGCCTCTGCAGGTAATAATTGGCCATGAATAACAAGCAGGTTTTTTTCCGGTCATGACCGGCTGATACCGGCTCTTGTAAGCTTTAATTGTTCCCGGCCCTGGAAAGACCGAAGATATTAAAGTCGGCGCGGTCGACAAAAACAGGGCTGCAGCTGATAACAAGACCCGTTCAGACGGGGTGAACTGTGTTTTGTCTTTTCAGTAATAAACATCGTTACCCGCCTTACGCCGGTACCGGTATGAACTTATGTGATCAGCAGGTTATCCATGCCTGTACACTCATTGGAACAAATGATGTCCCGCATGGAATACAAATATTCCTGTCGGGACAGGGCAAGATCGTACTTTCGTTATAAGAAAACCAGCTTTGATCGCGAATTGATATAAGCATAGCGTGAACTAACTGGCGTTGCACAGATCGGATCTCTCAAAGCTATTATGAATGGGGGATGAGAGATGAGTTTTA
>JAJRTU010000318.1 GCA_024278135.1 Gammaproteobacteria bacterium
CGAGCCGACGATCCTGGGCCTGTAAACTATAAAAATATATTTATTTTACAAAGCCTTATGAATCCGAAATTAGAATATCAGTAGAAACAATATAATACATTATATTTCATGTTTTAACTTAATTAATCATATATAATACATTATATATCAAGCATAAATAAATATTTAGTTTTTGTATATATTACACGCTATATTTCATATGTTATACTTAATATTCTATATTAATACAGTATTATTCATGTTTTATGGATTTCTATTCATTATCAGATCAAGCCATCGAGGAAGAAATTGGTAATCGTATCAAGTCTCTTCGTTTACGAAAAAATATTACCCAGAAAGCGCTCGCAAAACGAACAACACTAAGTTACGCAACAATTCAAAGACTTGAGTATGGAGGTGGCAGTTCAATATCGACATTGATAGCGGTCTTACGCGAACTGGAGAGCCTTGATGAAATAGATAATTTCATACCGCCAGTATCGGTCAGTCCTTTGCAATTAGCCCGCATGCAGGGCAGGAGGAGACAGCGAGCGTCCGGCAAACGTTTAAAAAGCTTTCAGGAAACCGATAAAGAAAAGCCGTGATGATATGGAAAAAGTTAATACTGCAGAAATAAAATTGTGGGGCTATTATGTTGGTGCCGTAAGCTGGCTTCATGATCGTCAATATTCATTATTTGAATATGACCCATCATTTCTGAAAAAAGATTTAGATATTTCGCCGATACATATGAGCATCAAAGATGCAAAAAAATCACGCGAAATATTCTCCTTTCCCAGCTTGAGCAAGGACACTTTTTTAGGGTTACCGGGAATGCTTGCTGATGCGCTGCCGGATAAATTCGGGAATTCGATTATCAACAGTTGGTTGGCGCGTCAAGGTCGTGATATTGAAAGTTCCACTCCGGTGGAGCGTCTTTGCTATATGGGTAAACGCGCTGTTGGCGCCCTGGAGTTCTCCCCTGCAATCATTGATAATTTTGACAGGCCTGTTTCTGTTGAAATTCCTGAGTTGGTTAAATTGACAAAAGAAATACTGGATGAAGGTAAAAAGTTAAATGTGAGATTCACATCATCAGACAAAGAAAATGAACAGGCTATCCTGGATATTTTGCGCGTGGGAACATCGGCCGGAGGGGCGCGTGCCAAAGCAGTGATTGCAATGAATAAATCCGGAGATATCCTGTCCGGTCAGACAGAGGTACCGGGAGACTATGATTACTGGATACTGAAATTCGATGGTGTGGAAGATGTTGAGCTAGGCAAAACAAAAGATCATGGAAGGATCGAATATGCTTACCATCTGATGGCAAAAAACGCCGGTATCGAAATGACCCGGTGTGAATTGCTGGAAGAAAACGGCAGATCGCATTTTATGACCAGGCGCTTTGATCGTGTGGATGGGAAAAAAATCCACATGCAGACTTTATGTGGAATAGCTCACTATGACTTTAATTTACCGGGCACTTACAGTTATGAACTTGCCTTTACAGTAATGCGAAAATTAAAGATCAGCAAAAGAGAAATTACCGAGCAATACAGAAGAATGTTATTTAATGTGTTTGCCCGCAACCAGGACGATCATACGAAAAACATTTCATTTCTTATGGAGGAAAACGGGAAATGGAAATTATCGCCGGCATATGACCTTATTTATTCTCATAATCCTCAGGGCCAGTGGACGAGACAACACCAAATGACAATAAACGGAAAACGCGATAATTTTCATATTGAAGATTTATTGACGGTTGGGGAAACCATCGGCATTAACAAACCGAAAGATATTATCAGTGAAGTAAGAGAAGCTGTGGAGAATTGGGGAGAATTCGCCAGGAAAGCCGGATTGAAAAACAGCGTGATTTCAGAAATCGGAAAATCTCATCGAATGAAAGAATTAGTATTAAGCTAAGGAAGCCCTGATAATAAATGCACCCTTTACAACAATCATCACTTGTTTCAGGGGCCGCTCAAAAGTCTGTTTTTACAGATTCCCCCTGCTGCCGGCACAAGTAAAAAACCCCGTACAGTGACGGGGTTTCATGGTAAAAATTGTTGGCGAAAGCTTAGTGAATCTTTCTCCTCCTGAATCCCAACCCTGCCAGGCCAATACCCAGAAGGGCCAGCGTGGCGGGTTCCGGGGCAGCGACCTCGTTATACGTCAGGTTATCCATCATCATATTCTGCACATTCGGGTCGAGCGGGTTGAAACGGAAATCGGATATACCGGCCATGTTCAGTGTAATGAAGGTCCAGGTGTCTGTGATGGTTTCGACAGACTGGTAAAGCAGATTGCCCACGTCATCGTAGCCGAATACTTCGAATGTCGAGGAGCCCAACAGGACACGAGGGTCATTCATGAAATAGGCGCCAATTAGATTAAAAGCACTGGAGCGAATAATCCGGCCTGCACGAGAATTGAAATTGAACATTGCGTTTGAACCCGAAAACGCTGAACCACTTTGTAAAACGTTCGCTTCTGTCGCCGCACCGGCAGTACTGGTCAAACTCGGGATACTAAATCCATCTGCCAGTGCCCCACCGTCCCAGGGGCCCAACGCAGCCGTCTCGTCAAAAGTTAAAACGGTTGCGCTGGCGGTTCCGGACAGGACGATTAACAGGGAAATCCATAACAACGCGGTTCTGAGTAGTCTATTCATTTAATGCGGCCCCCACCTATTCAGTTTGTAAGTTGTACAATCATCACCGACCATATTTAAGCAATATTTACGCCGTTTCGTTATTTTCCCTATAAAACAGTTGCTTATCAATTCTGGGGGAAGTCATTCGTCGTAACAATGTAAAGAAAACCGACAAAAGAGTGTGCCCTGTTATGATTCTGTCTCCCACCGCCTCAATAACCAAATACACAGACATACTATTGAATTCAGTGACCTGAAAACGCCAGGGCGATGTAAATAATACTGACGAGTTACCCAGGGAAATCCAGGAATGGTCGAAGTATTATATGCCTGCCTGACTGGCGGTGATGAATCTCCTGTGCAGGTAAGACGCGATCATACGACAAGCACAAGCCGTTTTTCGATCACATCGATTAGCAACTTTCGAAGGAATTAAAGCGCGTTTCCAGATCCCGGAATACTGTCAATATGATACTGGCGCCTTTCATTTGTCAGAAAATTTTACACTACCGCCCGCAACCGAAAAACATATTAACAAATTGATTATAAAGGATAAAAAACTCAATAAGCCAAAATAACAACTCAGGATCAGCAAAATCAAGGGGAAGATTGTCAGGCTTTTTTACAGTTTTCAATGAACTGATCGGGCAGGCGATCAAAGATCACACATAACACGCTGAATAGTAACGGAAAATCACTGTGCCTCATGGTTTGGCACAATTACTGCTAACTGGTTCTGAAGACACTAAAGGGCACTACGGCCATTTCCGGCCAAACAAGAATCACAACATCAACCACCCCTTATGGGGATAAATGAGGACAAGGCAGATGAACTGCACACGTACAGTAGCGGCAGCGGCAAAAAACAAATTCATATCCATTTCAACAGCGATTGTATTAATGAGCTCTTTAGCTTCATTTAATGCGCAAGCCAATCTGTTAACGGCAGGGGATTTTGAAGGTATTTCGTCAATAGATACATTCTGGGCATCCAGTACTGATGTATGGGGCGCAGAAAATTCTGTTCTTACCGGGGCAACCGGCGGTGTGACACCTTTTGGCACTCAGATGCTCCAGATCAATCATGCAGGTGGAGGATCAGTCTCACAAGTACATCAGATGGTCGCAGGACCTTTCGTTACCGGCACTACTGTCACCTTTGATGTTCAGTTAAATTCAATTGGCACTGGAGTGGCGGCTCAGCTCATGATTGCCGGACGAAACAGTATTTCAACGGGTGATTTGAATCTTGTTCTCTCCAGCACATTTATACTGGATTCCAGTGTATCTACGTGGCAATCATTTAGTTTAACCAGCGTTCTGACTGCGGATTTTAATTTCCTGTCAGCTGAGATACGCTATTTGCACTCAACACTCGGTGGTGGCAACGTCGGTTTCGCAGACAATGCCGTACTGACAGCCGTCGCACCTGCAACAGTCCCGGCGCCGCCAACAGTCCTGTTGCTCGGATCAGGCCTGCTCGGTTTAGTTTCTGCTGCCAGACGTAAAAGAAAAGTATAGGTAACAAATGCCTTGTTTACCGGCCGCGAGGGCCGAGTAAGCATTCCCCGGAAAAACCACTGTCTCTTGACCACATCACGTGGTCAAGAGACAGCATTAGTTGATTCCCTTCTTTTGTATATGCACGGCGCGATCATACGGCAAGCACAAGCCATTTTTCGATCGCATTATTGGCAACCGTCGAGGGAATTAAAGTAAACCTTCAAATCTTGGGATACTGTCAACAGGGAAAATACAAACAGTCAAGATGATACTTGACCCTTTCACCTTCATAATAGAACTCCCTGTCTGGCAGCCTTACTCTCGGCAACGAGACAGAGGATCTCGAACAGCATTTGTTTCCCCACCTGGGCCGTATTAGTGCTTGTATCGTACTGTGGCGCAACCTCAACCAGATCCCCTCCCACGAAATTAAGACCCCGCAATCTGCGTAACAGTTGTATCGCATCAGCCGTACTGAGACCGCCAATTTCGGGCGTGCCGGTGCCGGGAGCATAAGCCGGATCCAGGCCGTCTACATCGAAAGTGATATAGGCAGGGCCATCACCGAGAACCTCCCGGGTTTTTTTAACTACCGCTTCGACTCCCATGTTATGGAAATCCTGTACCGGGATAACCGTCATGCCCGACGCATAGGAAAATTCCCAGCATACCTCCGCGGCTCCCCTGATACCGATCTGCACACAGCGTTCCGGATCCAGTACACCGTCGAGCACGGCATGACGAAACGGACCACCGTGATGAAATTTGTGATCTTCCAGTGAACCCATGGTGTCGCAATGGGCATCGACGTGGACCATCCCCAGCGGTTTATTATGGCCGACTGCTTTCATAATAGGGTAGGTCACGGAGTGATCACCCCCGGCCGATACCGGCATGACACTCGCATCCATCACCCGGTGATAATACTGTTCGATGGTCTGGATGCCTTCTTCCAGACTAAAGCCGTGTAAGGGCACATCACCAACATCGGCAATACTGCAAAGATCAAAAGGATTGACTCTGGTCTGGTGGTTGAAAGGGCCTACCGACATGGAAATATCTCTGATGGCGCGAGGACCAAACCGTGCCCCGGTCCTGTGTACCACACCGCTGTCGAAGGGGACGCCGATCAAGGCAATATCTATAGCGTCCAGTCCTTCCTGGTAAGGGGCATCCAGCAGCGTCGCAATGCCACTCAACATGTCGGTGGCACCGAGCATGGCTTTTTTATGCTCAGGATCATCTACTTCATGGTAGGCCTGCTCCCGGTACTTGTTACGAAGTGCTGCCAGTTTCTGTTTGTCCATTTCGTTCCCCCTGCGTAATGAGTGCTGAATAGTGCCGGTGTATTAACAGTATTTAATCATTCAGTAAGATCAGACATCCGATTCACGCGGATGAAAATAGTAATCGCGGGTATGCTGACCAGTAGTTGCAGCCAGGCAATGGCGACATAACCGGTACTTTCTATCAGTGCGGCACCCGCAATGGGCCCAAACGCCGTGCTTAGTGTGAATATACCGCCTGCGGCAGCAGCCCATCGGCCTTTTTTATCTATATTGGCGGCCAGTGTCAGCATCAAAGGTGTCATCATAATAAACAGTACAGCCTCACAAAAGGCGGCAACCCCCAAAATGATGACCTGGTCTGTCCAGATGGCGGTGGCAATCGCCCCAACGTGTAACAAAGTAATAACAACAAGTGCCGGTATCAATCCAAATCGCTTTGCCACCGGCGCTGCGGACAGCCCGCCAATGATACCGGCCACCTGGACAGCGGCGACTATCCGACCCGTCTGCGCCGGGCTGGCACCGATGAGTACCGCCAGTCGCTCAAGAAAGGCGTAATAGGCCATCATGCTGCTGCCAATCATCATAATGCCCAGCATCAGCAGACAACCCGTGCTGATGCTGTCCCGGGAAAAGGGGGCAGGTATCGCTTCACCGCCGTGTCTGGGGACGAACCAGAGAAGAGGCAGGACCAGTAACAGGGCTACGGCCAACCAGCCATAGACGATGTCATAAGTAATGACGTCATTGGTTTCCGTCATCAACACAGCCAGGACGGCGGTGACTGTATAAGCAGCCGCCCAGGCCAGACCATAGAGAAAAACAGGTGATCGTGCCTGTGCGATAGCGGCGTTGACCGTCGCCACCAGACAGCCACCCCCTATACCGGCCAGTGCGCGCCATAGATACAGTCCGCCCATGTCAGTGGCATGCATGGACAGGAGCTGCCCCAGTATCAATACCAGCGCACCGGTTATCGCCAGGTGATGGTGAGGGATCCTGACCATCAGTGGTGCGAGCATCATGCTGATAAACCCAATCACCAGCAATTCGACGGTAATGAGGCCACCGGCTTCAACCTCACCGACACTCAGACCGACAATCAGTCCGCCTATGATCAGCGGAGATAGAATGGGTGTCGCAATTGCACCGATTTGCGCCGCGCAGGTGCCAATGATGTGCCGGATCGGATCGCGATTTTGCATTTGCTCGGCTAAAACAAATAAATGATAAGGGAAGTACCTTCATCCGTACAGGCCCTGGCGTATAGATATCAATTTTCGCTGCTGTATGTCCGGGTCAGTCAACTTGAATACGAAGCGGTGTGGAAAGGCCACCGATGGGCTCGATCCCGTCAATGGGTAAATCCACAGAACAGGCCGTGATCACAATAATGACATCCATCTCTGTTCTGAATTCAACATAGTCACCGGCTTTACTTAACGTTTGCCCGACAACGAAATCACCATCGGCCTTCGGTACCGTATTTTGAAACAGGTTGAAAGGATCTGGGGGCGGTTCTATATGGATGTCCAGTTTGCTGATGGCCTGGTAGAAATTGTCCCGGCAATTGGGGTGGGAAGAATCCGCCCCGAGATCGATATAAAAGCCCGGATCACAGGGAGCAAAGGCCATATCGTGAGGGCCGGGAGAGGTATCATCGAGAAAAGTCAGCATGGGACGACGGCGATTGCTGTACAGGAGATCACCGGGTCGAGGTGTGAGTCTGAAACCTGTCTGTCGCGTCAGTGGGGGGCTGAAGACCTCACTATTATCGTCGGCAGATACAACAAACATATCGGCAATCTGACAGCCTTCCACATCGATTACACGAAATATGCAAGCCTGCTCAAGCCG
This sequence comes from Gammaproteobacteria bacterium, assembly GCA_024278135.1. GTDB lineage: Bacteria > Pseudomonadota > Gammaproteobacteria > Eutrophobiales > Eutrophobiaceae > WLWS01. The sequence continues at coordinate 7,288 of JAJRTU010000318.1, forward strand.
GGTGGCGCGCCCCTGGTAGCCCGGGATATCGATAGTAGTATTTGTCACAGCATTACTCTGTTTCAACTTCGTTCATAAGTGTATCTCTTTTCTTATGCCACTTCATTTTACAGGGTGGGTAAATTCCTGTAAGGCGTACAGCCCAAGATCCGATGTCGGTACTTTTGATTGTAGAAATCAAAATACTGTTGCAGAGAGACTCTGGCCCCGGCCTCTGTTCATCACATGGTAGTAGGTATTCTCATAGACGATCCGTTCTGCGGGGCATTTGACTGGATTTTCTCTATGGCTTAGAGCAATTCGGCGCTTCTTCGCACTTGGCCTAACCGTAGAAACAACTAAAACAACTGGCAACTCATTTTATACACCCCAAACGTCGTAAATGAGAAAGTCCATTCAAAAACATGAGTTCTTTTCCAATTTGAAGTGTGCTATACAATTATCATGTATTATTAGTTTCTCTATGACAGGGAGTTACAAGGAATGGTTTCACATTATTTTGGTGGGGCATGGACTGAAATAAAACTAGAGGTGCTGGAAAGATATCTCAATTTTTATACGACCGCCTTAAAAAATCAAAAATTTAATTTAATCTACATTGATGCATTTGCTGGCACCGGTGAAAGGTACGAAAAAATACCGGGTGCACCACTATTAAAAGAAGAAGAAAAAGAAAAGGTGTCGACGGGCTCGGCAGTAAAGGCACTATCTGTTCAGACACCCTTCGATATATACTATTTTATAGAAAATAATAAACATCGACTTGATAGATTAAAACAAATAGGCGAAACATACCCTAACCGGCGAACTTGTTTTTCTTTGAACGATGCGAATGATGAAATAGTCAAAATTTGTAAATCAATTAACTGGAATAAATACAGAGCAGTATTATTTTTAGACCCTTATGGGTTGGATGTTGACTGGAGTACATTGCAAGCGATTAACGATACCAAATCAATAGATATCTGGTATCTCTTTTCCCTATCCGGCTTCTATCGTCAAGCGTCCAAAAAGAAAGATTCTATTGAATCTTACAAAGTCGAGAAAATAAATAAAATCTTAGGGACTAATGACTGGATAAACAGGATATATACCCAACAACCAAAGAAACAAGTAGAAATGTTCGAATTAAATTCCGAGGGAAATGTTCGGGATAGTTCGGTTCAAGAATTTGAGGATTTTGTTACAGAGCGATTAGAACAGCTATTTCCTCATGTAAGTCAACCTCTTGCTTTGCCTAAGACCGGCGCTCAACTATATTCGCTATATTTTTGTGTCTCTAATCCCAATAGAAAAGCAATTGATGTGGCAAAAAGAGCGTCTGATTACATCCTTAAGATGCATGAATAGGATACTGCTCCCATTTTTTCCCGGAAAGGATTCTTCCGTTTTCTTTTTTGTTCCGTTTTATCCCATCAGCACCCCAGGTACCCCATTGTTTAAAAAAGAATGCAACGTTTTGTAATTCACAATGCCGTCGAACGGAAAGCGCCCAATTTTCATCCATTTTTCGAGCATTCTTGCCGCTTTCCCCACCGACAATAACCCAATGAATATCGCTAAGATCCAGGGGACCAAGATCTTCTAGTAACGGCTCAACGGATAAAAATCTCGTTTTAGCTTCAATTTGCCTCAAACAGTCGATTCTAGGAATACCATGTTTCCTATTTTCAACACTCGCTCCAAGCCAAGCGTTCGCTGGTACTTGTCTTGAACGAAAATAGTCTCTCATTCTTGAAGCACGCTTAGTAAGAATTTGATACGAATGTTGAGGAGTCTGCTGAATTACCTCAAAAACTTGATCTATGAACCTGTAGGGTATCGATTTATGGAATAAATCCGACATGGAGTTTACAAAATACATAGTTGGTTTTTTTCTAGTAAATGGTTGACTTAGACGACTCTCAAGAATACTAATCTTGAATCCATTCTCATACCCATGTGTACCCATTGCCTGCAGTCTTTTAGCCATTGTTTCAGCATAACAATGCTTGCACCCTGCGGAAATTTTCGTACATCCAGTAGTTGGGTTCCAGGTTTGCTCAGTCCACTCGATTTTCGAATTCGTAGTCATCGCTCACAATATATTCTTTGTTACGTACTCCATAAATCGTCAGTTTGGAAACACTCTGCGGCAATTTACATGAAAACATTCAAAGTTTCTCCTTAAGTTAATCTGACAATAGTCAATCCTGCCAAAATTCCTTAAATCGATCTGAAGGCAGCTCTGTATATCGAACTGTATGCTGAACATTCTTGTGACCCAGGTAATGCTGCAGTGCACGGGTATTTTGCCCCTCATTCGCCAAATTAAATCCACAGGCATGGCGTAACATGTGAGGACGCAGGAAAGACCAAGCCTGCTTTTCCCCTGTGCCAAATTGATTTAGCTAACTTATCTCAAGGCGGCTGAAGATTGGTTTAGTGCCGTATTTCGCTAATGCTCAAGTATCTACGTATGACGCTACATTAAGTATCGCTTCACAACAAAATCGCGCCACCCACACACCTAACTAATTGATTCTCTTTATTTATCCCGATTTATCCCGACTGATCCCGCCAAAGCCCACGATCTCAAACCATCTGTCCGATCACACGCGCATAAGTAGACCAGTAAAGTAGGGCTTAAATGTGAATTGATTTAATTGGTGGGCCGTGTAGGGGTCGAACCTACGACCTTGGGATTAAGAG
>JAJRTU010000319.1 GCA_024278135.1 Gammaproteobacteria bacterium
CACAAACTTTTCTATCCCCTGTTCAACGGAGGTTGAGGGAGAGTAGTCTACATCTTTGATAAGTGCGTCAACATCCGCATAAGTGGCGGGAACATCACCGGCCTGCATGGGCAGAAAATTCTTTTGACTCTCCTTGCCCAGACAATTCTCCAGAATTTCAATGTATCGCATTAACTCAACCGGATTATGACTGCCGATATTATAAAGCCTGAAAGGGCCCGTACTGGTACCGGGATCCGGCTCCATACCGGACCAGTCCTGATTCGGTGAAGCGATACTGTCGAGTGTTCGTACGACACCTTCAACAATGTCATCAATATAGGTGAAATCGCGTTTGTGTTTGCCATGATTAAATACATCTATCGCTTCACCTGCAATAATCTTTTTGGTAAACAAAAACAGGGCCATATCCGGCCGCCCCCAGGGGCCATAGACGGTAAAAAACCGGAGCCCGGTCGTCGGCAACTGATAAAGATGACTGTAGGTATGCGCCATTAACTCGTTGGCTTTTTTTGTTGCGCCGTATAAAGACAGGGGATGGTCTACATTATGGTGTACGGAAAACGGCATATTGGTATTGGCGCCATAGACCGAACTGGAAGAAGCATAGACAAGATGCTGAACTTCATTATGCCGGCAACCTTCGAGAATATTGACAAAGCCCACCAGATTGGCGTCCACATAGGCATGGGGGTTTTCGATGGAATAGCGAACACCGGCCTGTGCCGCCAGATGCACAACCCGCTCAGGTTTATGTACCTGAAAAAGCGCCGCGAGACCATCCCGGTCAGCCACATCCAGCTTGATGAACTGAAAGTTCGGCTCGGACTCGATCGTCGCCAGACGATCCTTTTTCAGCTGTACATCATAATAATCATTAAGGTTATCAAGGCCGACAACCTCATCGCCCCGGGCCAGCAGACGCCGGGATAAGGCAGCACCGATAAAACCGGCCGCGCCGGTCACAAGTATCTTCATATACGTCAATTATCGAAGTTAAGTAATAAACTGCCCCTCAGCAAACTGAAGGGGTAATAACACCACCATACCGAACACTGAATCAAGTCCAGGGCGAGCTCAGGTGATCCGCTATCCATCATGCACCGCTGTCAGCGGATCTTATCTAACTGGATTGGCATCCCTGGCTTCGCAGGGATGACGTCAACGCAGCAAGCTGCAGCGAATCCAAAGAAATCTGATTATCACAGCTAAATCATTCAGCTGGCCGGAAGAACGCCGGCGCGGCAGATTATAGCATTGCATCGTTAAGAATAAAGGTCTTAGCGGCTTATATACACTATTCCTTAAGCTTATTCGCGTCGTCGCCCCCCTGTTGCCGGTGAAGACGCCTGTCACTCGGATCGATGACACGCTCACTTTCAGCCAGGAATAAATCATGCTCATGCTCATTGCACAAAACACCGTCCTCATCCCAGGGCAAGGAGCGATAGCTCGCAATTTCATTCGAATCAAAATAAGGGTATTTGATGATATTGAAATAGGGCGAGTAGTCGAAGTCTTTCGGTGTAAACAACCTGGTATTGCGAAGATAAAGCTTCAGCAAACCATCGTCCCTGCGTTCTGCTACAGGCAGAATGGGAAATTTTACCACGCGGAAGGCTTCGGCAATCATGTAGGAACACACGTTTCGCATCGACTCGCTGCTGCCACGTTCGAACAAACTTGAACGCCAGCGATGAGGTATGAAGGAATAGGGCAACAGAAATCGCGCCAGATCGAAAAGATGGCGAATATCGTATTCATAGCCCAATTGCCCGATAGCATGAGCCACGACCTTGTTACGATCGGCTTTGGACAGATCCTGTGGACGACAAATCCGCAAATGAAATCCAGCGTACTTGCTCACCGGGCGAATAACAGTGCCTTCACCCAGCAAGGCTTCAATCAGTAATTGTTGATCGGGAGTAGCGGAACAGTGCTTCGCAATTTTTTTTTGCAGGACCTCATCCCTGATCTCATCCAGGCGGCCAATATACAGGGCTGAATGTGTCCACGGGCTGTCCGTAAGGGCTTCAATGACCTGACTGACCCTGGATTTCCCTTCTACCAGGATCACGTCTCCCTGACGCAGCTCTTCGCACAGTCGTTCTATATCCGTCATCGGGATATCGCTGGTGCTGCCGCCCTTCTCTATATTGAGCCATGACGACAATCGATTGAAAACCAGACTTTTAATATCCATCCACCCTCTCGCCAGTCTGCGTGAATCCTGAACGACAACTTCAAGGCAGATTATCAGAATACGCCTTTATTACCGGCATTATACACAGAAGAAAAATGAATAATGTTATATTTCAATGAGATAGGAAATGCTATTTATAAAAAAATCACCTTTCGATGATTTTTTTACCGGATATGGCGTCCCCAAGGGGATTCGAACCCCTGTTGCCGCCGTGAAAGGGCAGTGTCCTAGGCCTCTAGACGATGGGGACATGTTCAGATGTCCTGTAATACACTTTAGAACTGAATGTTTGGTGGAGCCAGGCGGGATCGAACCGCCGACCTCTTGCATGCCATGCAAGCGCTCTCCCAGCTGAGCTATGGCCCCAGAGTAGTCACCCGCGTTCAACTATCAAATCAGCTGTAACTAGTTGCTTATCATCGCTTTTTGATACAATGGCAAAGCAGCCCCTGGCGACATAAGTAACGGCCGCGAGACTGTACGTCAGCCCCTGCTTTGTGTCAAGTTGCTGTTGCCATACGTTGTTTTATAAAGTCCAGTGCCCTGTCCAGTCGCTGCAAACAACGTCTGCGCCCAATCAAATACAAGGTATCATCAATCGAGGGTGACACCGGGCCACCGGTCAGGCCAACGCGCAAAGGCTGGGCTATTTTCCCCAGTTTGATATCGAACTCCGATGCTACATTTTCCACTGCCTGGTGTAGAGCTTCCCGCTCCCAGTCAAGCAGTTCAAACAGACGTTCGCGCAGACGCAGCAGGGGCTCCAGCACGACCGGACGCAAATGTTTGCGGGCGGCAGCTTCATCAAATTCAGTAAAATCCTCGTAAAAACAGCGGCTCTGCTCAGCGAGTTCCACCAGGGTTTTCACTCGCTCCTTTTGTACCTCGAACAATTCTCCGACCTCAGGTCCTTCAGCACAGTCAATGTCAGTCTTTACCAGATAATCCCGGGTCAGTGCAGACAGACGCTGTGGATCACCCGTGCGGATATAATGCTGATTCAGCCATAATAACTTGTCCGGGTTAATCGCCGAAGCCGCCTTGTTCAGGTCTGTAATATCAAATAATTGAACCATTTCGTCGAGACTGAAAATCTCCTGATCACCATGTGACCAGCCCAGTCGTACAAGATAGTTCAGCAGGGCCTCAGGCAGGTAACCTTCATCCCGGTACTGTAAGACACTCACCGTACCATGGCGTTTTGACAACTTTCTGCCGTCAGGGCCCAGAATCATGGGAATGTGTGCAAACTCCGGCAACTTTGCTCCGAGAGCCCTGAACATATTTATCTGACGTGGGGTGTTATTCAGATGATCATCGCCCCGTATAACGTGAGAAATCATCATATCCATGTCATCCACGACTACGGTCAGGTTGTATGTGGCCGTGCCATCGGAACGGGCAATGATTAAATCATCCAGTTCCGCGTTTTGAAAAATCACCGTGCCCTGAACGAGGTCATCCACTATCACCTCCCCGTTCATCGGGTTTTTAAATCTCACAACCGGTTTGACATCCTTTGGTATCTCAGCATCGCGCATACGACACTTGCCGTTATATTTTGGCTTCTCACCCCGTTTCGTCGCATCCTCACGCATGGCTTCCAGCTCCTCCCTGCTGCAATAACAATGATAAGCCTTGTCTTCGTCCAGTAATTGCTGAATCACAGCCTGGTAGCGTTGCGTCCTTTCAGACTGAAATATGGGACCTTCAGAATGCGCCAGACCCAGCCAGGACATGCCTTCAAGGATAAGCCCCACCGCCTCCTCGGTGGATCGCGCACGATCAGTGTCTTCAATACGCAGAATGAACTCCCCATGATGATGGCGTGCATACAACCAGGAAAATAAAGCCGTTCTAACACCGCCGATGTGTAAAAAACCGGTCGGGCTGGGAGCAAATCTTGTTCTGATAGTCATTGTTTATTCGTTGGAAGCCCTGATTCAAAAAATGGGAGAGCATATACCTAAGTTGTGATCTTGTCCCTGAATCTTTGACTGAACAAGTGCTGTACAGGATAAAATTGATGTTTATTCATACAGAATAATAGCTATTCCGGGAAAATGGACATTATCCAGTTGATTGTCATGCTGCTGCCGACTGCCCGGAGCAGGTAATTATGGCCATAAATCG
>JAJRTU010000320.1 GCA_024278135.1 Gammaproteobacteria bacterium
CGCTCGAAGCCGCAGAGAGGTTATACAAGACCCAATGTACCCAGATCATCGTGGGTGCGGCCGGATCCGGCGCATCCGGATCATCGACGATCAGGACAAGACTCTGTGTCCCCTCGGGAATATTGGACCAGGAGAGCGCCGGTGAAATGTCATCACCGTCGCAGGTATGGCGAACCGGTATGCTGCCCTCATTTACAAACGCAGTAGACGTGATTATCAGACTCAAAATGCTTATCCTCGTGATGAACCTGTTTTATAGTATAGGACGAATCAGCAATTTCGTTGAGAATTCGATTGGCGGCAAGCCGCCTGTTTTCCAGCCGTGATGAAAATTGGTTTAATCAGTGATATACACGCAACAGTCGATCCGCTTGAGCAGGCCCTGACACTTTTCGGGCGGATGGGTGTGGATATGACGATCTGTGCCGGTGATATTGCCGGCTACGGTGAGCAGCTCGATAAAACCGTTGAGTTGTTGCTTGACAGCGAATGTCAGGTCATCTCGGGCAACCACGATCTCTGGTTTCTTGAATCTGCCGTTCCTGACAGTCAGCTATGGATAAAAGACTATTTCTCAACATTGCCGGCCACGCTGAATTTCACCATTGAAGACAAACAACTGTACGTCGTTCATGCCAGCCCGCCCTGTTCAAACGGGGAAGGCATAAAACTGCTCGATCAGCATGGTGAAATCATACCGGCCCGAAAGGACTTATGGGAAAACAAGCTGAACAGATTCGACCATGATGTGCTCATCGTCGGCCATACCCACCAGTTATTTTCCGTCACGCTGGGCAATATATTGACAATCAATCCGGGCAGTACAAAATTCAATCACAGCTGCGCCATATTGACTTTGCCTGAGCTGGCCGTGCAGATTATTCCTCTGTCCGGTAAAGAACCGCAAAAAGTCTGGAACTGGAGCCAAATGGAAGGCATGTACGAACAGGCCTGATGGATACCCCTCGTTATTCCCCATCCCCCGTAATATCCGCAATCAGGTTTTCATCTATATCATAATGTTCAGCGGCCCGCCGTAATTTGTCGCGATCAATTTGAACAGCGTCGGGGGTAAATATTTTATCGGCAGGTTCCCAGTTGTCCTGTCTGCGCACCAGCAGCCGAAGGACATCCGGACGATCATAATGGCCGACAGAATCCAGAATGGCCTTGACGGCCTTGATCATATCAGCCTGCAGTTCAGCATATATCATTTGTGCTCCAAATTGCGGCTCCACGACGGGAACACCCAGAGGACTTATGATGGAACTGCCGCCATGCGCATAAGCGGTATTCATTTTCCCCTTGTAGGGAAAGTCTTCAGGGATATCATTTTCATCAATATAGCCACAGGCCTGTATGACGAATGCGCCCGCCTCCATTGCATGAGAACGAACGGCAAAGTGCCCCCAGAACGCGCCTGCCTGATCCGGTTCTTCCAGTTGCGGGCCTGTATGCAGGGCAAAAGAACCGGGGAATACCGCGATATGGATGTGCTCACCCTGCGCTATCATTGCCGCCCGTGTCGTTGTCATTAAATGTTCACCACAGATGAGTCCTCCGATTCGACCGATATCGGTTTCAAATACCGCCAGATCCCGCCCGTCACCCCTTCCCCAGAACATTTGTTCGGCAAAGGTCGGGATCAGTTTACGATGCCGGCCGAGGATTTTGCCTTCTCTGTCAATGAACAACAGTGTGTTGTAAACAGTCTGTACGCCAGGCCGGGAATCCATCTCGTTACAGCCCATGACAAGATGTATATCAGCATCTCTGGCCGCTTCGGCCAGTTGTTCAGTATCATCACTCGGGATAACAAGCGCTGCATCATGAAAACGTACTCTGCCATTCACCCATTCCGGCAAGTTGGAATCCCAGCCTTCCGTCCAATAGGGATAACCCGATAACCAGACTTCAGGGAACACGATTAACTCGGCATGATTGTCTCCCGCCTTTTTGATTGCCTCTATGGCTCTGGCAATCGAGGTTTCCCTGTCAAGAAACTTTGAAGAAATTTGTGCGACAGCTACCTTAACTTTGTCTTTTCCGCCCAGGATGGCTTGCTTGGTTTTCATGGTTTCACCTCAACAGGTTAATTCAATAATTTAATTGTCCAGTATATAATCGAACGTTGACAAGTGATTTGTACGAATTCCTGCCGGAACAGCCTTTATTTTTCGATCCTGTCACTTCAGGGCAAAAAATCCCACTGTCTGGCAGGGACGGGCGTCCATGCCTCGATGTACAATCCGGGAAAGAGGGGTCTGACGCACATCAGAAGAGGACTCAATTTCACGTCTCAACAGTAAAAATCTCAACAATACGCAAAGCACCGTATTATGATGGGTTCGGATCCTCTTGTTTTTACAGTGCGGTTTTTCTACTTTCATTGTATCGGCTTGTCGTATCCCTGGCCTGTCCGCTTGCGTGTTGACAGGATGGTAATATAAATAATATGAAAAAGGATTCCCGAATAATAAACTGGGTATTCTGGTCAACTGTCTTTTTTGTCGGCACCCTGATCTTTGCCTGGATAGACTGGCATGATGATTCCGCCGGTACCATGGGTCTGTTTATATCCATCAGTCTGTGGTCCATGGTTTGCGGGATCGGGTTTACGCTTGTTGAGTGGTTTCTCTGGAAAGATTAGCGACTGCGTATAAATTGCAAGGCCTGTAAACCGAATGCTGTCGTTACCCTCCAAAATGGCAACCATCGTCATCACGCTATAGTCATATTCCCCCATCCCTGCTCCGAAACAAGCGATCTTTTCCACGGCACCACATCGTGACAACAGGGTGTTCAGCTGTTCTTTTATGGTGCGCCAGCCGGAGCCTCCGCCCAGTCACTATTCGCTATAAATATAATTTCCTATATATAACAATAACTTGACTCGTTGGCCTGATTGTTGCGTTGCAAGGTGATTTTAACGCATGCCACAGCCTGGAGGTTGTATAAATGAGTCCCGTAGTCAAAACACAGCTGTTCTCATTCAAGGGCAAGGCAGGTATTCTGCATCTAAGCTGGTTCGCCTTCTTCCTCACCTTTGTCGTCTGGTTCAACCATGCACCCCTGCTCGCGAGCATCAGGGAAACCATGGGCTTAAGCGATGAACAGATCAATATACTGCTGATATTAAATGTGACACTGACTATCCCCGCCAGGATCATTATCGGTATGCTGGTTGATCAATTCGGGCCTCGAAAAGTCTATTCATCTCTGTTGTTCGTTTCCAGTTTCCTGTGTTTTTTCTTTGCGCTTGCCGATGATTTCCAGACACTGGCCCTGGCGCGCTTCTTACTGGGCTTTGTCGGCGCCGGGTTTGTCATCGGCATTCGCATGATCAGTGAGTGGTTTCCGGCACATCAGGTGGGTCTGGCCGAAGGTATCTACGGCGGCTGGGGTAATTTCGGCTCGGCGGCGGCGGCCATGACCCTGCCCGCTGTCGCCCTGTTCTTCGGTGGTGATGATGGCTGGCGCTATGCGACGGGGCTGTCGGGGCTGGTCATACTCATCTACTCGCGCATTTATTATGTTTCAGTCAGCGACACGCCGGAAGGCTCCACTTATTTCAAAGCGAATAAAACCGGCGGTCTGGAAGTCACCAGCACACATGACTTCGTTCTGTATTTGCTGATGAATGTGCCTCTGTATGCGGCAATGGCGGTCATTTCCTGGAAACTGACAACATTGGGACTGATAACAAGCACCGTAGCCA
>JAJRTU010000321.1 GCA_024278135.1 Gammaproteobacteria bacterium
AACTGAATCCCATCTTTTGCCAACAGACTGCATTTGTGCTTGGAAAGCATCACTGTCATTTCTTTTCCGGGAGCCAGCGTGACAGTGACAGCTTCGCCTTTCGGCATACGCTCAAAGTCACTGGCACCGTTGTTGCTGCTGCCTTTTCGATCACTGGCGATGGGCTCAAATATGGTGTTCTCCAGCATCAAGGTCTCTCTGAATTCGTCATGGTCACTTTTGCTGTCTTCCTTGACGGCATCGATGACTGGCTCATTCAACATCCTTTTCTTTTCGGAATAGAGATATTTTATGATTTCCTGTCGGGCTGACAGATATTGCATATATTTGACAAGTGCGACTCGACGAAAGGGATTAAACTCATCTTCTCCTACATTCAGGCCGCTGATGATATCGCGCCAGCCATGATCCTGTGAGAATATGAGCGGATCGAGTTCGCGTATTGCCCGATTGATGCTATTCGTGTCTTCTATGGATTTCGACAAAATGGCAACAAATTTCTTCTCAATTTCCTTTATGGTACGTGCTTCCTTTTGCAACTGCTCAGGCGAAAACTTGACCATTTCAGTAATCTTTGACGAGGGTACGGAGACACGACCCGCAACGGCAAACTCAAAGTCGCTGATCGAGCTGAATTTCAGTGTTAATTCGCCAACCTGGAGTTCGAGAGGTTTGCTGAAAAATTTGTTAAGCATGCGTTCACTAACACCTTATAGTCATAAAAGCAGAGTATAAATCCTAAATAACCATTTGATTCATCTAGCAAAAAATACTAGTGTGAACTGCGTCACAATTTACCAATAATCAACAGCAACAGCATTCATGGCGCCATGTTCAACAGAGCTGATGTCGGAACACAATACCGCAAATTATCCCACGAGGGATACGTTTTTAATATTGATTAAAGAGGAAAGGGTGAAGGAAGAAAATTTAAAATCATTTTTTTTTACTTCTCCAATCTTACTGGCAGGTGAGTGTCGGGGCGCTCGAACGGAGTAATTGACGTCGTTGACGGTATGGACATTTTCCAATGATGGCGACACGGGAATAAAAGGTATCGAAATCTTCGCCGGCAACTTTATAAGTACTGAAAAATCGAGGGACAAGATTTCGGTAGGTAGATACGGCTGCGAGCTTTGCGTTGTTCAGCCCGTGTTTGAACCATTCATCATACTCATCATACCCCCCCCAGTTTGTGCGCATTAGACTGTAAGCCGCTTGCAGCCCATCAAATATCGTTTTTTTTTGCAGCAGTTTCTGCGAGTCGGGCAGTGACGATTGATAAAGCTGATTGAGTCTGTCCTGATATGACAGGACCAAATCAACAAACTGGTTTTCACGCGCCAGTTGTTCGGCAAAGTCTCTTCTTTGCTCTACCGAGCCATTTGTCGCCAGCCAGTATTCAAGTCCGATCAGGGCGACGGCATCGGCAAACGCCTCGTTAAATTCTGTATCGTCTTTGATGTAAAGTTTCTGATGGGCCAATTCATGAAATATCAATCTGGCCAGTTCAATGTCGTTTCTTTCCAGCATGCCCCTGAGTATGGGATCATCAAACCAGCCCAGAGTGGAGTAGGCTGTCACACCGCCGAGATAGGTATCAAAGCCGCCGGCCTTGAGAGTTTCCATATACATGAGGGCATCCTCTTTTTTGAAGTAGCCTCGATAGCTGAGGCAACCCACGATTAAAAAACAGGACTGATGAGGCTGCAGGGACAGCGCGGGTGTTGCGAAAACATTCCAGACAATATATTGACGACCAATGTCAGCATAGCTTCTATAGCTGTCATTTTCAGGCAATTTGAGCAGGTCGCTGGCAAAATCTCTGATTTCAGTGATGCGTTGCAGTCGTTCTCCGAGTTCAATCGGTGTATCTGTCGATTGCAGCACTGTCTTCAGGTCCTGTCGGGCACGAAGTAGTTGCCATTGTCCGGAAATAGACTGTCCATAGTATGATAACGTACTGCATGAGGATAAAGCTGCGCTTAGTACGAGTGTGATAATGGCGAATAAAACTTTCATGGTGTTATGACATGTCAATTAATAAAATGCCTGGTTCTTAAGGAAAAATAAACTGAAAAACGTTAAAGTATAACGACACAGCATACAGCGGTCACAGAGTAAAAACGGAGATATCCTCGTCTGTTCTGTGACGGATCATTTTTTGTTCGACCGGCGAATACACCTTGAATTCCGGAGTGTCTATGTATCAAACGATTATCGGCGTGGATGAATTGTCAACGAACATAGACCGGCGAGACTGGATAGTGGTTGACTGTCGTTATGATCTTGCCGAACCCTCTTCGGGTTATCAGTATTACCTGGAATCTCATATTGTCGGTGCCGTGTATGCCGATCTCACTACGGATTTGTCGGGCAGGCCGGTTAGCGATCATGGTCGTCATCCCCTGCCCACAGCAGTGAAATTGTGCAAGCTGTTCTCGTCCTTTGGCATTGATGCTGGAAAACAGGTGATAATCTATGATGCCTCATCCGGGGCCATGGGTGCACGAATGTGGTGGCTGCTTCGTTATATGGGGCACGAGGCCGTTGCCGTGCTGGATGGCGGTTGGCAGGCCTGGCAATCCAGGGGTCTGGCAGTGGAAGCGGGAGAGAGAAAAAATGATCCCGTTGCATTTATCGGTAGTGCCAGGAATGAATGGCTGGTCACGATCGACAAGGTATGTCAGTCACCGTTGTTGGTGGATGCGCGTGACGCGGCGAGATACAGTGGCGAGGTGGAACCCGTCGATCCCGTGGCCGGGCATATACCCGGCGCCATTAATCATTGCTGGAAGGAAAATCTGGCGGAAAACGGCCATTTTCTTGATTCTGAGCGTTTACACCAGCAATTCAGCCGGATTTACGCCGACACTGCACCCGAACAGGTGGTATTTTACTGTGGTTCAGGGGTAACGGCCTGTCATAACCTGCTGGCAGTGGCTCATGCCGGGTTGCCGGCAGGGAAATTGTATGCGGGCTCGTGGAGTGAATGGTGCAGGGAGGCCGGCAGGCCGGTTGCGAGAGGCCCGAAACCGCTCTGAGACTCTTTTATCACAAGACGGGGTGCGAAATTGTGCACGAACGCTTTATAATGACCATAAATTACAAACCATCTAAAGAATGATGTCATCCAAATTACTTCAGTTGTTTAGTTCGACTATCTTGTTCTGCCTGCTTTTGGCCCCATCCTTTGTACAATCAGTTGACCTCGATGAGCTTTACGACAACCCGGATACAGGGGACAGCCTGGACACTGGTGACGGGTTTACCGGGTCTTATGTTTCAGACGAAGATGAATCCAGCGCTTTGTCTGATTTGTTGAATGACAGTGATGCGACAGCCGTTGCCAAAGACGTCGTCGTGGTACTGGATAATTCCGGCAGTATGAAAAAAAACGATCCGGACTTTCTCGCCACCCAGGCCGTTTCCGAATTTATCAGTAGTCTGGACACACAAACGCGTATCGCCATTATCATCTTTGATCAGGATGTCAGTCTGGCGGTACCGCTGACACCTCTGTCGCTGGAAACAAGAGAAATTGTGCTCAGCAGCCTGAAAAAGGTGAATTACAAAGGCCTTTTTACAGACAGTCCGGCGGCGATAGAAAGAGCAATTTACGAGCTCAAGAATAATGGTCGAAAAGATGCGCAAAAATCCATCGTGTTTATGACCGATGGTATCGTCGACACCGGCAAGCCTGATGTGGATCTGGAGAAAAGCAAGTGGTTGAAGGAAGAACTGGCGGCAGATGCAGCGGATGAATCCATCAAGGTCTTTGGTATCGCGTTCACGGAGGCAGCAGATTTTCAGTTGATCCAGTCGATTGCGCAGAAAACCGATGGGGAATATTATCGGGCGCTCCAGGCATCCGATCTTAAAAAAGTATTCGAGCAGATTAATGTCATCCTGGATACACCCCCGGCTCCCGCTCCCGTTGATCAGCCTGAGCCCGCGCCACCGCCGGTGGTACAGGCTGCTCCCGTGGTGCAACAACCTGTCATTATTGAGGTGCCTGCTCAGTCAACACAATCCATGAGCAAAGAAGAGCGCGTACGTTCAACTATCATGATCGTGGCGGCGGCCATTTTATTTATCACCTTATTGGCCATTGTTTATCTTATGTTGCGACGTGGGCGGGATATGTCTGCCGCCTCGAACGAGGCGGTGACAGATGCCTTTATTAATGACACCAATAATTACACGGGTTGCAGCCAGTACAAATTAGGGCAGAAGCCGACCATGTTTGGCCGGGTCGCGGGTAAAGATACGGAGCATTTGAATTTTCTGGTAATTCCTGAATCGACCATCGGTCGACGGCATGCGCTGATTGAGCACAAGGATTACGGTTTCTGGATCAGCGATCAAGGCAGTATTAACGGCACATTTGTCAACGACAAATTGATCACCGGTGAAGTCTGTCTGAAACACGGTGATAAAATTCGTTTACATAAGTATGAGTTTGAATTTGTGATGCCGGAAATGGACGATGCGGGCATGACTGTTGTCTCCAGTACATCCTTCATCGGTCAGACTGATGATGCGGAGGCGGCAACTGTATTGCAGGGTGCGGAGTCGGCCGCTGCATCGGCAGACGGCAATATTGAGCCCGAGTTTGATATTACCGGTGGTGCTGAAGCGGATTTTGAGCTTGATATAGGCGATGAAGAAGATGAGGAAGAAACCATCATCCGGGGTGACATCAAAGCGGATGATCCGGTAGAGGAGGATGATTCAGAAGACGAAACCCTGATTCCAGGCAGTTCCGGCCTGCAGGAAGATCAGACAACTGGGAATCCGGACGCGGTAGTGCCTGGTAACAGCTCTGAAGACGAGACGCTTATGCGAGGTGACTTCGATACGGAAGAAGACGAGGATGTCACCATTCGCAAGGAGCTTGATGAGGCCATGGATGATTTTTTTGATATCGGTGCCGACACTGAAGCCAGGGACGGCAACAAGGACTAGGAGAGAGTCGGACTTTATCTCGCAACAAAAGCCCGGCCCGGTGGCTTTCCAGCGGCAACAGGGTGCAGCCTGAACCATTGCTCACTTGCCGGCGACTGATTTTCCACAAGTATCCCCATGGATAAACAACGACATCTTATCTCCCGGCTGGCGGACGGTCATTTCCATTCCGGGGAATCCCTGGCAAAGGAAATGGGTATCAGCCGGGCGGCAGTCTGGAAACGCATCAAAACACTGACGGACTGCGGACTGGATGTCTACTCTGTGCGTGGCAAAGGTTATCGGTTGTCCCGGGTCATTGAGCTACTTGATTCGAACCGGATCTGTGTGGGCATGAGTGTGGACGCCGTTGCCGGAATCAATGAATTGCAGGTGTTGTCTGTACTCGATTCGACGAATCAATATCTCCATCAGCGGCTGAACGAAGGGTCGATCCATGCCGTAGTGGTATTGGCGGAGTTTCAGAAAAAGGGGAAGGGCAGACGGGGTAATGACTGGTTGTCCCCTTATGGCAGTGGACTGTGCCTGTCTCTTGGCTGGCATTTTCAATCTACACCAGGATCGTATACAGCGCTGTCACTGGCATGTGGCGTGGCGGTATGTCGCAGTTTGCAACGACTGGGTATTGGCGAAGTGGGTCTGAAATGGCCTAATGACATTATCAACAATGATCGAAAACTTGGTGGTATCCTGCTGGAATCCCGGAGTGAGACGGCAGGATGCAGCGATGTTGTTATCGGTATTGGTATTAATATTCATTTGCCTGACAGCAGTATCAAGGCTATTCCCCAGCCCGTCATCGATATCAGCAGGATGAGGCAGCATTCCATATCGCGCAACGCACTGTGTGGAGTACTTATAGAGGAACTGTTCAATATGCTGGAAGATTATCAGACCCGTGGTTTTACCTCCTGCATTGATGAATGGCGACGACTGGATACGCTGAAGGGGAGGGAGGCGGATCTTGTCCTGCCTGATGATACTCTGTCGGGAGAAATTCTGGGTATAGATGAGAATGGCCTGTTATTGATGCGGGTCGATGGCGATACGCTTCGTTTCAGCAGCGGTGAACTCAGCTTACGGGTCCAGTCGTGAACCTGCTGGTAGACATCGGCAACAGTCGTGTCAAATGGGCGCAGCAGTCGGATACCTGCCTGCAATTGCACGGCGCATGTTTTTACAACAAGGACCTTCTGCGTGAATCAATAGCGCCGCACTGGGGCAGTTTGTCCCGGCCGGAACAGGTCTTGATTGCCAATGTTGCAGGGGACAGAATTGCTAATGAAGTCTCGGCTTATCTGCACAGTAAATGGGGGATCACTCCGACGTTTTTATCCGTTGCCAGGAAAGCGACTGGAGTCACTAATGCTTATGAGCATATCAGCCAGTTGGGAATAGATCGTTGGCTGGCGATGATTGCGGCGTGGAACCGCTATCAGTCAGCGCTGTGTATTGTCGATTGTGGCACGGCTCTGACGGTGGATGTGGTGATGGCCTCCGGCCAACATGCGGGTGGATTTATTGTACCGGGATTGTCATTAATGAAAGATGTATTAAACAGCCACACGCAGCAGATAAATGCTGTACTCGAGCGCAGCCCTTCACTTGAGCTGGGCTGCACTACCGAAGACTGTATCAGCAATGGTGCATTGATGGCCGTCACTTCTTTGATTCTGCAGGTATTGGCGAGAGTGTCAGCTGCATACGGAGAAGATTCTCGTTGTATTATGACCGGGGGATATGCTGAGGAAATAAAGACCGTACTGGCGGCAGATATTGATTACGATCCCCATTTGGTATTGAATGGCATAGCAATAACGACTGAAAACGTGTGATGAAATGGTTTTTTATATTATTACTGCTGGCTAATGTGATTTACTTTGGCTGGGAACTGGATCGCCAGACCGGCATGGATGTCTCCGCCAAATCGTCCTTACCTGTTATACCGAGCGGGGCAAAGCGCCTGCAGTTTCTGAATGAGCTTGATACTCCGCCCTTACTGCGTGAGGTGGAGACTGACAGCGCTGTGGAGAGTGCAACGACTGCAGGCGGTCTGGGGGAATATAGAACGCCTGCAGAGGACAAGATCACCAATGAACTGGTCGATCAGCTTCCGGAATTTGCTTTCACTACACAGCAGAACGACTATGGCTCCGGAGCCTGTTTCAGTTTCGGGCCGATGGCAGATGAGATGCAGGCCAGAGCTCTGCTCGACTGGTTTGCCTCTCACGGTGGCCTGGCCAGGTTGCGCTATACAGATGAACAGGGACGACAACTGTTCTGGGTCTACCTGTCTCCCCAGGAATCGAGAAGGGAGGCCATGGAAACTATCAGGAGTTTTCGAGATAAGAATATTCGGGATTTTCGTCTGATTGTTAAGGGTAACCTGCAGAATGCCATTTCCATGGGCCTGTTTTCCAGCCAGGCCTCTGTCAACCAGCGTCTGGGAGAACTCGAAAAAAAGGGGTATAAACCGATTGTTGTGCCATACTCCGACGGTAAACGGGTCTATTGGGTCGATGCCAGGCTGGTGGCAGACAACGCAATGCAGGATCAGGTGTTTAATGATTATCTGTCCCGATTTTCCTCGGTACCGGTCAGTTGCAACGAAATTGCTATAGGATCGGATTATCCATAAAATATGGTCACTTACCGGTTTGTCAATCAGAGACTTGTTATAACGACGTGAATATCAATACAGAGAGTTGCCTGCGGAAATTTGCTCGTGCGTGCTGCCAGAGCCTGGTGGTGTTGCCAATGTTGATAATGAGTCTGTCGCTGCAGGCAGGGGTACAGACTGACAAGATCCAGTCACTGATCACCGATGGCAAGCTGAGACAGGCCTTGTCGCTTACCAATAAGCGCTTGCATGAGGATGAGGGCAATGTCACCTTCCGCTTTCTGAAAGGCCTGATCCTGACGCGACTCAATGAGCTGGATAAGGCACGGGACCTGTTTGTGGAACTAACCCGTGAACATCCCGATCTCCCGGAACCGTACAACAATCTGGCGGTGATTTATGCATCACAGGGTGATTTCGAGAAAGCTCGGGACGCTTTACAGCAGGCCATCAACACCCATCCCAGTTATGCGACAGCACACGAAAATCTGGGAGATATCTATGCCAAGATGGCCAGCAAGGCTTACAACCAGGCCCTGCAACTTGATGCCGAGAATACCTCTGCCAAGGCGAAGTTGTCATTGGTCAACGATTTATTCTTTGTGCCAAAGCATGAAGTGGCCGCCACGGAGACAATGGCGGAGGCTGAGCCGCCAATAGTGACAGAACCGGTAGTGGCAACTGAGCCGACACCGGCGCCGGTACCGGAAACAACATCGCTGCGTTCAGAAAAACAAGATGTGCTGCCGGAGCAGAAGGAGGCAGGAAAGGGGCTGGAAGACCGGAAGCGGGTGCAGGAAAAACTGAAATCAGCCGTGGCGTCGACCATTGATGAGTGGTCAAAGGCCTGGTCGGCGCAGGATGCTGAAAAATATATCACGTTTTACGGCAAGGATTTCACTCCGCCCAAAAAACTGTCTCGCGCTGCCTGGGAAGCGCAACGCAAGTTGCGGCTGGCTAAACCCCGTTTTATCAAAATAAAGATATCGAATCTGAAAATCACCATGCTGGGCGATGACCATGCTCAGGCTAATTTCAGGCAAGGCTATCAGTCCGATACTTACCGGGACGAAGTCAACAAGGCACTGATACTAAAAATGGTCGATAAGCAGTGGCTGATCACCCAGGAACAATCGAAATAATCCCCCCTGAAAATGTAATGAGTTTATTCAGATTAATTTGTTTTCTGGTGCTGGTTTTTGCAGGGCCTTCCGCCAATGCAGGTGCCATGCTCGCCGGCAAGGCGGCAGTGCACAGGCTTGATCATGGGAATGAAACTTTACTGGTCAGCGCACTGGAAAAAATCAGGCAAGGGGATACCCGGGCGGCCTTGCCCTTGTTGCAACAACTGGTCAGTGTTAATCCAAAGTTCAAACTGGCGCAATTGATGTACGCGGATTTGTAGTTGGCGCAGAGTCGCCCCATTCAGGACTTTGGCAATATGTCTTCTGCTCCCTATCAACAGATTGTGGCTTTGCGTGAAGAGGCACAGGCACGCTGGCGTCATTACTTGTCTCCTTCGGCGCAGAACAAGCTGCCTTCGTCATTGGTAAAGCTGAGTGCTGAACAGTTATATGCCATCGTGGTAGACATGAAAACTTCCCGTTTGTACCTCTATAAAAATCATAAGGGTGAACCACGTCTGCTGGAGGATTTTTACGTCACCATAGGCAAAAACGGTGGTGGCAAGTATATTGAAGGGGATCAAAAAACGCCGGTGGGCGTCTATTTTATTACTGGTTTTATCAAACCGGAGGAATTGCCGGATCTTTACGGTGATGGCGCCTTTCCCATTGATTATCCCAATGCCTGGGATCAGCGCCAGGGACGCACCGGTTATGGTATCTGGTTACACGGTACGCCCAGCACCACGTTCAGTCGGCCGCCGCGTGACAGCAATGGTTGCGTAATAGTAAGCAACAGGGATTTGAATACGATAGCGCCCTATATGCAGACCAGTAAAACGCCCGTGATCCTGGCAGACAGCATCAACTGGATTTCCATCGACGAATGGAAAACACGACAGTCGCAGTTTGACAGTTATGTCGAGCAATGGCGGCGGGACTGGGAAAGCCGTGATGCCGACCTCTATCTGAGTCATTATTCGCGCCAATACTCCGGTCTGGGAAAGGACTATGAGAGTTGGGCGGCTTACAAGCGTCGTGTCAATCCCGCCAAACGTTTTATCAAGGTTGATATCTCCGAGCAGAGCATGTTCCTTTATCCAGGTGAAGAAGCCTTGCTGGTCGTCACTTTTGCACAGGATTATGTCAGCGATAACATCAAAAGACGTTTTATCAAACGGCAGTACTGGCAGAAGGACAAAGACGGGCAGTGGCGCATTGTCTATGAAGGGTCGGTATCCTGATCATCCCTTGTTGCAACAATATTTTTTCTCAACCAGCTGACCAGATCGCGCCAGATATGTGCTACTTCAGACGGTGTTGGCATGATACCGGCGTAGGGTAATTCTATAGTCACCACCGGTATTTTCATCTGAACCCCCGCGTAATTCCCCAGTGATCCAGGATAGGTTCCAAGCAGGTTCAAGTACAGGCGTCCCAACTTGTAGGGGCCGTTTTTGGGCCCATCGTAATCAACAATGCCGTGGGGGGCATGTACCGCCACAATCACGTCCGGCGCAAATTGATTGAATTCTTCCACCAGCCATTGCGTTTCCGATTCGCTCAGGGCTGCATGGCCTGGAAAGCGCCGCGGATTACGGTGAGTCACATTTTCCCAGTAATTGCGGGTGGCGTTATACCAGTCCGGCATGGGGAAATTGCGGTTCAGATCAACATTGTTGGCATTCATGCGTTGCGATTTCCTGCGCAACAGCCCGTCAGGGTTCAGCAAGGGTAAAATCCTCCAGTGGAACAGGCCGGAGTGGTATTTGTCCAGGATTTTCATCCATTTGAAAACAATACTGACGGAGGAATATTCGTCGCCATGGATGCCGCCTATCAGCAGGACCCGGCCCAGCGGACGACGCTCGGCAACAGGCGGATAGTCTTTAAAAAGGATCGGACTGCCGGTGGACGAATAGCCCCTGGTTTGTTGTAAATCACTGCCGAGGCAGTCGTTGAGACTGATGCTGGCCAGTTTATTGGCGATGCGCTCACATTCGTCTTTGACCACTACATTGTAGTCATCTGTTTCTGCCGGAGCGGAGTTGCCGAAGCCCAGCAACAGCAGGCCTAAAAAATATCGCGGGATTCTTATCATTATTATTTGAGTGAATAAGCCAGGGCGATGCCAATAAAAATGCTCGCACCAAACCAGTTGTTATTTAAAAAAGCCTGGAAACATTTGTCCGGGGATCTGTCTTTTATAAGGTATTGCTGGTAGATGGAAAATCCTGCCGCCACCACCAGGAAGGTATAGTAAGGCCAAAGCAAAGTCAGTTGATTGCCGATGATGAGCAGTACAATCAAGGTCATGACCTGCAAGATGCCGATGATCGTTCGATCCGCGTCATCAAACAATATGGCTGTGGATTTTATACCAATCTGAAGATCATGTTCACGATCAACCATGGCGTAAATTGTATCAAACACGACGGTCCATAGCAGGTTGGCAATAAAGAGCAACCAGGCAATTCTGGGTACAGTGCCGGTTTGGGCGGCGAAGGCCATAGGGATGCCCCAGCTGAAGGCGATGCCAAGGAAGAACTGAGGCAGATAGGTATGTCGTTTCAGATAAGGGTAGATGACAGCCAGGGGGATGGCGACAAACGATAACAGGATGGTCAGGCGGTTGGTGCTCAATACCAGCAAAAAGGCTATAAGCAACAGTGTTATGGCCACCATCAACGCTTCCTTGCCACTGACCTGACCGGTCGCCAGAGGACGTAAGCGGGTTCGTTCCACATGGCCGTCAAAATGGCGGTCGGCGTAATCGTTCATCACACAACCTGCCGAGCGGGCCAGGAAGGGGCCAAGCACAAATACAATTAACAGATGCAGGGAAGGCAGACCTTCTGAGGCGATCCACAATGCCCACAGTGCCGGCCACAACAATAATAATGCGCCAATGGGTCTGCTCAGACGTGTAAGCTGGATGTACTGCCACAATCTGTCTTTGATGCCGGGCCAATGGGCGATTCGCCAGTCGTCGATACGCTGATACGTTTTCTTTGACTCATGCAGCAAAGTACGACGGCAGGCCCGAAGAAGTTGTTTAAAACGATGTAGATAGCTGTGGAAATCGTCCATTTATCAGAAGTCAGTCGTGAATACTGTCCCTGGCGCATATGGACATGATCGGGATGAAAAAAGATGCGCCACAAAGTACGCAGACGGCCGCAGCGGCGCAGGAGACCGAAGTTGGGGGCACAGAGTATAAGAAAGGGCAGCTCTGTACACTTTACGGCTATTTTCAATTATTTTCGGGTTCATTTGTAATTCGGAGCCATTATTCAGACCTGAGCAAACAGCAGCCAGTCAGCCATCCAGCGCTTTATCAGGGATTGTACATGTCCCGGGTGGGCATTGAGCAGAAGATCTGCCGTTTTTCTTATCTGCGGGATTAAATGCGCATCTCGTGCCAAATCAGCAATGCGCAAAGCCGGCAGGCCGGTTTGACGCGTCCCCAGCAGATCACCCGGGCCGCGTAAGTCCATATCCTTTTGGGCAATTTCAAAGCCATCATTGCTACGGCGTAAAGTTTCCAGCCTGGTTTGTGCCGGGTTCGACAGGGGCGATTGATACATCAATACGCAATCGCTCTGGTGTTTCCCCCGGCCTACTCGTCCCCGCAGTTGATGCAACTGCGAAAGACCCAGGCGTTCGCTGTTTTCAATGACCATGAGGCTGGCGTTGGCGACATCCACACCCACCTCAATAACGGTTGTTGCGACCAGCAGATCGATCTTGCCACCTTTAAAATCCGTCATTATCCGGGCCTTGTCAGTACTTTTCATGCGACCATGGATGAGCCCGACGCTCAGATCCGGCAGCATATTTGCCAGCTGTTCACAGGTATCAGATGCCGCCTGGCATTGCAGGGAGTCGGACTCTTCAATCAGGGTACATACCCAGTAGACCTGTCGACCCTGACGACAGGCAACGGCGATCCGATCGATGACTTCCTGTCGTTTTTGATTGGATATGGCGATGGTTTTTATCGCCTGACGGCCCGGCGGCAATTCATCTATTACCGAGATATCCAGATCTGCGAATAGTGTCATGGCCAGTGTTCGCGGGATTGGCGTTGCCGTCATAATTAACTGGTGTGGATGTATTTCTCCGGCTTTTTCCAGTAAAGCCAAACGTTGATGTACGCCAAAACGATGTTGTTCATCAATGATCACCAGTCCCAGTCTGGAAAACCTTACCGTTTCCTGAAACAGGGCATGGGTCCCCACCACAAACTGCGGTACTGTTGTGGCAATATTTGCCAATACCGACTCGCGTTCGACTCGACCCATTTTGCCTGTCAGCAGTTTTACCGGAATCTCCAGCGGTCCCAGCCATTGGCGAAGGTTTAGATAATGTTGTTCCGCCAGCAGTTCGGTGGGAGCCATAAAAGCCACCTGGTAACCCGCAGCGATGGCCTGCAGTGCGGCAATGGTGGCAACGACAGTCTTGCCGGAACCGACATCGCCCTGAATCAAACGCAACATCGGTACGCCTTTATTCATATCTTCCTGTAAATCTTTTATAACAGTTGACTGAGCTCGGGTTAAGTCGAAAGGAAGTTGTTGTTTAAATTTGCAGATCAGTTTTCCACTGTCCTGCAAAGGTGGGGCCGGATATTTGTGTACCCTTTCCCGCAGGCAGCGCAGGCTTAAATGTTGTGCCAGTAATTCCTCAAACGCCAGGCGTTGCTGACAGGGGTGATGACCCAGCAAAAGTGCATCAATTTCCGCGTCTGGCGGAGGACGGTGTACATAGCTCAGCGCATCAACGAGGCCTGGTAAGTTCGCCTCAGTCAACAGTGTTTCCGGGACCAGTTCCGGTAATTCGCTGCTGTCCCGCCTGAAAACGTCCATGGCCTGTTCCGTGAGTTTGCGAAACTTGTTTTGGCTCAAGCCTTCGGTGGCCGGATAAACGGGTGTCAGTGTTTGTTCCAACTGTCCCTGATCGTAATTGTCGATTAGCTGGTATTCAGGGTGAATCATCTCCAGCTTGTTGCCGACTCGTCGTACCTGTCCCCAGCATTGAATATGCATTCCTTGAGCAAGTTTATTCTGTTGACTGCGGCTGAAGTAAAAAAACCGCAGCATCAGGGCACCGCTGCCATCGCTGATCCGGCACAGGAGTGAACGTCGTTTGCCAAATTGCAGCTGCGTCAATTCGATCTGTCCCTGTATCAGCGCTTCCTGCCCCATCTGCAGGCTGCCGATGGCGTGTAGTCGAGTACGGTCTATATAACGGCGGGGCAGGTGGAACAGCAGGTCCTGCACTGTATGAATCCCGAGGTGTTGTAAGCGGGCCGCTATACGAGTACCCACTCCGGACAGTGTCGTCACCGGGGAATTCAGACGTGGCGGGGCGATGTGTCCCACGGCCTGTATATGAAAAAGTCTAGTCTTCCAGATGCATGACGGCGTCCATCTCCACCTGTGCACCTTTGGGCAGCTGCGCCACACCTATCGCTGCACGGGCAGGATAGGGTTGCTGGAAAAACTCAGCCATGATTTCATTGATCAGGGGGAAGTGTTGCAGATCCGTAAGGTATATGTTCAGTTTCACAATATCAGCAAGGTCGCCACCAGCGGCTTTCGCTACGGCCTGTAAATTACTGAACACCTGCACTATTTGCTGTCTGATATCTTCACCGGTCAATTCCATTGTTTCCGGAAGCAGTGGGATCTGACCGGACAAATAGACGGTGCTGTCTATTTTAACAGCCTGGGAATAGGTGCCGATAGCGGCAGGCGCATCAGGGGTGGTTATGATTATGCGGGACATATTTTCTCCTGGATAAGCGTAAACCCATGAGTTTACACGACACAATCAAAAGTAAAATATCAAATATAGCCGTGGCGGACACCTGGATGCCGTTTGTTACGGGTATATTATCTTCGACTGATACGAGAGACGTGCTTGATACCGCGTATTCTGCGCATCACTCCGGCCAGATGAACCCTGTCACGTACTTCGATAACAAATTTTATACTGGTATAGCGATCATCACGCTCTTTCATGGTCACATGGACAATATTCGCATCCTGATCAGAGATAGCAGTGGCGATGGTGGCTAATACACCACGCTGGTTGGTCAGATCGATACGAATGTTGGTCGTAAACTCACCTTCAATATTCGACTCCCATTCAACGTTAACCCATTTGTCCGGTTGATTCCGGAACTCTGTGACATTCGGGCAAGACTGGTGGTGAACTACAATTCCACGTCCGGCGGTAACAAAACCGAGTATGGGATCGCCTGGGATGGGCAGGCAACATTTTGGAAAGTTAATGACCATGCCTTCTGAACCCTTGATGGTGAGCGGAATAGCATGTTTAGCATTGGACTTCTTGCCAACATTCTTGCTGGCGGCAAGACCAATAAGTTCCCGGGCGACAATCGGTGCCATACGGTTGCCAAGACCCACTTCTATCAGTAATTCATCCTGATGTTTCAACTGGTAATCTTTGAGTACCTTTGCCATTTGTTTGCTGTCGATCTCATCAAGACTGCCGGCATGAATTTCAAGCTGTCTGTTGAGTAATCGCTTGCCCAACGCGAGTGCTTCACCAATTTGCAGGTTTTTCAGGTAATGACGAATATTTGAGCGAGCTTTGGCCGTGACGGCAAAATTCAACCAGGCCGGATTCGGTCTGGCGCCGGGTGCGGTAATGATTTCCACGGTCTGCCCGGTTGTGAGTGGTGTACCCAGCGGGGTCAGCCGTCGGTCAACGCGTGCTCCCACACAAGTGTTACCGACATCAGTGTGGATGGCATAGGCGAAATCCACTGTGGTCGCGCTGCGAGGCAGTTCGATAATTTTGCCTTTCGGCGTAAATAAATAGACTGACTCCGGAAACAGATCGACCTTGACGTGTTCGAGAAACTCTTCCGGGTTTCCCGCCACGGTTTGCATCTCCATGATGTTGCGTAACCATTCACGTGCGAGTTTGTGTGTTCCGCTGCGGCTGCGACTGCGACTGTGTGTCCCTCCTTCTTTATAAAGCCAGTGTGCAGCGATACCCGCCTCTGCCACATCATTCATTTCGCGGGTTCTGATCTGTACTTCTATATGTACGCCGAAGGGGCCGAACAACACTGTATGCAGCGACTGATAACCATTGGATTTTGGAATGGCGATATAATCCTTGAATTTTCCCGGCACCGGTTTGTATAGATTATGGACGATGCCCAGGGCACGATAACAGGCATCCGCACTGTCGACGATGATGCGAAAGGCATAGACATCGTATACTTCGGTAAAGGACAGGGCCTTGCGGTGCATTTTCTGGTAGATCCCGTACAGGTGTTTTTCGCGCCCGGCGATTTGCACAGGCATTTTTTCCTGACGCATGCGCCGCTTCAAAGAGTTGCGGATCTTGGTGATCACTTCCTTGCGATGCCCGCGGGCTTTAATCACCTGTTCCGTCAGGATGCGGTGGCGCATGGGATACAGAGTGGCAAAACCCAGTTCTTCCAGTTCAAGACGAATGTTATTGATGCCGAGGCGTTGTGCAATGGGGGCGTATATTTCCAGTGTTTCGCGGGCGATGCGCCGTCGTTTTTCGGGGGGCAGGGCACCGAGCGTGCGCATATTGTGTAATCTGTCGGCCAACTTGACGAGGATGACGCGAATGTCATTACTCATCGCCATCAGCATTTTACGGAAATTATGGGCTTGTGCCTCCGCAAAAGTACTGAATTTAATCTGTGTCAGCTTACTCACACCATCCACCAGATCCGCCACACCCTTGCCGAATTTTCTCTGAATTTCCGTTTTCAGCGTCGGTGTATCTTCTATGACGTCATGCAGGATTGCGGCTGCCAGCGTCTGATAATCCATGTGCATGTCGGCGAGTACACGCGCGACTTCAAGCGGGTGGTGAATATAGGGTTCTCCGCTTTTACGATGCTGCCCTGCATGCGCTTTGGCGCTGAATTCGTAGGCGCGCGTCACTTTCTCCACCTCGTCCGGTGACAAATAGGAACCCGCAAGTTTCCGTAACTCGAAGATAGAGGTCATAGGGCAATTGTAACTCAGACAGTGCTACACTGCTGTAGAGTCTATATAGAACCGGAATACAGGCCGGCCGGTATTATTCCGCCGGGACCTCGCCGAAACCACCTGAAAGAAGTATTGCTCCGGCGAAATTATTCGGGTATGGGGAACTCGATGTGGCCAGACTCGGCGAATTCATCTTCGACAGCGGGTTTGCCGATGGTATCGACATTGTCTTTGGTGATTAATTCCTCTGCAATCTCGCGTAATGCAACAACGGTGGGCTTGTCATTATCTTCATCAACCAGCGCTTCGGCACCCATGGACAAATCTCTTGCCCGCTTGCTGGCGAGCATGACCAGATCATAGCGATTCAGAACGTTATCAAGACAATCTTCAACTGTTAATCTGGCCATTCCTTACTTCTCCAAAGTGATTCAGGTTTAATTCCGGCGCCACCGCACCGTAAAAGACCGCATAGTGTACTGAACTATCAGGAATCTACCAACAATTCTCTTACAAATTGATCAAAATAAGGCTTTTGTTGCCGATAGTTGAGGTGACTCGCACTGATTATCGTTTTCAATTCCTGCAGGGCGGTTTCAAAATGGTCATTTATGACCAGATAGTCGTATTCACTATAGTGGGATATATCTGCTTTGGCCTCCCGCATACGACGTGCTATAGCTTCGTCGCCATCGCCCCTGTCGACCAGGCGTGACTTCAGTGTTTTGTAGGAAGGCGGAAGGATGAAAATACTGATGACATTGGTTCCCAGTTCACGTACCTGGCGGGCGCCCTGCCATTCAATTTCCAGAATAATGTCTCTGCCTGTCGCCAGCTGTTCTTCCACCAGCTGTCGTGACGTGCCATAGCTGTTGTCAAATACTCGCGCATGTTCCAGAAATTGACGCCGGGACACCATTTTTTCAAATTCAGATTCATCGACAAAGTGATAGTCGATGTTATCTTTTTCGTTAGCGCGTTTTTTTCTGGTAGTGTGGGAGATGGACACGTAGAGATTGGCCAAAGATTCCAGCAAGGCCTGAACCAATGTCGTTTTACCGGCCCCGGAGGGTGCGGAGATGATGAACAAGGTGCCCGTTTTACTGTTATCCCGAGTCATTTAATTGTATACGCCTGATTCTTATTCAATATTCTGAATTTGTTCGCGCATCTGTTCAATGAGCACTTTCAGCTCTACCGAGACGTTGCTCATATCGACGTTGGCGGCTTTTGAACCCAGGGTATTGGCTTCGCGATTCATTTCCTGCATAAGAAAATCCAGCCGTCGGCCAACCGGGCTGTTTTCGTTCAATACGCGTTTTACTTCCCCGATATGGGCGTCCAGGCGGTCCAGTTCCTCTGCCACATCCATTTTTTGCGCCAATATCAGCATTTCCTGTTCCAGGCGCTCCTGATCCAGCTCTATCTGCAATTCGTTTGCTCTTTTAATGTAGCGCTCGCGAATCTTTTCCATAATCACGGGCAGACGCTCACGAATGTGATGAACTTGCTGCTCTGCCGCTTCGCACCTGTCTGTCAACATAGTTTTCAGTTTTTCGCCTTCACGATGTCGTGTCTCCAGCAGCAATTCCAGGCTCTTGTCCAGTGCCGCCAGCAGTGCCTTGCCCAGACTTTCCATATCCAGTGATTCTCGCTCAATGACACCTGGCCAGCGCAGGATATCCACAGGATCTATCGGTGCCGGGTTCCTGATGGGCAGGGATTCGGCGGCCAGGATTAACTTTTCGGCGAGCAGCGCGTTGACAGGTACCGTGCCCGTTGTCGTGTCATCGTTATCAAAGCGCAGGACGCAATCCACCTTGCCACGTTTTATTTGAGCTGAAATATGTTCTCTGACAGCATTTTCCAGCATGCGTAAATCTTCCGGCAGACGGATGAACATATCCAGATAACGGTGGTTTACCGTCCTGATTTCCCAGGTGGCCCGTCCCCAGGACCCCGACTCTTCCAATCTGCCAAAGGCGGTCATACTTGCTGTCATTAAAGTATCCTTTATCTGATGATATCTGAATGAATCGGGCATACTAACTGCTCGTAAGCGTTCATGAAATAGCGGAAGATGTATAATCACCCGTTTTTGGAGAAATTTTATGCGCCCAAGCGGTAGAGCACAGGATGAGTTACGCCAGGTAAAACTAAGTCGTCACTACACATGTCATGCGGAGGGTTCTGTGCTGGTTGAATTTGGCCGAACCAAAGTGTTGTGCAATGCCAGCTTTGAGGAAAGGGCCCCGTCTTTTTTGAAGGGCTCGGGGAAAGGCTGGGTGACAGCGGAATACGGCATGTTACCGCGTTCAACCGGGCAGCGAATGCGACGTGAAGCGAGTCAGCGTCGCCAGGGAGGCAGGACCATGGAGATTCAAAGACTCATTGGGCGTTCCTTGCGGGCGATCATCGATACCCAGAAACTGGGCGAAAACACCATCCTCATTGATTGTGATGTAATACAGGCGGACGGCGGTACGCGTACCGCCTCAATCACCGGTGCTTATGTCGCCCTGGTGGACGCCATTCATTATGCCCTGGCGGAAGGCATGATTAAAAGCGATCCGATTATTGCCCAGGTCGCGTCAGTATCAGTGGGTATTTTTGCGGGCACAGCGGTGCTGGATCTGGATTACATCGAGGATTCTCAGGCGCAAACCGACATGAATGTTGTGATGAACAATAACGGGGATTTTATTGAAATCCAGGGTACTGCTGAAGGCCATCCTTTTAACGCGGATGAGCTGCAGAATATGCTGGCACTGGCCGGCAGCGGTATCACGCAACTATTTGAATTTCAGCGACAGGTATTGGCTGAGTAAACCCTGTGTCGCAGCCGACGCAAATTGTCATTGCCTCGAATAATGAAGGCAAACTGAGGGAAATGACGGCGCTGCTGTCAGGCCTGGGTATCGCCGTTGCCCCACAATCGAGATGGGGTGTTGATGACGCAGATGAGACGGGTTTGAGCTTTGTCGAGAACGCCATTATCAAGGCCAGACACGCGGCCGGTTTAACCGGGCTGCCGGCCATTGCCGATGACTCCGGTATCGAGCTTGATATACTCAATGGTGCACCGGGTATCTATTCGGCCCGTTATGCAGGCAGCGATGCCAGCGATGAAGACAATCTGAACTTGCTGATTGACAGGGTAAAACGAACAGGAGTGCAGCGGCCCGGCGCCCGCTTTCAATGTGTCATGGTCTATCTGCGTCATGCCCGGGACCCGACACCGATTATTGCGCAGGGGACATGGGAGGGGCATATCGTATCCGAGCCCCGGGGTGACGCCGGTTTCGGCTACGATCCGGTTTTTTATGTCCCGACTCATGCCTGTACTTCAGCTGAACTTCAGGCTGATGTGAAAAACACGATCAGCCACCGTGGCCAGGCGCTGCGCCTGTTGCTGGAAAAATTGTCTGCCATACTTGATTAACATTCTCCCGGACTTTTCTGAATCATGAAAATACGAGTCGTCCCTGGAAGCTGTTTATTTATTTTGCTGCTCCCTTTTTTTGTCTTTGCCGGGGACAAGGCGAGGCCAGTCAGTGTCGTGACTGTTGTTGTCGCGCCGGTGCAGGACGAAATCCTGCTGATTGGCAGTGTGACCGCCCGCCGTGTTTCCAGAATTTCACCCAGGATCGACGGTTTTATTTCGGCCATGCTGGTGGACGAGGGAGATGAGGTCAGGGCGGGCGATGCGCTGTTGCGTCTTGATCCGGTTATGGCGAAGCTGGGTCTGGAGCGGGCCCGGGCACAGGTGCAGGAAGCCGAGGCCGCGTTGAATGAAGCCGGACGACAACGCGATGAGGCCGCCGAGTTGCTGAAGGAAAAGCATATCTCCGCCACCATTCATGAAGCCAGCCTGGCCGAGGTTAATATAAAAACAGCGGCACTCAAACGTTTACAGGCCGAATTCAGCCAGCAGCGGGAGAGAGTGGCCCGTCATATTATCTATGCCCCCTTTACAGGAGTGGTGGCACGCAAGGAGGTGGAGGTGGGCCAGTGGGTGGAGACCAGCACGGTATTAATCGAACTGGTGGAAATCAGTTTCTTGCGTGTTGATGTTCCGGTACCGCAAATCTATTTTGAGCAGATAAGGCAGGGCACAGCGACAACGATAAAATTTGATGCCTTGCCCGGGCGCAGTTTCGATGGAAAAGTCAGTATAAAAATCCCGGTGGGAAACGCTTCGGCACGCACATTTCCGATACGAATGGAAATAGATAATGCTGAAGGCCTGATAGCGCCGGGTATGTCGGCGAGAGTGAGCATCAAACTGGAGCAGGCCAGACAGGCGATGTTATTGCCGCGGGATGCCATTATCAGGAAACCGGACGACAGTGAGTCAATCTGGATGCTGGTCAACGATAATGATCAGATGAAGGCACGTCCCGTACCGGTACAAACCGGCCGGGCCTACCGTGGCAATGTCGAAGTGTTTGCCGCAGGTTTGCATGTCGGTGACAAAGTGATTGTCCGTGGCAATGAGATCCTGCAGGTGGATCAACTGGTGTATATTGCCAGAGAACATGAACTGAAACTGTAAGTCGATGTTCAAGTTCGCCATAGAGAAGCCGGTCATTCTGACAGTGATCATTCTTATTGTTTGTCTGTTTGGCGTACTCGCCGCATTTCGCGTACCGATCCAGATGATTCCGGATCTGGATGTGCGTGCTGTCAGCGTAAGCACCCGCTGGGCCGGTGCGACACCACAGGATGTGGAACAGGAAATTATAATAGAACAGGAAGAATATTTACGTCGAATCCCCTCACTGGAACGAATGATATCGCGAGCCAGTACCGGTCGGGCGCAGATTGAACTGGAATTTCCCAACGGCACCGATATCAATGAAGTGCTGATCCGTGTCAACAACGCCCTGTCTCAGGTGTCGGCATATCCGGAAAATGTGGATGAGCCGAGGATAGTCACCAGTTCCATTTCGGATAACCCGTTTATGTTTTTTCGCACCACCGCCCTGGCAGGCAACCCGCTGAAGGTAAACATAGTACAGATGCGGGATTTTCTGGAAGATCATGTGCGAACTCAGATCGAAAGAGTGCCGGGTGTATCGGAAGTACAGGTGTGGGGTGGTGCCGAACGGCAGATACGTATTTATATTGATCCGGTCAAACTGGCGGAAAGACAGTTAAGTCTCATTGATGTACGCAATGCCATACGCTCCCGCAATCGTGACGTTTCCGGTGGTGATCTGGATAGCGGCAAGCGCCGCTATTTATTACGTACTGTCGGGCGTTTCAACAGTTTGGACGAGATTGAAAAGATGGTGATCGGGCGCCGTGACGATGCGCTTATCCGTTTAAGTGATGTCGGATATGCGGAGTTGTCGAATTCTGAAATCCGCGCTTATTCGTACAGCCACGGCTTGCCCAATATCACCATGGGTGTGCGTCGGCAGGTAGGCTCCAACGTGGTTGAGGTAATGGATGCTGTCATGGAGAAGGTGGAAGCCTTGAACAAAGGCATCCTGAAACAACGCGGTATTGAAATGCAACTGAACAGCGACGATGTCAAGTATGTAAAAGAGTCCATCAAGAATGTTCGTCGTAATCTGATCATCGGCGGATTGCTGGCAACGCTCGTACTGTTTCTGTTTTTACGCTCGGTTTCCGCCACACTTACCGGCGCCCTGGGCATACCCATCTGTACGATTGCGGCTTTTCTCGGCCTGCTGCTTACCGGACGAACTATCAATGTGATTTCTTTGGCCGGCATTGCCTTTGCCATCGGCATGACCCTGGATAACAGCATCGTTGTGCTGGAAAATATCTATCGCCATATGGACGAAGGCAAACAGCGCGCACAGGCTGCGCTGGACGGTGTCCGGGAAGTCTGGCCGGCCGTGCTGGCCTCGACATTGACAACAGTATTTGTATTTCTCCCCGTTATTTTTATAAAGGATGAAGCCGGGCAGCTTTATTCCGATATTGCTGTGGCTATTTCCGCCTCAATACTGATGTCTATGCTGCTGGCCATCACACTGGTTCCTGCAGCCTGCAGCCGTTTTTTGCAGCCCGCCGCTGTCAGAACGTCTGCAGGATTTAATTTGTTTTATCTGGGCAGAATCTGCGGTGACACTGTTATGCGATTTGTGACCTGGCTGATGCAGGGGCTGTTCCGACGTTTGCTGCTGATCAGCGGCATCCTCGTTCTGGTAGCCCTGATTATTTTTAATTTGACCCCACGCGCGGAATATCTGCCTGAAGGCGAGGAGCAAAAGATATTCACTTTAATCTTCTCGCCACCGGGTTATAACATTGAAGAAATGCATAAAATCTATAAGCGACTGGATAATTATTTTGTACCTTACATAGGCGATGATCCGGCGAAATTTGCAAACGGAGAAACGGAAGTACCCGGTCTGAATTACGTCATGGGTTATGCCCGGGCAAATTCCATCCTGTTGTTGCCGGAAGCCACCTCGCGTCATCAGGTGGAAGCGCTGAAGGAAATAGTAAGCCGTAAAATCAATGAAATTCCCGGTGTTATCGCATTCGCCTCCCGCGGTTCCATATTCTCCAGTAACACCGGCGGGAGTCGCAGTATCAATCTTGAACTCTCGGGAAGCGATCTGGTGGCCTTGTTTGATGCCGGTTTCCGGGCCTTCATCAAATCCAAACAAATCTTTGATAACCCGCAGGTTCGGCCACAACCGTCCAGCCTGTCACTGGGACAACCCCTGCTGGAAATACGCCCGGACTGGGAACGTGCCGCTGAACTGGCTATCGATACCGACGATCTCGGCTATACCATCTGGGCCTACACGGACGGCGCCTATGTCGATGAATTTTTTCTTGATGATGACAAGATCGACATGTTCCTGTTTTCCACACAAGGGGCTGTTGAACGACCTCAGGATCTCGACAGGCTGATGTTGTATTCAAGCGAGGGTGGTGTCATTCCACTGTCATCGCTTGCCAGGATCAAAGAGACGGTCAATACCGAAACTATCCGACGGGTGGACGGTGTGCGTACGATCACACTGGGAATTATACCTCCACGGGGTATTCCTCTTGAGACGGGTGTTGAGATTGTCAAAAAAGAATTAATCCGGGGTTTAAAGGACAGCGGCGAAATAAACAATGATATCCACATGCAAATTACCGGCGCCAGTGATCATCTGCAGGCGACACGCAGTGCCCTGAGCGGAAATTTTCTGATAGCTGTATTGATCTCGTATTTGCTGATGGTGGCGATCTTTTCTCACTGGGCTTACCCACTGGTGATTATTACTACCGTACCGGTCGGTATTGCCAGCAGTATATTCGGTTTGTGGTTGATGAACGCCGTTGGTGCACACATGGATTTAATCGGTCTGGCAAAGCTGCACCAGCCATTTGATGTCATCACTATGCTGGGTTTTCTAATACTGATTGGTACGGTCGTGAATAATCCGATATTGATCGTTGATCGAAGTGTGAGGAATATAACTCTGCGGGGAATGGCAATCAATGAGGCGATATTGGAGAGTACTCGTACCCGACTTCGCCCGATAATGATGTCGAGCATTACAACAGTGTTTGGCTTATCGCCCCTGGTATTCAGTCCCGGTGCCGGTACTGAGCTCTATCGTGGTCTTGGGGCGATTGTTTTATTTGGATTGTTGTTTTCAACACTGATCACATTGATCTTTATGCCCACCGTCCTCTCCCTGGTATTGCAGCTGCGTGAAAAACTGCTTGCAGGTAAACCGATATCCGTCGTCCCGGGTGAAAAGTGACCAGTCATTCTGTCGAGGGCTTAAATCACGAACCGCCTTTATCCCTGTATATTCACTTGCCATGGTGTGTGAAAAAGTGCCCTTACTGTGATTTTAATTCCCATGAATTCAGATCCGCCACGCTGGCGGAAAAGACCTATACCCGTGCATTGATTCAGGATCTTGAATACTCACTGCCGGGAATCGTCCAGCGGCAGATCACCAGTGTTTTTATCGGTGGAGGGACACCCAGTTTATTTTCCGCTGCGGCGCTGGCGGAGATGCTCCATGCCGTGCGCGCGCGGTTTTCGTTAAAACCGGAAACGGAAATTACCCTTGAGGCCAACCCGGGGACAGCTGAAGCAGAACGGTTTAAAGTTTATCGTGAAATTGGAATTAACCGCCTGTCCATTGGTGTGCAGAGTTTTGATGATGGCAAGCTAAGCAGTTTGGGACGTATTCATGATGGCAATGAAGCGCTCAGAGCGATAGGGATGGCGGTGGAAGCGGGTTTTAAAAATATAAATATAGATCTGATGTTTGGTCTGCCCGGGCAGACTCTTGATGAGGCGCTGACGGATTTGCGCACGGCATGTGCGCAGCCGGTCACCCATATTTCCTGGTATCAACTGACCATCGAGGCGAATACTGTTTTCTACCGCTATCCCCCTCCGTTGCCGGTGGATGATGAGCTCTGGAAAATGCAAATGCAAGGGCTGGATTTTTTGAATGACGAGGGTTTTGATCAATATGAGATTTCCGCCTGTGCAAGGACGGACCGACAATGTCACCACAACCTGAACTACTGGCGATTCGGTGATTATCTCGGTATCGGTGCGGGTGCCCACAGCAAGCTGACAGACGCCGGAAATAATCAGATAAGGCGTTTTGTCCGCCATCGTCTGCCGGAGGCTTACATGCAAAAGGCGGGCGGCAGAGAAGTTATTGTTGAGGAAAGGCCGTTGGCACGGGAGGATGTTATCCTGGAATTCATGATGAATGCCCTGCGCCTGCGCGAGGGTTTCTCATCAAGCCTGTTTTCTGCGCACACAGGTTTGGAGATCGAAGATATTCGCCCTCTGCTGGATATTGCCGGCACACGCGGTTTCATCCTGCTACAGGGCGATGTCATCAAGGCAACGGAGATCGGTAAAAATCATCTAAATGAATTACTGCAGATTTTTATGCCGCCGGATTAACGCCGGGCCGTATTGTCAGGAGTCAATATGACAGATCCGGTGACGGATACAGACAGGTATCGCCACCAGCTTGTTGTACCATGAAATTGGCGGATGTCGGCCTGTCCGGCTTTCAGTGCGAGTTTTTCATGTCTGCCGGAGAAACCGCGCCGAACAGGCGTTCCGAATACCCGCATATTCACCTGGACAGAACGCGCAGACGAGGACAAAAATCAGCAAATTTGGACAGAATGTGTCTCTGGATAACAGACAGGCGAAGCCCGAAGGCTTTCGGGGTCGACGCATCGCCAAAGAATGCGTATTGTCAGCGTATTCACGCACAACACTATCACGATGCAAGAACATAGAAATTCCTTACAGGCCGGTTATCGCCTGCACTGGTATGTAATCAAAAGGATCCTGGGACAGGGTGGTTTTGGTATTACCTATCTTGCCGAGGATACCAATCTGAACCAGCAGGTGGCGATCAAGGAATATCTGCCGATCGAATTGGCCGTGCGCGAACAGGATGCTTCCATATACCCGGTCTCGGGAAAACATGGCGAGCAATTCAGCTGGGGACTGGATCGATTTATGAGTGAAGCACAGACCCTGGCACAGTTCAAGCATCCCAATATAGTGCGCGTACTCACGGTCTTTCCCGAGAATAATACCGCCTACATGGTCATGGAATATGAAAAGGGTCAGGCCATGCACGAGTTATTGCAGGAAAAGAAAATTCTGACGGAGAGTGAACTGAGTAAAATTTATTTGCCTGTGCTGGACGGTCTGGAGCAGGTACACAATGCCGGTTTTATTCATCGGGATATCAAACCCCCGAATATCTTTATACGCGCCGACGGCTCTCCCGTGTTACTGGATTTCGGTTCAGCCCGGCAATCTCTTGGTGAAAAGACCCATACGCTGACCAGCATGGTCTCACCGGGTTTCGCACCGTTCGAGCAATACGTCAGCAAGAGCGACAAACAGGGGCCCTGGACGGATATATACGGACTGGCAGCGACCTTGTACCGCTCTGTTACAGGTCGTTCCCCGGCTGAGGCGATGGATCGCAGTGAAGCATTGCTGCATACACACAGAGATTCATTTGTCGGCGCGGCCGAAATCAGTCCGGAGGGTTATTCCCGGGCCTTTCTTGCCGCTATTGACCATGCCCTTGCGTTCAGATCGGAAGACAGACCACAGTCCATTTATCAATGGCGGGCGGAATTGACACAGACCTCCGCCGGCTCACAATACAGCGAAGCGGAAACAATACAGGCGCTGCCGGCAACGGACCTTTCCGCAGAAAATGTCGGCAGTCCGACTACCGCAAAAATCACCATGATGGTCGATGAACCTGCCGGTGAAAGCAGCGAAAATACCGCCAAAGACAAACCTTTACGCTGGTATCGCAAACCTTTACAGGTCATTGCTGTTGTATTTGGCATTTTATTACTGCTGATAATACTGGATGAATCCGGCAAACAGGGTAAAGAAGACAAGTCGACGGTAGTGGGAGAAACAGTATCGGGTCAGCGGGATGCAGCAAGAGATGAAATTGATAAATTCCCTGACTCCCCTTTGTCGGAAACAAAGGGTTCGGCTCCACTGGCCGGAGCAAGCGACAGTCCGGTCAACATCGCACAGTTGTTGCAGGGCGCTGCCGAAGATATCAGTGCATTACGACTGACGTCTCCGGCGGGAAATAATGCGCTGGATAAATACCGCCAGGTACTGACACGGGAACCGGACAATAAAGCGGCACTGGCCGGGATGGACAATATTGCCGGTAAATATGTGGAAATGGCACAAAAAGCACTGCAGGATGGCAATGCTCAGCATGCCGCGCTATATCTGGACAAGGCCTCTCGTTTGAACAGTCGGCATGCTGAGATACCGGCTCTGAAAAAAGCTATTGCGGAGCATCAACACAGCACTGCCAGTGCGGATCGCCGCGAAAATGATTCACTTCCCGCAAAAGCCGGCAATGTCATCAGCAGCAGTGACAGGCGCAAGCTGGCGCGGCTGCAGAGACAGCTGGCCCGTGATCCGGATAACCGGAAAGCCAAACAGGCCCTGCTCAGGCTGGGTAGCAAATATGAAGCCCTGGTGGAGAAGGCAATAAAAAACAGGCAATATGATCTTGCCGAATCCTATGTGAAAGCGGCAATAAAATTCTCGCCTGACAGTAAAAAATTGCACGAAACCCTGCAGGAAATAAGCTCCAGAAGAGCGGCTGATCACTGACAGCTTGAACCGGACACAAATTGACAGGTACCCATGAATGTCTTCCTCCCTGGCACATACGATTAAAAGTCGTCGAACCATACATCGATTCAAAACCGGTGAGATACCGTCCGTTGAGCTGATCAAACTGGCCATAGAGCACGCGATCTGGGCGCCCAATCATCATTTAAGCCAGCCATGGCAATTTTACCTGCTCGGGCCACGTACGGCTGAGCTTGTTTGTCAGCTGAACGCCGAACTGGTGCGGGAAAAAATGGGTGAAAAGGCAGCCGGGATCAAGCTGAAACGCTGGCGCGAAATACCGGGCTGGCTGGTACTTTGCTGTGATATCGCTGAAGATGACATCAGAAAACAGGAAGACTATGCCGCCTGCTGCTGTGTGGCGCAGAATTTGTCGTTGTATTTGTGGGAAGAGGGTGTCGGCATGAAATGGACGACGGGCACAGTCACAAGAGATCAACGCTTCTATGACATTATCGGCATTGATGTGCAACGACAGAGCATTGTCGGCCTGTTCTGGTATGGTTTTCCAGCACAAATCCCGCAGGCGGAGCGAAAACCGTCAGCAGACAGGTTGGTGATATTGCCCTGAGCATTATCGGACCGGCACAGCAAGCAGACTGCTCTGTTCTCAGGCCGTTTCAGGAATCAGTATCGGCACTAAATGAAGTTTTCTTGTTGGTGATCAATAAATTCGTAAACAAATCAGTGCCTGGCACAGCTGTTGGTTGTATAATGCCTGCGTTAAATGATATGTGCTTTTAATTAACAGAAATTATCGTTTGATTTATCGAGCCGACAGTATGACGACGGCCCTGAAATAAATACTAATAATGATGTTGGAAAACTATTTGCCAATTTTGATATTTCTGATACTCGGGCTGGGGCTGGGTGTCGTTATGTTCGCCATGGGTTATTTTATGGGTCCGAACCGGCCCAACAGTAAAAAGGCCTCGCCCTATGAATGCGGTTTCGAAGCATTCGAAGATGCCCGGATGAAATTTGATGTACGTTATTATCTGGTCGCCATCATGTTCATTATATTTGATCTCGAAATTGCTTTCCTGTTCCCCTGGGCAGTTGCTCTTGAGGGTATTGGTATGGCAGGATTCTGGGCGATGATGATATTTCTTGCCGTACTGGTCGTTGGTTTTATCTATGAGTGGCGACAAGGAGCGCTGGAATGGGAATAGACGAACAGATTGATGATCGTAATTTTGCTGTCACGACCGCTGATAATCTGGTGAACTGGGCACGTACCGGCTCTATGTGGCCGATGACCTTTGGTCTGGCCTGTTGTGCGATAGAAATGATGCACGCTGGCGCATCGCGTTATGATCTGGATCGTTTCGGTGTGATTTTTCGTCCCAGCCCACGCCAGTCAGATGTCATGATCATCGCCGGCACGCTCACCAATAAAATGGCACCTGCCCTGCGCAAGGTCTATGAACAGATGCCGGAACCCCGCTGGGTGATTTCCATGGGATCCTGTGCCAATGGTGGTGGTTATTATCATTATTCCTATTCTGTCGTGCGCGGCTGTGACCGCATCGTTCCGGTTGATATATATGTCCCGGGCTGTCCGCCGACGGCGGAGGCTCTTTTATTTGGTATTATTCAACTGCAAAAGAAAATCAAACGCACTGGCCAGAACACCTTTTTACGCTAATATCACCTTGAAGAAGTACTCAGTATGACGGCAGCATTAAAAACGTTTCACGAGCAGTTACGCCAGCGATTTGGTGGCAAACTGCTTTCGTCGAAGATTGCCACTGGCCAGGTGACGCTGGAACTCGTACCCGCCAGCCTGATAGAAGTGTGTCGTGCCCTGCACGATGAAGAGCAATTTCTGTTTACGCAATTATCCGACCTGTGCGGCATAGATTATCTGGCCTATGGCCAGGTCGACTGGGAAACCCGGGAGACGAGCAGTACCGGTTTCAGCCGTGGTGTCAGTACCGGCGTTTACCTCGAGAACAAGGAGTTTAGCGCACGCTTTGCCGTGGTCTACCATCTCCTTTCAATAGAGCATAATCGTCGTGTCAGGCTGCGTTGTTTCATTGATGATGAGCCGGCACGTGTCAGTTCCGTCAGTTCTATCTGGTCCTCGGCAAACTGGTATGAGAGAGAGACATTCGATCTGTTCGGCATTATGTT
This sequence comes from Gammaproteobacteria bacterium, assembly GCA_024278135.1. Lineage (GTDB taxonomy): Bacteria > Pseudomonadota > Gammaproteobacteria > Eutrophobiales > Eutrophobiaceae > WLWS01. The sequence goes on from JAJRTU010000321.1 coordinate 30,037, forward strand.
TGATGGGCACCCGGATCTCCGACGTATATTGACGGATTACGGTTTTATCGGGCATCCCTTCCGCAAGGATTTTCCTCTGGAAGGTAACGTTGAAGTACGTTACGACCCGGATAAAGGTCGTGTTGTCTATCAGCCCGTGACAATCAAAAACCGGGTATTGGTGCCAAGGGTAATCAGACAGGACAATCGCTGTGAAAATAGAGAAGATCTGAATACCGACAATGATTAGTTTTCGTTAATATGCAAGGATTTGGGTAGTTAATCGATGCCAGAAATAAAAAACATAACAATGAATTTTGGGCCGCAGCATCCTGCCGCTCATGGTGTTTTGCGTCTGGTGCTGGAAATGGACGGTGAGGTGATCGAGCGTGCCGATCCGCATATTGGCCTGTTACATCGCGGTACCGAAAAGCTGGCCGAGAGCAAGCCCTACAACCAGAGTATCGGTTACATGAACAGGCTCGATTATATTTCGATGATGTGTAACGAGCATGCCTATGTTCTGGCGATAGAAAAACTGCTGGGCATCACACCACCTGTACGTGCGCAGTATATCCGGGTCATGTATGACGAGATTACACGGATATTGAATCATTTATTCTGGTTGAGTGCGCATGGTCTGGATCTGGGTGCCATGACCATATTTCTCTATTGTTTCAGGGAGCGCGAGGATCTGCTGGATTGTTATGAAGCGGTATCCGGGACGCGTATGCATGCCACCTATTATCGTCCAGGCGGGGTTTATCGCGATTTGCCGGCGACGATGCCGCGCTACAGCACATCAAAATGGCATGATGAAAAGCAGGTGGCCGGAATGAACGAGAATCGGCAGGGTTCCCTGCTGGATTTTATCGACGATTTTACCCGGCGTTTCCCTACCTGTATAGACGAATACGAAACGCTGCTGACCGATAATCGTATCTGGAAACAACGTACGGTCGGAATCGGTGTGGTATCGCCGGAACGTGCGCTGCAGATGGGTTTTACCGGACCGATGTTACGTGGTTCCGGGGTGGAGTGGGACTTGCGCAAAAAGCAGCCTTATGAAGCTTATGCCGATCTGGATTTTGATATAGCCGTCGGTGTGAACGGCGATTGTTACGATCGTTATCTGGTACGCATGGAAGAGATGCATCAGTCAAATAAAATCATCAAGCAATGTGTGGACTGGTTGCGGGCAAACCCCGGGCCGGTGATCCTGGATGATCATAAACTGGTGCCGCCGCGGCGCGAAAAAATGAAAGATGATATGGAATCATTGATTCATCATTTTAAATTATTTACCGAAGGTTATTGTGTGCCGGAAGGTGAAGTCTATGCGGCCGTGGAACATCCCAAGGGTGAACTTGGTGTTTATCTGGTTTCCGACGGTGCCAACAAGCCCTATCGGGTAAAGATTCGCACGACAGGCTTTGCGCATCTGTCATCGATGGATGAAATGGTGAAAGGCCATATGCTGGCTGATGTGGTGGCGGTTATCGGTACTCTGGACATTGTTTTCGGTGATGTTGACAGATGAAAAATCGCAGCCTTTTCTCCGATGACGCATTACAGTTTTTTTCCGAATTGTATGTATGCCGGTTTACGTATCTTGACTTGAAACAACATTCCCGCTTTTATCCTTTTTCAGAATTATGACAGAAAGTATCAAAACCAGCTTGTCTGCGCATGCCCGTGAGGAGATTGATCACTGGATACGCAAATACCCGGCTGACCAGAAGCAATCTGCGGTGCTGGCAGCCCTGCGTGAAGTTCAGCACGAGAATAACGGATACCTGACTACCGGGCTGATGGATGCCGTGGCTGAGTATCTCGATATGGCGCCCATTGCAGTCTACGAAGTGGCGTCCTTTTATTCCATGCTGGAAACCCGGGAGGTGGGACGTCACAGCATTTCTGTTTGCAACAATATTTCCTGCATGTTATGCGGTGGTGACGACATTATTAAGCATATCGAAAACAAGCTCGGTATCAAAATGGGTGAGTCAACGAAGGATGGTCGCTACTATCTGAAGCGCGAAGAAGAATGTCTGGCTGCCTGTTGCGCCGCACCGATGATGATGGTGGATCATGTTTATTACGAAAATCTCACCCCTGAGAAGGTGGATGACATTCTGGATGGACTGGACTGATGGCTGATAATAAATTCAACCAGGCCTGTTATGCCACGCTGGACTACGATCAACCCTGGTTGCTTGAGAATTATTACAAGGTGGGCGGGTATGAAGCCTGGAAAAAGATCATTCGTGAGCAAATACCACCAGCCCGGATTATTGACGAAATCAAGGCCTCCGGTTTGCGCGGTCGTGGCGGCGCAGGTTTCCCCACAGGACTGAAGTGGAGCTTCATGTCACCGGATGTGCCGGGACAAAAATATGCCGTCTGCAACTCAGATGAAAGTGAACCCGGTACCTGCAAGGATCGGGACATCCTGCGCTTTAATCCCCATGCTTTGATTGAAGGTATGGCGATTGGCTGTTATGCCATGGGAGCAACGGTGGGTTATAACTATATCCGTGGCGAGTTTATGGATGAGCCTTTCAAGCGCTTTGAAAATGCACTGAAAGAAGCCTATGCAAAAGGCTATCTCGGCAAAGGTGTGATGGGTTCCGAAGTAGAGGTGGATCTGTACGCGAGCCTCGGTGCGGGTGCCTATATCTGCGGGGAAGAGACTGCCTTGCTGGAATCCCTGGAAGGGAAAAAAGGGCAACCTCGGTTTAAACCGCCATTTCCGGCCAACTATGGACTCTACGGTCTGCCGACCACCATTAACAATACTGAATCGTTCGCGTCCGTGCCGATGATCATGCACAAAGGTGCGCAGTGGTTTAATAATACGGGCGTGGAAAACAGTGGCGGCACCAAGTGTTTCTCCGTCAGTGGACATGTCAATAATCCAGGCAACTTTGAAGTGCCCATGGGTCTGCCTTTCAGGGAACTGCTGGAGATGGCCGGCGGTGTTCGTCAGGGCCACGTGCTCAAGGCAGTTATCCCCGGCGGTTCGTCTGTACCGGTTCTACCGGGTGAGCAGATGATGGAAGCCAATATGGATTATGACTCCATTCAGAAGGCCGGTTCCATGCTGGGTTCGGGTGCTGTTGTGGTGATGGATGAAACAACTTGTATGGTACGTGTGCTGCAGCGCATCGCACGTTTCTATTTTTCCGAATCCTGCGGTCAATGCACCCCCTGCCGGGAAGGTACAGGTTGGATGTATCGTGTTATCACCCGGATTGTAGAGGGCAGCGGTACGGAGGAAGACATGGACGGACTGGTCGATGTCGCCAACAAGATTGAGGGTCGCACTATATGTGCATTGGGTGATGCAGCCGCCTGGCCGGTACAGAGTTTTATTAAACATTATCGCCATGAGTTCGAATACATGGTGCAGAACAAAGGGCGCAGTATTGTTGACAGCCCGGAGTATAAAGCAGCGTAGATATTGAAAAGCACGAAGAATTAAATGAGTGAAGATACGATAACAATCGAAATAGACGGTGAGCCGGTAGAAGCGCGTCGGGGGCAAATGCTGATTGAGCTTACCGATGCACATGGCAGCTATGTGCCACGTTTCTGCTATCACCGGAAATTATCGGTTGCCGCCAGTTGCCGTATGTGTCTGGTGGAAGTGGAAAAGGCACCCAAGCCGCTGCCGGCCTGTGCCACGCCGGTGATGGATGGCATGAAAGTAAAGACCCGTTCAGACTATGCCAGGCAGGCGCAGAAGTCGGTGATGGAATTTTTGCTCATTAACCACCCTCTCGACTGTCCCATTTGTGATCAGGGAGGCGAATGCGAATTACAGGATCTTGCCATGGGTTATGGTAATGATGTTTCGCGTTACCAGGAAAGAAAACGGGTCGTAAAAGACAAGGATATCGGGCCACTGATACAAACTGAAATGACCCGCTGTATCCATTGCACCCGTTGTATACGTTTTGGTGAGGAGATTGCCGGGGTGCAGGAACTGGGTGCGGTCGGTCGTGGCGAAAACATGCAGATTAGCACCTATGTTGAGAAGAGCATGAGCTCAGAGATGTCCGGTAATATTATTGATTTATGTCCGGTGGGTGCACTGACCTCCAAACCTTTCAGATTTTCAGCACGCAGTTGGGAAATGAAACAGCTGCCGGGTATCGCTCCACATGACCCGGTGGGATCCAATGTGCATTTTCATATCAGGAATGACCGGGTCTTACGTGTGGTGCCGGCAGAAAATGAAAACATTAATGAAGTCTGGTTGTCGGATCGGGATCGCTTCAGTTACGAAGCGCTGTATAGCGATGACAGGCTGACAATACCCAGGATCAAAATTGACGGTCAGTGGCAGGAAGTGGACTGGGATACCGCCCTGGAAGCGGTAAAGGATCGCCTGCAGGGCGTGATGGGCAAAAATGGCGCCGAAAAAGTGGGTGCTCTGGTTTCCGCAACTTCCAGTTCGGAGGAAATATATCTTCTGCAAAAGCTCATGCGTGATCTGGGATCGAATAACATCGATCATCGTCTTACCCAGGTTGATTTTGGCGATGAAGACAAGGCCCCCGCCTTCCCCTGCCTGGGGCAGTCTATTGCCGAGCTTGATAATCTCAATGCCGCCCTCATTGTTGGTGGCAATTTGCGCAAAGACCAGCCTATTCTCAATCATCGCCTGCGTAAAGCCTGCCTCAAAGGCGCCGATATCATGCAATTGAATCCGCTGGCCTATGAATTCAATTATGATCTTGCCGCTGAATTGATTGTTTCACCGGCGGAGATGCCGGGCCACCTTGCCGCCATCCTGAAGGCCTTGCTTGGTGGCGCAGATGCCGGTGATCAGGTCAGGGAATTGCTGGCAAACGTAGATGTTGAAGCAATACATTCAGACATCGCCGCTAAACTTAAGGAGGCAGAGTCGGCAACGGTATTGTTGGGTTCGCTTTGTGACAGCCATCCCCAGTTTGCGACTATCCGTGCTTTGGCAAGTCTGGTCGCCACCCACAGCGGTTCCACCCTGGGTCATACGGGTATTGCCGTGAACACTGCCGGTGCCTGGCAGGCAGGTGCCGTACCCCATCGTGGGCCGGGTGGCGTTGCGGTCGCCAGAGCGGGCCTTAATGCGGTCAGTATGCTCGAACAAGCACTGCCGGCCTACCTCATATACAACGTCGAACCGGAACTGGATTGCCAGAATGCCGGTATGGCCGTGCAGGCGATGACTTCGGCGGAATGTGTTATTGCATTCACCTCCTATGCTTCGCAGGCGCTGCAGGATTTTGCTGATGTACTCCTGCCCCTGGCCCAGTTCGCTGAGAATGAAGGTAGCTACATCAATGTAGAAGGTCAGCAACAAAGCTTCACCGGCGCTGTTGAACCCCCGGGTGAGGCCCGGCCCGGCTGGAGAATCCTGCGAGTCCTGGGAAATAAATTTGAGTTCGATGGTTATCAGTACAATACTCTCGATGAAGTCGCTGCGGAACTGGGCGGTCTTATTGGCGATACGTCGCCTGATATGCAGAGCGAATGGACTTTGCCGACATCTTTGCCCGGAGGCAATGGTCGTTTACAAAGACTGAGCGATGTACCGATGAATACGGCAGATGCCCTTGTGCGGCGGGCGAAGTCATTGCAGATGACAGAGGATGTGGCTGATGGCGCGGTACACATCAACAGCGCGTTGGCGAAGCAGCTGGGTCTGTCAGATCAGAAAGAAGTCAGGGCGGAGCAGGATGATATGGCATTGACCTTGCCGTTGGTGGTGGATGATCGTCTGCCTGACGCCTGTGTGCTTATTCAGGCCAAGCATCCTCAAAGTGCAGCTCTGGGGACCTGGTTTGCCGACATTACACTTGGGAAGGCCTGATTGTGATTGAATTTATCTACGAATTTTTCAGGAACTCACTATTGGAGCCGGTCGTTACCTTGATCGTGCCCGATGCCATAGAAGCAGAGACGCTTTATATTGTGGAAATCCTGATCAAGATACTGGCCATCCTGCTGCCTGTGCTGGCAGCAGTAGCCTACACTACCTATGCCGAACGTAAAATAATCGGTTCCATCCAGGGCCGTATCGGACCCAACAGGGTTGGTTTTTTTGGCCTCAGTCTGTGGGGGCTGGGTCAGCCCATCGCCGATGCGGTAAAGCTGATTTTCAAGGAAATCATCATTCCTTCCGATGCGAACAAGTTTCTCTTTGTCGCGGCTCCCGTGTTGTCCCTGGCCCCTTCACTGGCAGCCTGGGCGGTGATCCCCTTTTCCGATACATTGGTTCTGGCGGACATTAATGCGGGCCTGTTGTACATACTGGCGCTGACTTCACTGGCTGTATACGGTGTCATTATTGCCGGCTGGTCTTCCAATTCCAAATATGCCTTTCTTGGCGCAATGCGCTCTGTTGCACAGATTGTTTCCTACGAGATTGCCATGGGCTTTGCCCTGGTGGGTGTATTGATTGCGGCAGGCAGTCTCAACCTCGGTAATATCGTGATGGCCCAGAACGGCAGTATACTGCACTGGTTCTGGTTGCCTTTATTTCCTCTTTTTCTGATTTATTTTATTTCCGGCGTAGCCGAAACCAATCGTGCACCTTTTGACGTTGCAGAGGGTGAATCCGAAATCGTAGCCGGTTTTCATGTTGAATATGGCGGTATGGCTTTTTCCATTTTCTTCATGGCCGAATACGCCAACATGATAATGGTTTCGACATTAACCGCGTTGATGTTTTGCGGTGGCTGGTTGTCTCCTTTCCAGGGTATACCCGTAATAGGTGAACCCAGTATTCTCTGGTTGTTGCTAAAGATATCATTTTTCCTGTTTTTGTTTTTATGGTTCCGGGCTACCTTTCCGCGCTATCGTTATGACCAGATCATGCGTCTGGGATGGAAGGTGTTTATTCCCATCACGATAGTCTGGTTGGTGGTCGTGGCGGTACTGGTGGTCGGACAGATCCCGCCCTGGTTCAGTTAGAAGGTTTATAGATAGACGAATGTTACAGAGCGTAAAAAATTATCTTCAAAGCCTGGTACTGTGGGAATTGATCAAGGGCCTGCAGCTTACCGGTGTATATCTTTTTAAACGTAAAATTACGGTGCAATATCCGGAAGAGAAAACACCGCAGTCAGCTCGTTTTCGAGGACTGCATGCATTACGGCGCTATCCCAATGGCGAGGAACGTTGCATCGCCTGCAAGTTATGTGAAGCGGTATGCCCGGCCCTGGCCATTACCATTGACTCTGAACAGCGGGAGGATGGCAGTCGTCGCACGACGCGTTACGATATTGATTTGGGCAAGTGTATTTTTTGCGGCTTTTGCGAAGAATCCTGTCCGGTGGATTCCATTGTGGAAACACGTATTTTTGAGTATCACGGTGAAAAACGTGAGGATCTGCTGATGACCAAGGAAAAATTGCTGGCAACAGGGGACAGGGTGGAAGCGCAAATAGCGGAAGACCGGGCCAATGAGGCGATATATCGATAAGTGACGGGTCGATGAACACTAATTACAGACAGGAATTTAACTCAATATGTTCGCAGCCGGTACTGAGAAAGATCAGCCGCAAAGTGCAGCCCGTGACCATGCGCTTTGCTTTTTTCGAGGTCGCATTTTGGGATTGACGATTAACCAGTAACGAAAAACTATGCTCGAATCTTTTATATTTTATTGTTTCGCCGCCTTGTTGATTTTTTCAGCCAGTATGGTGGTGACCATGCGCAATCCGGTGCATGCGGCCCTGTTCCTGGTGTTGTCTTTCTTCATCAGCGCAGCAATCTGGCTGTTATTGCAGGCCGAGTTTCTGGCCATCGTGCTGGTACTGGTCTATGTCGGTGCGGTCATGGTCCTGTTTCTGTTTGTCATCATGATGCTGGACATCAATTTGACGGTATTGCGGGAAGGCTTTGCCCGATATCTGCCGGTAGGCGTGGGTGTGGCTATATTGATGATGATTTCCATGGGTTTGATCGTGGGTTCAGGACAGTTTGATATAGGACAGGCTGCCAATGCCTTGCAGGCTGATCCGAACTACAGTAATACTCGAGAGCTCGGGCAGGCCCTGTACACGGATTATCTTTATCCTTTTGAGATTGCCGGGGCCATTTTACTGGTCGCGATTATTGCGGCGATATCACTGAGCATACGCAGGCCGCGGACGAAAAAGACGCCCAAACCCGAAAATCAGGTATCGGTGAAGAGAAGTGAACGGGTCAGACTGGTCAAGATGGAGGCTGACAAACAATGATGTCACTGGACGTTGAGCGCCGGATACGGTCAAGCTGCTTTTCCGACAGGCAAATGATCATTCATGAAGGAAGCAAAGCATGTTAGTACTGTCCGATTTTTTGATTCTGGCCGCCATTCTCTTTTGTATCAGTGTGGCTGGTATTTTTATCAACCGTAAAAACGTCATTATATTGTTGATGTGTATTGAGTTGATGCTGTTGTCAGTGAACATGAACTTTATTGCTTTCTCGCACTTTCTGGGTGACATAGGCGGACAAATATTTGTATTTTTTATTTTAACCGTGGCGGCTGCCGAGTCCGCCATTGGTCTCGCCATCATGGTGGTTCTGTTTCGAAACCGGCACACCATCAATGTCGCTGATCTGAACAGCATGAAGGGATAAACATGTTCGAGAATATGGAAAATATTTATCTGGCCATTGTTATATCACCATTGCTTGGTTCTATTCTCGCTGGTCTTGGTGGTCGCCTGATTGGTCGTTCCGGTGCCCACTGGGTCACGATTATCGGCGTCGGTATTTCATCGATATTGTCGATGATCGCTTATAAACACATTGTTTTCGATGGGGGAGAGGTGTTTAACCAGACCCTTTACACCTGGTTGAGTATCGGCAGCCTGGATTTGAATGTGGGCTTTCTGGTGGATCGCCTGTCGGTGACCATGATGGTTGTGGTGACCTTTGTTTCATGGATGATTCATATCTACACCATCGGCTATATGCATGATGACCCCGGTTATCAGCGTTTTTTCAGCTATATCTCCCTGTTCACCTTTGCCATGTTGATGCTGGTGATGTCGAACAATTTCATGCAACTGTTTTTCGGCTGGGAAGGCGTGGGCCTGGTGTCCTATCTGCTCATCGGTTTCTGGTACAAAAAGAAGACGGCGATCTTTGCCAACCTGAAGGCCTTTCTGGTCAACCGAGTGGGTGATTTCGGTTTTCTTCTGGGTATTGCCGGTGTGTTGCTGTACTTCGGCAGTCTCGACTATATCGAGGTTTTCAACGGCACCCCCGCTGTGGCCGGTCTGAGCATGGAAATATTCAGCGGCCATGAGTGGTCGGTGATGACCGTGATCTGTATTTGTCTGTTTATCGGTGCCATGGGTAAATCGGCACAGGTTCCACTGCATGTCTGGTTACCGGACTCCATGGAAGGTCCGACACCCATCTCCGCCCTGATCCATGCTGCGACGATGGTCACGGCCGGCATCTTCATGGTTTCGCGGATGTCGCCCCTGTTTGAATTGTCGGAGACAGCCCTGAGTTTCGTCCTGGTTATCGGTGCCATCACTGCACTTTTTATGGGTTTGCTGGGGCTGGTGCAAAATGACATCAAACGTGTCATTGCTTATTCCACTTTATCACAGCTCGGTTATATGACGGTGGCCCTGGGCGCATCCGCATACGCCGCAGCGATGTTTCATCTGGTAACCCATGCCTTTTTCAAGGCCCTGCTTTTCCTGGCAGCCGGCTCCGTTATTATCGGCATGCATCATGAGCAGGATATGCGCAAGATGGGCGGGCTCTATAAATATATGCCCATCACCTGGTTTACATCGCTGGTCGGTTCGCTTGCCCTGATAGGTTTCCCCGGGACCTCCGGTTTCTTTTCCAAGGACGCCATTATCGAGGCGGTACGCGACTCTCACCTGGCCGGTTCCGGTTTTGCCTATTTCGCGGTAGTCGCCGGTGTTTTTATAACGGCTTTATATACTTTTCGGCTGTTCTTTTTGACCTTTCATGGCAAGGAACGTATTGACAAACACATCTGGGAACATCTGCATGAGTCACCCAAAGTGGTTACTGTGCCGCTGGCGGTACTGGCAATACCCTCGGTTATTATTGGTGCTTTCCTGATTGGTCCCATGCTTTTTCAGGGTTATTTTGCCGACGCCATTTTTGTATCTCCAGCCCATGATGTTCTGGGAGAAATCGGTAAGGATTATCATGGTCTCTGGGGATTTACCCTGCACGCCTTCAAGGCGGCGCCGGTCTATCTTGCCTTTGCCGGTGTGCTGACGGCCTGGTTGCTTTACATTAAGTTTCCGCATATACCGGCGCAACTCTCACAACGCTTTGGTCTTTTGCACAAGTTATTGCTGGAGAAGTACTTTTTCGACGATTTCAATCAGACTGTTTTTGCCGGCGGTACCAGAAAGATAGGGCAGTTATTATGGCGTATTGGTGATGTGCGCGTTATCGATGGCTTTTTTGTAAATGGGACGGCTGTGACTGTGCGCTGGTTTTCCAGTGTCGTACGGACACTGCAATCCGGTTACCTTTACGACTATGCCTTTGCCATGATCATCGGTCTGTTGTTATTGCTGGCGGTTTTCGTACATCAACTGTTTTGAGTTATATTTCACGTGGATCTTAATATTCCCTTGCTGAGTTTGTTAATCTGGACGCCTATATTAGGCGGTGTCTGGGTGCTGTATGCCGGTGACAGACAGGAAAATACGGTCAAGTACCTGAGCCTGAGTGTGGCCATCATCACCTTTGTGCTGTCGCTGCTGTTGTATATGCAATTTGACACGACTACCTATGCCATGCAGTTTGTGGAAAAGACGATATGGATAGAAACTTTCAGTATCTATTACCATCTCGGCGTTGATGGTATTGCCCTGCCGCTGATCCTGTTGACGACCTTTACGACAGTACTGGTGATCCTTGCCGGCTGGGAAGTAATAGAGACCCGTATCTCCCAGTATATGGCGGCATTCCTGATCCTCAGCGGTTTTATGAACGGTGTCTTTGTCGCAGTGGATGCCATGCTGTTTTATTTCTTCTGGGAAGCGATGCTGATCCCCATGTTTCTCATCATTGGTATCTGGGGTGGTCCGAATCGGGTATACGCAACGGTCAAATTCTTTTTGTATACCTTTCTCGGCTCGGTGTTCATGCTCGTTGCCCTGCTTTATCTGTATTCGCAGGCCGGCAGCTTCAATATTATTGATCTGCAGACATTGCCACTTCCGCTGGATGTACAAAAGCTGATTTTTATCGCTTTCTTCCTTGCCTTTGCGGTGAAAATCCCCATGTGGCCGGTACATACCTGGCTGCCGGATGCCCATGTCGAGGCGCCGACGGGTGGTTCCGTGATACTGGCGGCAATCATGCTGAAGATGGGGGGCTATGGTTTTATCCGTTTCAGTTTGCCCATAACACCGGATGCCAGCGCGGCCCTGAATGGCTTTATGATTGTGCTGTCGTTGATTGCCATTGTCTATATCGGTTTTGTTGCACTGGCACAGCAGGACATGAAGAAACTGATAGCCTACTCCTCCATTTCACACATGGGGTTTGTCACGTTGGGATTTTTCGTCGGCTTTGCCATATATGCTGAAAATGGCACGGCACAAGGCGCTATCATGGGGATAGAAGGCGCCATGATGCAGATGATCTCCCATGGTTTTATTTCCGGGGCCCTGTTTCTCTGTGTCGGCGTTCTGTATGAACGCATGCACTCCCGGCAGATTAACGATTATGGCGGTGTGGTTAACAGCATGCCGCATTTTGCCGCTTTTATGATGTTATTTGCCATGGCGAATTCGGGTTTGCCCGGTACTTCCGGCTTTGTCGGCGAGTTTCTGGTTATTCTCAGCAGTTACCAGGCAAATTTCTGGATAGCTTTTCTCGCGGCCCTGACCCTGATTCTCGGTGCGGCTTACACGCTGTGGATGTACAAGCGGGTTATGTTTGGTGACATTGCCAATGAACAGGTTGCCGAGCTACAGGATATTAGTCCGAGGGAAACGCTGATTTTGAGTCTGCTTGCCTTCGTGGTTCTGCTTTTCGGACTTTGGCCTGCGCCGGTGTTTGAAGTCATGCACCCGACTATCGAGCACCTGTTTGAACATATCATCCAGCCTAAATTGGGATAATGATGACAACAGAATTAAGCTATTTGATACCGGAGATAGTGTTATTCACGCTGGCCTGTATCGTTCTGATCGCCGATACTTTCGGCCCGCCTGACGACAGATCATTTACTTACTGGTTGTCTCAGAGTTCTTTAATGGTTGCTGTTGTCCTTCTGGTGTTTTTATACCCGGACAGAACGACCCATGTACTGGGTATGAACTTTGTCAGTGACCAGATGGGTTCCATCCTCAAGATATTTATCTGCGCATTCACTGCTGTTGTCTTCTTTTACTCTTATGAATATCTGAAGGAACATGGACTGGTCAAGGGTGAATATTTTATTCTCGGCTTATTTGCCGTGTTGGGGATGATGGTAATGGTATCGGCCTACAGTTTGTTGACTGTTTACCTGGGGCTGGAATTACTATCTCTGTCTCTGTATGCCATGGTGGCCATGCACCGGGACTCGCAGAGTGCTACCGAGGCGGCAATGAAATATTTCGTGCTCGGTGCGCTGGCCTCGGGCATGTTGTTATATGGTATTTCCATGCTGTATGGCGTTTCCGGTGCCATTGATCTGGGGTCATTATCGGCCTATATCTCACAACAGACAGACAGCAATATATTGCTTATTTTTGGCCTGGTGTTTGTTATTGTCGGTGTCGCTTTCAAATTAGGTGCGGTGCCATTCCATATGTGGGTGCCTGATGTTTATCAGGGCTCGCCCACTTCGGTGACACTGTTTATTGCCAGTGCGCCCAAGATAGCCGCATTTGCCATGGCCATACGTTTACTGGTGGACGGCATGGAGGGACTGGTGGATGGCTGGCAGGGGATGCTGATAATCCTGTCTGTGTTGTCCATGGCAGCCGGTAATATCATTGCTATATCCCAGACCAACATCAAGCGTATGCTGGCCTATTCCACCATCGCCCATGTCGGTTTTTTGTTATTGGGTATCGCTTCCGGCTCGTACTCCGGTTATGCCGGTTCCATGTTTTATGTGTTGACCTACGCCTTGATGAGTATGGGGGCCTTCGGCATGATTATCCTGCTGGGTCGCAAGGGTTACGAGGCGGATACTCTGGATGATTTCAAGGGGCTTGCCAGCCGCAGTCCCTGGTTTGCCTTTATCATGCTGCTGCTGATGTTTTCCATGGCCGGTGTGCCACCGCTTCTCGGTTTTTGGGCGAAATGGTTTGTCATAAAAGAAATCATCGACATGGGCTACATCTGGCTGGCTGCTGTTGCAGTGCTGCTTTCTGTTGTTGGTGCCTATTACTATCTGCGTATTATCAAGCTGATGTATTTTGATGAAGCTGATCAAATGACGGCGATTAAAGCCAGTCAGGGGATGCGTTTCGTCCTGAGCATTCACGGTCTGACTCTGTTGCTGTTAGGTTTTGCGCCTGGCATGCTGATGGCCTTATGTATTGGTGCCTTTAGCGTCTAGACAGAAGTTTCGAATTTCCGCACATCAGTCTGAACAGAACGCGGACACGATCCATTAATGCACCTGCTTGTGCATACCCTTTGGAAATTTTAATTAAGTCCTGCCGGTTCCGATAAGTTGTCCCATCTCCACTTTCGAGCCCGGTTGCAGCGCTGCAGACCAGTGCATCCGGCTTTGCTCGAATAAAAGGATTACGGTTGAACCCATATTAAAGCGAGCAATCTCTTCACCTCTGGTGAAGCTCGTTTGTGCTTTCGAACCGGGGCTGTAATCCCAGACACTCAGTTCTCTTCGCTTTGTCGGTGTTATTTCGCCCTGCCAGACGGTTTCCATACTGCCAACAAAAATGGCCCCGACCAGAATGGTGGCCATCAGACCAAATTCAGTGTCAAACAGACAGATGACTCTCTCATTGCGGGCAAACAGTTGATCCACAGCTTTGCTGGTGGCTTCGTTAACTGAAAATAAATCACCGGGGACATAAGTCATTTTTAGCAATTCACCTTTCACCGGCAGGTGGATACGATGATAATCCCGCGGTGAAAGGTAAAGGGTGGCGAAGCTGCCATTGTTAAAATGATCCACCGCTTTTTCATCATTGGCGAGCAGTGCCCTGAGGCTGAAATATTTGCCTTTGGCCTGCAACACGACGTCTTTATCAACCTGACCGATCTGCGAGACACTGGCGTCTACCGGGGAGACGATAGATGCAGGATTATTGTCTATTGGTCGTTCATTTTTTTTCAGACGACGACTGAAGAACTCATTGAAATTGCCATAAGATCGTGGATCGGACTGTTCCGCTATCTGCATATCAACCTGATAATAGCGGATAAAAATACGTGTAATGAAGTTCTTCCAGGGTGCCCAGCGCCAGCGGGCGATACGATGCATGCAGCGTGAAAGGCCATGCTGGGGCAGTACTGTCTGTAAAAAAATATTAATGTGGTTCCACATGGGAAGACGATGTCAGTGTGCAGGAATTAATGAGGGTGTGCTTTGTCCGGATTAAATCGTTTTACCCGTGCTTCCACAGAGATCTGCTCGCCATCTGAAAAATACAGAGTAAGAGATGCACTTTCGCCTGCGCGAAATCGCTTCCGAGGGTTAAATAACATCAGATGGTAATCTCCGGGTGTAAACTGCAATAGGCTGTTTGCAGCTATATCCACCTGCGTCTGTAACTGCATTCTGACGATATCATCGGTGACAATGCTGCGATGAATTTCTATCCGTTCGTAATCCGGGCTGTCTATTCTGTCAAGCGTAACTGCATGATCGGTATTGTTTTTTATAAAAAGATAGGCGGCATTGATTTTGCCGACAGGGGGTGCCTCATTGATCCAGGCATCTGACACGAGTATAGCCGGCGAATCGGCATGCAAACTGCCCGACAGCAGGCAAAGGCTTATGGTGAAATAGAGTATGAAGCGCATCAGTGTTGTACTTGTTTATCAATAAAAGATCTTATTTCAAGGAAACGTGATAGCACCTCACCCGTCTGGTGAGGTGCCGGTAGAACCGCAATGAGCCGTGCTTGTGGGCTGACAAGAAACAGGGATGCTGAGTGGTCGACCAGATAATCACCACTGCTTGAGGCTTGATTATGAAAGAAAGGGATGCCCAATTGCCCGGTCAGACTTTTCACCTGTTCGAGGCTGCCACCCAGACCAAGAAAATCCTCATTAAAATAGGAGACATAGTCGTGCAGTTGTTCGCTGGTATCCCGTTCCGGGTCAACCGAGACAAAAATCATCTGTACTCCTGATTGCAGGTCCCTTGTTGCCAGTTCATCGTAGACCTGATCGAGTATTGTCAGTGTGATGGGGCAAATGTCGGGGCAGTGAGTGTAACCGAAAAACAGAAATGACCACTTGCCCTGCAAATTCTCCAGAGTAAATTCTCTGCCGTTTTGATCAATGGTGGAGAATGCCTGCAGGCTCTTCGGGTCCGGCCACATCATGCCCTGGATATTCGGAGGTGATTGTATATGCTGTTGCCTGGCGGTAAATATACCGATGCCTGTGCCAAAAGCGATCAAGGCGATAACAATAGTGAGCGTATGCAGGGAAGGTCGATTTATCATGATGCGGATTATATGATAAATCAGAAGTGCAGTATTCCCTTAAGGTGGTATTAAAGATAAGTAGATGTTGACCGCTAACCCGAATTGAATCGTTTGGGGGTGATCTGACGGATTAACAGGAAGGCCTGGATTTGTCATCTGGCATAAATAGTGCTTCCATTTTCTCGAGGTTTGATATTAAAGGAGAAGAAATGGCTTGTTTGAACAGCAATAGCTTATGGTGCAGGCTGACGGTTTTACTGTTATTTTTTATTCCCGAAGTGGCGGTATCCGCCGAGATGATGGCAGTGCAGGATTTTACCCGTCATTGGGCCGGTTTTATTTGTCTGGCCATATTCTTTGTTGCCTACACTCTGGTGATAGCCGAAGAGGCGATTCATCTGCGCAAGTCGAAGCCGGTGATCGTGGCTGCCGGCCTCATCTGGATGATTGTTGCGTTCGTCTATGCTCAACATGGTGACACGCATACGGCCGAACTGGCGGTGCGTCATAATCTGCTGGAATTCGCTGAGCTTTTTTTATTCCTGCTGGCAGCGATGACCTACATCAATACGATGGAAGATCGTGGTGTATTTGACCTGCTCAGAGCATGGCTGCTGTCCAGAAATTTCTCCTTTCGAACTATATTTTGTATCACTGGTGCGATTGCTTTCGCTCTGTCGCCCATCGCGGATAACCTGACTACCGCATTGTTGATGTCAACGGTGGTGATGGCAGTGGGTGGTACCAATACTAAATTTGTGTCCCTGTCCTGTATCAATATTGTTGTGGCCGCCAATGCCGGGGGAGCGTTCAGCCCTTTTGGAGATATCACAACATTGATGGTGTGGCAGAAGGGCAGCCTTGTGCAGTTCTCTGAGTTCTTTAATCTGTTGCTGCCGTCATTAGTGAACTGGATTGTGCCTGCCACCATTATGTACTTCTTCATCGAAAATGCTCAACCGGCCACTGTTGACGAGCAGGTCGTGTTGAAAGAAGGGGCATGGATCATTGTAGGTTTATTCATTCTTACCATTACTCTTGCCGTTTGCGTACACAGCTTCTTACATCTTCCTCCTGTCATCGGCATGATGACCGGTCTTGGGTTCCTGAAATTATATGGTTATGTATTGAAACTGAAGAGTCACAAACTGCATGATCCCGGTGCAGGTGCACTCGGCGCCGAATCGTTTGAGGAAAGCCAGTCGACTGCCGGACACTCTAAAGAAGAAGCCTTTAATATCTACAAGAAGCTGGCACGCGCCGAATGGGATACTCTGATGTTTTTTTATGGTGTCATACTTTGTGTGGGTGGTCTGGGGACATTGGGTTATCTGCAGCTCATATCAGAAGTAATGTATCAGGATCTGGGGATCACACAGGCCAATATTCTGGTGGGTTTTCTTTCTGCTCTTATTGACAATATTCCGGTTATGTTTGCCGTGCTCGCCATGTTACCTGATATGGAACTGGGGCAATGGCTGTTAGTGACGCTGACAGCCGGTGTTGGCGGTTCATTATTGTCGGTGGGATCCGCTGCCGGTGTTGCCGTAATGGGGCAGGCCAGGGGGGTGTATACTTTTATGGCCCATCTGAAGTGGAGTTGGGCGATATTGCTTGGTTATGCGGCATCGATCTGGGTACATTTTCTCGTAAACAGTCGATTTTTCAATCAATTATAATCTCTGCACGCAAGCGCCACATTCGTTATAATCCAGTGCGTTGCGCAGCTGCTCAGTTGACGGAACGGGTTGGCAAAACGTATCATTCTATCTGTAATTCATTCAGGCTTTTGAGATTCAAGATGTTTCCGGGACTAAAAATGATAATAAAAATGTTATTAGCGGTGACCGCTGTATTATTTTCCACTATAGCATTTGCTGCTGATGGGCATGGCGCTGCTGAGATGCAGATGATGACTGAGCCGCTTGAGTTTACAAAAGCCATGGCAGTATCTGCCATCGTACTGGCCGTTACTTTTATCGGGATTTTTACTGAGACCATACATGGTATGGAACGCTCCAAATTTGCCGCAGCCGGAGCCATTGTGATGATTATCCTTGGCCAGGTCTATGGTTTTTACACACCGGAGCTGGCCATCGGAGCCGTGGACTGGAACGTCGTTTTTTTACTGGGCTGCATGATGACGGTTGTTGCCATCATGATTCCAACCGGTGGATTCAACTGGATGGCCTATAAGATGGCGGCTATGAGCAAGGGTCGCCTGTACTTGATGCTGGTCATGCTGGGAACGGCTGTCACCGTCATGTCCTTGTTGTTGGACAATGTGACTACGGTGGTCATCTTTGGCCCACTGATTATCCTGATTGCCCGCGCACAGAAAGTTACGCCCATTCCTTATTTACTGGCCGCCGCCCTGTTATCTGACACTGGTGGCGTGGCGACACTGGTGGGTGATCCGCCCAACCTGATGATTGGTTCGGCCGCAGGCATCAATTTCAACACTTTCATTATCCATATGGGGCCACCGGTCATCGTCGCCTGGTTTGTGTGTTTAATTGCACTCAAATTTTTGTTCAGGAAAGAACTGAGCGTGACACCGGAATATTCTTTTTCCGATGAGGTGCCCATTAAAAATAAAAGACTCTGGTATGCCTCACTGACGATATTGGCCGCTATGGTGGTCCTGTTCACTATCCATGGCAGGCTCGGCTGGGAACCCTGGTTTGTTTCGGCGATGGGTATGACCGCCCTGGTCTTTATGTCACGCCATGTCATTATGGACAAGACCTTTGAGCATGTGGAGATCGCCCTGCTGGTGTTCTTTATATCCCTGTTTATGGTGATAGGCGGGGTAGAGCACAGTCAATTCCTGATGTACCTGGGCCAGTTTATTACACCTTTTGTTCAGGATGATTTAATGATCGCTGCAATCGCCTTGATGTGGGTGGGTGCGATTTTATCGGCAATGATAGATAACATTCCGTTTACGGCAGCCATGATTCCCATCATCCTCAGCCTGGATGCACAGGGCATTAATGTTTCTCCCCTGTGGTGGGCTCTGGCTATGGGTGTCGGCATGGGGGGTAACGGTACGCATATCGGTTCCACCGCCAATGTATTTATTGTGACCATATCCGAACGCCTGGCGAGAGAAGAGAATGATAAAAGTCTGGCGATTACGCCGATGGTATGGTTTAAGAAGGGTACACCTATCATGTTACTCACCTTGATGACCTGCACCCTGATTATGGTCTTTTTCTTCGACTGGTTTACCTCACCGGTCAACTGAAACGGAAGAGCAATACCTGAGGCAGAATGCGCTGGAACTTCAACAGGGTATTGTTCAGTCCCTGAAGTTGGTGTATTGAAGAGGCAGTCCCAGGTTTTGCTGTTTTAGAAAAGTGATGGCTTCCTGCAGGTCGTCACGTTTCTTGCCCGCAATCCGAACCTGATCTCCCTGAATACTCGATTGCACTTTTAATTTGGTGTTTTTGACAAGTTTCACTATTTTTCTCGCCAGTTCCTTGTCAATTCCCTGTCGTACCGTTATTTGTTGGCGAGCCTCATTGTTACTCTCCTGGATATCGCCGTATTCAAGACAGCCGATATCAATACCCCGTTTGGACAGTTTTGACTGCAGGATATCAATAATCTGTTTTATCTGAAATTCGGCCGGTGCAATCAAGGTCAGGATGGCTTCCTTATGTTCGATTCTGGAATTCGTTCCCTTGAAATCAAAACGATTGGACACTTCACGATTGCTCTGATCAATGGCATTGGTCAATTCGTGAGTGTCGATTTCAGATACTACATCAAACGAAGGCATGCGTATTCTCCTGATATGGCAGATGGCCGATATTGTGACAGCAGGGCGGGTGGATTCCAATAGCGCTGCCGGATATTAATGCAAGGACGGTGGTCTGGATTGATGGAAAGTATTTTGACCATCCGGGCCTTCCAGATGGCTTTCGATGATGCTGTTTCCCAGCAGGCTGACATAACCCGAGAAACGGTCGACGCCGTTTTCGCTGACTTCAAACTGAAATCGTCTTAATAACCTCAGATTGCCGTCATCGGCCCTTTTAAGAGTAAGCGAGACAAGTGCGACAGTTTGGTCAAGCAGTTGTAAATCCGATTCCCGGCACAATTGTTTGCAATGTTTAATGACGAATTCGCGTATGCGTAAACTCTCAAACCAGACAACTGTAAGGATTAAAATACCAAGTAATAAGAATATAATATCCATGTTGAACGGATAATATTATATTATTTATCCAGCAAAAATTTGGTAAAGGCCTCAGTATAACTTTCTTCGAAGTCGGCCTTTGTCCGGACAATAAACAACACAGGAATTTTCTCCTGTCTTGCCAGCTTGTCAGCAGCTTCCTTGCCCATAACCAGAAAAGCAGTGGCGAGGGCATCCGCCCAGGCCGCCGATGGATGCAGCACGGTGACCGATGCCAATGAGTGGGTAATTGGACGCCCCGTATCGGGATCAATAGTATGAGAATAGCGTTTACCATCCTGTTCAAAATAATTCCGATAATCTCCGGATGTCGCCATGGCAATATTATCCAGTTTTATCACGCGTTGTACGGCACGTTGTCCCGGCAGAGGCTTTTCAATACCGATACGCCAGGCGAAATTGATTTCATTGACGCCACTCGCGCGAATTTCACCACCTATCTCCACCATGTAATTTTCGATATTTTGCTGGGCCAGGTATTCTGCAATCCTGTCCACAGCATAACCTTTGGCAATGCCTGAGAGATCAATATAAATATCGTCAATCGTCTCTTTCAATGCCGCAGGTGACTTGCGCAGTTTGATGTGTTCAAAGCCGGTTGTTGCCAGTGCTGCGGAAACAGCTGCTGCGTCGGGAGACTGCTGTGGCTGCCGGGAAGGGCCAAAACCCCACAAATTGACCAGTGGGCCTACGGTAATATCAAAACTGCCATTGGTCAGTTTGCTGATGCTGATGGCATCGCTGAGTACCTGGTATAGCTCGGCAGAGACAGGTATCCATTCCTGACTGTTGTTTTTGTTGATAAGAGACAATTCTGAATCATCAATATAAGTGGACATCTTGTTATTAATATCGGCAAGGAGCTCTGCCACATCAGCATTGATTTTTTCAATCGACAGCTGAATGTCAGGTTCATTTATCTTGATGGTATAGTTTGTCCCCATTGTCAGGCCACCGACAACCATCGGCGGAACAGAGTTGGCATTGTTACCGCAGCCGGAACTGAAGGCGATAAAAACCAGCAAGATAAAGATGGCTGGACAGCGGTGAATACAGAGTGACAGGGGGGAGAACGTGATCAAGCCTGCTGGTACGGATTGTCTGTTAAGCATTGAAAAGTATTTATCGGGCGGGTGCTGATTTCTTTGGCTGTCTGGAAGGAACACTGGGACGATGATACGGGACCACCAATGAAACTTCACCCTGCCTGTGTTTCTGTTTTATCTCCCGCCAGTAGTTCGCCGTGAGCAGATCACCATGCACTTCCAGAAACAGCGCCCTGAGCTCATCGTCCATGGACAGAAACTTGATAAATTCTTCAGGGAAGATGTCATTATTATTTACATAATACCAGGCTTCGGAACGCATCATGTCATCCTCATCACGTGCCTGCGGGATCTCCCTGAAATTACACTCAGTGACCAGGGCCACCTCATCGTAATCATAAAACACCACCCGTTCATGGCGGGTGACACCAAAATTCTTCAGCAGTAGATCGCCGGGGAAGATATCCGTATTGGCCAGATCACGGATGGTTTGTCCATAATCCAGTATGGCCCGTTCCGCAGCGGCACGATGTGCTTCCTGTATATAAAGATTCAACGGTCTTACACGACGCTCGATATAAACATGGTTGATGATCAGATTGTCAGCTTCAATGATGACGGTTTCACTTGCTTCGCCGAGTAACTCATCCAGCAATTTCGGTGCGAAACGATCCAGCGGAAATTCAAGCATACGAAATTCCTGAGTGTCTATTAATCTGCCTGCACGGTCATGCTTGGACACCAGTCGGTATTTTTCCAGTACATCATCTCGTTTGATTGTCTTGGGGTAGCCGAATTTGTCACGGATGATTTTGAATACCAGATCATAGGAAGGTAAAGTGAAGACGATCATGACCAGACCCTTGTCGCCGGCGGCATGTACAAACTTTTCCGTGGTGCTGTTGAGGTGATGACTGAAGATCCGATAGCGTTCGGTTTTTCCCTGTCGCAGACGGCCCAGTACTGTATATAGTTCATCGATGGGTTTGCGAGGCAAAATGGTGTGGAGAAAATGTACAGCGGCGACCACTGAATTGGGATCGGCAAAGTAATAGGAGCGCGTATAACTGAATATGATGCTGACTTCGTCTTCGTACATGAGAACGGCATCAACACAAATACCGTCATCCGAATTTTTCAGCGCGATAACAATGGGTGAAATCTTGTTTTGCAGCACTATTCTACCCACCAGGTAGGCGCGCGCGGACTGGTAAAAGACAGAGTTGATAAACTCAAAGCGCATCAGTTCGTTCAATCCGTCGAAGTTGTTGAGAATATGTTGTTCCACCTCACGGGCTATGAAATCAACATTCTTGTCGATATCGGTATAAGAGACCTTGAAGGCAAAGTCATTGAGGATTTGTGAGAATATATCGGTCAGAGAATCCCAGTAAGGATAACGTTGCAGGTTTAATGACCGAATCAGTTCCAGTTCATCTTCAAAAGGTGGAGAGACAAACTCCAGTTCCGGGTCAATACCAACAGTACCGAAAATACGACGGGTGATGGAGTTGAAATAGGTCTTGATAAAGCCGGCATCGGGGACCTTGTCCAGGCGTTCGCCAAAATATTGTATTATTTCGTTCCACAGCCCATGGTCATTTACGCGCGGACCCAGGGATTTACGCAGGGAAAGTACCAGCCGTTGAACGGATTTTTCATATAAATCAACCCGTTCAACGATATCCTTTTGATGGCCCTGCCAGTCGCGCTGTTCAAAGCGACGACGGGCGCGGTTGGTGGTGCGACAAAAGGCATCGTTATAGCGCAAAAAGCTGGCATAAATAGCCTTTGCACTTTTTGCAACGATGCCTCCGTCGGAGGCGGAACTGCCCATTTACATATTGGCAACCATGGCTTCGGCAAAAGCACTGCATTTCACTTCATTCGCGCCTTCCATCAAGCGGGCAAAATCATAAGTGACCGTTTTCTGGGCAATGGTCCTGTCCATGGACTGGAGCACCAGTTCCGCGGCTTCAGTCCAGCCCAGATAGCGCAGCATCATCTCACCGGAAAGAATCAACGAACCCGGGTTGACCTTGTCCTGGCCTGCGTATTTCGGCGCCGTGCCGTGAGTTGCTTCAAAAATGGCGTGGCCGGTGTCGTAATTGATGTTGCCACCAGGTGCAATGCCGATACCACCCACCTGTGCCGCCAGGGCATCGGAGAGGTAATCACCATTGAGATTCATCGTCGCGATCACATCAAATTCTTTCGGTCGTGTCAGCACCTGTTGCAGGGTAATGTCGGCGATGGCGTCCTTGATCAGGATCTTGCCGGCGGCCAGGGCCTCTTCCTGCTGCTGGTTGGCTACGTCATTGCCCTTTTCAGCGGCGGTGCGTTCCCATTGATCCCAGCTGTAGGTATCATCCGGGAATGCCTCTTCGGCCAGCTGATAACCCCAGTTACGAAAGGCACCCTCGGTGAATTTCATGATGTTGCCCTTGTGTACCAGGGTCACGCTTTTACGCTTGTTGTCGATGGCAAATTTAACTGCGGCACGCATCAGACGATAGGTCCCTTCCTGTGAAATGGGTTTAACGCCAATGCCTGCCGTGTCAGGAAAGCGAATTTTCTGATATTGCTCCGGGAAAGTCTCTTTGAACAGGTCAAGAAACTTCTTTACGTCCTCGCTGCCTTCCTCAAATTCAATACCGGTGTAAATATCTTCTGTATTTTCACGGAAAATCACCATATCGACAGATTCAGGGTGGAGGATGGGGGAGGGCACGCCTTTGAACCAACGTACCGGACGCAAGCAGACATAGAGGTCAAGAATCTGTCTCAGCGCCACATTCAGGGAGCGGATACCGCCACCAATTGGCGTTGTCAGCGGGCCTTTGATGGAGACCAGGTATTTCCGACAATGATCCAGGGTTTCTTCCGGTAACCAGGAACCTGTCTGGTTATTGGCTTTCTCTCCTGCCAATACCTCCAGCCAGTGGATCTGTCTGTTGCCACCGTAGGCCTTGTTGACGGCGGCATCGAGCACCATGTTGGTTGCACGCCAAACATCGGGGCCGATACCGTCACCTTCTATGTAGGGGATAACAGGATTGACCGGAACTTCCAGTTTGCCGTTTGAAATAGTGATTTTCGCCCCTTCTGCGGGCGATTGCGTTGCTGTTGCCACGAATACTCTCCTCTGATTTAGCTTCAGTTAAAAAGAAATTCAATTACGAATCCGGCATACGGGGATCGCC
This sequence comes from Gammaproteobacteria bacterium, assembly GCA_024278135.1. Classification (GTDB taxonomy): domain Bacteria; phylum Pseudomonadota; class Gammaproteobacteria; order Eutrophobiales; family Eutrophobiaceae; genus WLWS01. The sequence goes on from JAJRTU010000321.1 coordinate 54,095, forward strand.
TCAGGCAAGCCCGTTCAATATGCGCATATTCGTTATATTGTATTGACATATTCTACCGCTTTCTCTATCTTAATGCCTGCGCCGATTTGATATTCAGCTTGCGGGCGCATAATAAATACGGCTAAAGAGAGGCAAGCCCCTTCAGTACATCGCTTCCAGGTCTGACTCTTTAACAATGCTGAGTATATATGCATAGGAGACAGCCATGAGTAAACTTGATCCCAAGCTGTATGGCAATGACACCAATGCGGTGCGTGCCGGCCAACAACGCAGCAGCGAAGGTGAAAACAGCGAGCCGATATTTACCAGTTCCAGTTTCACCTTTAAAAGCGCCGCCGAGGCGGCCGCCAGATTCGCCGGTGATGAATCGGGTAACATCTATTCACGTTTCACCAATCCAACGGTCAGGACCTTTGAAGAAAGACTGGCGGCACTGGAAGGGGGAGAGCGTTGCGTGGCCACCTCCTCCGGCATGAGCGCGATACTCAGTACCTGTATGGGGCTGTTGAAAGCGGGGGATCACATCGTCTCTTCCGCCAGTATTTTCGGTACCTCTGTCAGTCTGTTCAGCAAGGTACTGTCGAAATTCGACCTGCACACCAGCTTTGTCACATTGACCGACTACAATGCCTGGGAAGCGGCGATCCGTCCCGAGACTCGTATGCTGTTTCTGGAAACCCCGTCCAACCCGCTGACTGAAATCGCCGATATTCGTCGTCTGGCGGATCTGGCCCACAGTCGGGACTGTTTACTGGTTGTTGATAATTGTTTTTGTACGCCGGTTTTGCAGCGTCCATTTGAGCTGGGTGCCGATATTGTTATCCACTCCGCCACCAAATACCTTGATGGTCAGGGACGCTGTATTGGTGGCGCGGTGATTGGCAGGGAAGATGTGGTCGGGGAAGATATCTTTGCTTTTCTGCGCACTGCCGGACCAAGCATGAGTCCGTTCAATGCATGGGTATTTCTCAAAGGTCTGGAGACCCTGAGGTTGCGTATGCAGGAACATTGCCGAAACGCACAACAAATTGCCGAATGGTTGATGCGACAGGAGGGTATCGAAAAAGTGTATTATCCCGGCTTGCAAGGTCATCCCCAGCACGCACTGGCCAGGACACAACAAAGCGGTTTCGGGGGCATTGTCAGTTTTGAGCTTGTAGGTGGAAAGGCCGCCGCCTGGCGGTTTATTGATGCGACAGAGCTGTTTTCAATTACGTCCAATCTGGGGGACACCAAGAGTACCATCACCCACCCCGCCAGCACGACCCATAACAAGCTAAGCGATGCGGAACGTCAGGCAGTGGGTATCAATGAGGGGCTGATCCGTTTATCTCTGGGGCTTGAAGATATCAATGATATTAAAGCTGATTTACATAAAGGTTTCCTTAAGGTATTAAAATAAAAGAAGTTTTTGTTCTACGTGCCCTGAAGTTATCTGATGCGTAAAATAAAAGTATCTGGATTTCCCCCGGCATTTTGTGTTGAAATGCACGGATCAATTCCGTAAGCGGGCATAAGAGGGAGTAGCCGTAGCTGTCCGCACACGAAAAATAATTAAAAATCGGGTGGTATCAGCGGAACCCGTAAGAATTTGATTTCGTGAATGTGCCGGACGCCGCGTCGAGCATTTACATCTTTTTTTCCTTTTAACTTTACGAGCGATAATCCTGACAGGAGGACGACTATGCCCGGACGTAATTTTCTTTATATACCTGGCCCGACCAACGTGCCGCAACGGATCCGTAATGCCATGTCTCTGGAACAGGAAGACATGCGTGCTGCTGATTTCCCTGAGTTCACTCTGCCCCTGTTTGAAGACATGAAGAAGATGTTCAAGACAGAGACAGGCCGCGTGTTTATTTACCCCGCCTCCGGTACCGGTGGTTGGGAAGCCGCTGTGACCAATACCCTTTCCGCAGGTGACAAAGTTCTCATGTCACACTTCGGGCATTTCAGTTATCTGTGGGTGGATCTTTGTCAACGCCATGGTCTTGATGTGCAGGCCCTGGAAGTGGACTGGGGTGAAGGCGTGCCTGTGGAGCAATATGCCGATATTCTCAAGGCCGATACCAACAGGGAGATCAAGGCGGTATTCGCCACACAAAACGAAACGGCCACCGGTGTCGCCAGTGATATCGCCGCCGTGCGCAAGGCCCTGGATGACGCCGATCACCCGGCCCTGTTGTTTGTCGACGGCGTCAGTTCCGTCGGGAGTCTGGATTTTCGTATGGACGAGTGGGGTGTGGATCTGTGTGTCAGTGGTTCACAAAAGGGTTTTATGTTGCCTACCGGTCTCGGTATTGTCTGTGCCAGCCAGAAAGCGCTGGAAGCACGCAAGAGCGCTACCTTGCCACGTACTTTTTTCTCCTTTGACGATATGATTGCCGGTAATGACAATGGCTTCTTTCCTTATACACCGCCGACCATACTGTTGCGCGGTTTGCGAGAGGCGGTGGACATGTTACTGGAAGAGGGGCTGGATAATGTCTTCGCCCGCCATACACGCATGGCGACAGCAGTACGCAAGGCCGTCGCAGCCTGGGGCCTGACCCTGGTCGCCAATGAAGAAAAATGGTACTCCGATACGGTTTCCGCAATCTACGTGCCGGAAGGTTTTGATGGCAATGAAGTGGCACGTCATGCCTACAAATATTACAACCTGGCCCTGTCCATCAGTCTTGGCAAGATCGCCGGCAAGGCATTTCGTATCGGTCATCTGGGTGATTTGAACGAAATGATGCTGATGACGCCGCTGGCCGGTGCTGAAATGGCCATGCATGACCTGGGTATTCCACTGGAGTTAGGCAGCGGTGTGGCCGCGGCGCAGGAATATCTGTGCAGCACCAGGCAGGCACGTATCTGATTTGACGTCGACTTGTCACCGAAATCACCTTCCGGGTGGTTTCGGTGACGAAGCCTCGTAATGACAAATAGCTGATATCGACTTCAGTTCTTTGCCATTCCTTTACAGGAGACCTTTGCTATGAGTTTTACTCAATACGAGCAGGCGCGTACACGTTTGCAACGCAGTGAGCTGGCCGTACCCGGCTCCAATCCTCAATTGTTTGATAAAGCCGCCAACTCAGCGGCCGATTTCGTCTTCCTTGATTGTGAAGATGCTGTTATTCCCGATGACAAGGAACAGGCACGTCGCAATATCATTGAGGCGCTGAATGATATTGACTGGCAGGGCAAGACGCTGTCCGTACGCATCAATGGGCTGGATACACACTACATGTATCGCGACGTGGTCGACATTGTCGAACAGGCGGGTGAGAACCTGGATACCATCCTGATCCCCAAAGTGGGTACTGCTGCCGATGTCTATGTGGTGGATTGTCTGTTGACCCAGATTGAAGATGCCATGGGTCTGAAGAAAAAGATCGGTCTTGAATGTCTGATCTAAACCGCACTGGGCGGCGCCAACGTCATGTCCATCGCCCAGTCAAGCAGACGGCTTGAAGCCCTGCATTTTGGTGTGGCCGATTACGCTGCCAGCATGCGTGCACGGACGGTGGTGATTGGCGGTTTGAATCCAGACTACCAATGTGAAGGAGCCCTGGCTGATCAATGGCATGCGGCCCTGGTCAATATGGCCACGGCCTGTCGTGCCTATGGCCTGCGTGCCATCGACGGCCCCTTCGGGGACTTTAGTGATCCTGAGGCATTCAAGGCCGCCGCACGACGTGTTGCCGCTTTGGGATACGAAGGCAAATGGGCTATTCATCCCAGCCAAATCGAGCTGGCGAATGAGGTGATGTCGCCGCCCGAAGCCGAAGTGACACGGGCAAAACGGACACTGGAAGCGTTGGAGGAAGCCGCCAAAGCGGGCAAGGGCGCAGCCCAGCTTGATGGCAAGATGATTGACGCTGCATCCGAACGTATGGCACGTAATATTGTCAGCCAGGCAGAGCTCATCGCCACACGTTAAAGGTGGCAAAGAAAACATGCCGGCAGAATTCGTAATATCAATCTTTTAAGCTTTTAACTATTCAACTTTATCGGAGGTAGTCAACATGGATATCCATGAGTATCAGGCAAAAGAAATCCTCTCGGATTTCGGTATATTGATCCCGCCCGGCGGACTGGCTTACAGTCCTGAACAGGCCGTGTATCGATGTAAGGAAATCGGCGGCGACAAATGGGCCGTCAAGGCGCAGATCCATTCGGGTGCACGGGGTAAGGCGGGTGGCATTAAAATATGCAGTAACGATGATGAGATCTGGGATGCGGCTGATGAACTGCTCGGCAAGCGCCTGATTACCCATCAGACCGGTCCGCAGGGTAAGGTGGTCCACCGTTTATACGTGGAAGCGGCCACAGACATAGAAAAAGAATATTACATCGGCTTCGTGCTGGATCGACAGATGGAGCGCGTGGCGGTGGTGGCATCGGCCGAGGGCGGAATGGAGATCGAAGAGATATCACAGGGCAAACCCGATTCGCTCATCCGCGTTGCGGTGGAGCCGGCTGTGGGGATGCAACCCTTCCAGGCCCGTGAAATAGCCTTTAAGCTCGGCATAGAAAGATCTTTAATTTCTCAGGCGGTCACGACATTGCTGGGATGCTATCGTGCCTTTCGCGATATGGATGCCACCATGGTGGAGATTAACCCGCTGGTCGTGACCAAAGATCATCGTTTACTGGCCCTGGATGCCAAGGTCTCCTTTGATGATAACGCGCTGTTTCGCAGTCCCAACATATCTGAATTACGTGACAAGTCCCAGGAAGATCCGCGCGAAATGAAAGCGGCAGACCGGGGTCTGAGCTATGTCGGTCTGGAGGGAAATATCGGCTGTATTATCAATGGTGCCGGTCTGGCCATGGCCACGATGGACATGATCAAACATGCAGGCGGTGAACCGGCTAATTTTCTTGATATCGGTGGTGGCGCCTCGGCTGATCGCGTCGCCAAAGCTTTCAATCTGGTCTTGTCCGATGACAAGGTGGAAACCATGGTGGTGAACATTTTTGCCGGTATCAATCGATGTGACTGGGTGGCTGATGGCGTTGTGCAGGCCGTCAGCAAGATTGATCTGAAAATGCCTCTCATCGTCAGACTCTCCGGTACCAATCAGGACGAGGGCAGGCGGATTCTGAAAGACAGCGGCCTGCCGATTATTATGGCGGACACACTGCGGGATGTTGCCGAGAAAGCCGTCAAGGCCTGGCAGGAACATACGGGAAAATAACAACATGACTATATTAATTGACGAAAACACCAGGGTACTGGTACAGGGATTTACCGGTCAGATCGGCACCTTCCATTCCACGGAAATGCTGGAGTACGGGACCAATATCGTGGGTGGCGTGACCCCCGGCAAAGGTGGCAACACACACCTGGAAAAGCCGGTATTCGATACGATGAAAGATGCTGTCGGGGAGACAGGCGCTGTGACCAGTATTATATTTGTCCCTCCCCCCTTTGCTGCAGACAGTATCATGGAAGCAGCTGATGCCGGGATCAAGTATTGCGTCTGTATTACCGATGGCATCCCCGCCCATGACATGATCCGCGTGAAGCGTTATATGCGTCGCTATCGGGAAAGTGAGAAGATGGTGCTGACCGGCCCCAACTGCGCCGGTACTATCAGTCCGGGGAAATCCATGATGGGCATCATGCCGGGTAATATATACACGGCCGGCAATGTCGGTATCATCGGTCGTTCAGGCACGCTCGGCTATGAAGCGGCCTCGCAAATGAAAGCGATGGGGATCGGTGTGTCCACCAGCGTCGGTATTGGTGGCGATCCCATCAATGGCAGCTCTTTTAGTGATCACCTGGCCCGTTTTGAAGAAGATCCGGACACAAAAGCGGTGGTCATGATTGGTGAAATCGGTGGTCCACAGGAGACGGATGCCGCGCTGTTCTACAAGGAAAACATGAAGACACCGGTGATGGGATATATCGCTGGACTGACGGCACCGAAGGGCCGCCGCATGGGACATGCCGGTGCCATTATTTCCGCCTTCGGTGAAAGTGCCGCGGAAAAAGTGGAGATATTGCAGGAATGCGGCGTCATTGTGGTGCCCAGTCCATCTGATTTTGGCACCGTAGTAAAAGACGTATTGGCGAAACTGTAAAAATGCGGTCGTTACAAGGCAGGATGGGCAAAGGCTGCGCCGTGCCCATCCTGCGTTATCAGTAGAAGTTGGGATAAGAACAGTGTCGGGAGGAAATTAATGAGTAAACCCAGGGTAATCGTAACAAGAAAGTGGCCGGATCAGGTTGAACAGACACTACAGGAGTTGTTTGACGTACAGCTTAATGTGGATGATCACCAGATGAGTGTGTCGGAGTTACAGCAAGCGCTGCAAAGTGCTGATGCTCTGTGCCCGACGGTATCCGACAGCATCAATGCGGAAGTCCTTGATGTTGACTCGAAGCAGGCCAGGATACTTGGCAGCTATGGTGTCGGTTTTAATCACATCGATCTGGAGGCGGCGAAAGCCAATGCACTGGTGGTGACCAATACCCCGGATGTATTAACCGATTGCACTGCCGATCTGGCGATGACACTGATGCTGATGATTGCCAGACGTGCCGGTGAAGGTGAACGTCATGTCCGCAGCAAAGAATGGACCGGCTGGCGTCCGACCCACATGATCGGGACAAAAATCACCGGCAAGACGCTGGGCCTGATCGGTATGGGGCGTATTGCCCGGGCAATGGCACACAAGGCCCATCACGGTTTCGGTATGAAAATTATTTTCAGCGATCCCTACCCGCCGCCACAGGACCTGCTTGATTCACTGCAGGCGGAATCGCGCGACAGTATGGAAGAGGTACTGCAGGAAGCGGATTTTGTTTCATTACATTGCCCGGGTGGCAAGGAAACCTGGCATCTGATCAATGAGGAACGACTGGCGATGATGAAATCCTCGGCCTTCTTGATTAATAGTGCCAGAGGTGATGTGGTGGATTCACAGGCCTTGATAGAAGCCTTGAAAACAGGCGGTATTGCCGGTGCCGGTCTTGACGTCTATGAAGGTGAACCCAACATCGCGGAAGAGTTTCTGACCCTGGATAATGTTGTCCTGTTACCGCACCTGGGCAGCGCTTCAATGGAGACCAGAGTGGCGATGGGTATGCGTGTGATAGATAATCTGAAAGCATTTTTTGTCGGGGAAGAGCCACACGACCGTGTTGTATAAGAGCACCGTTTCCCTGAGTCCATCCCGTTTGTGATTGAGCAAACATCAAGCGAGCTGAAGTCTGTTGTTGTTGCTGCGGAAGATCTGGATTCTTCAGCGGCCAGTTATGCGCGTGATCTCGTTAAGCTGTTATCGACTCAGTTAAACAAGGTTATCGAAATACGCCAGCCGGGAATACTGCCTTTCATCAGCGGTGATAAAGCCTTGACCGAGGCCAGCAACGCTGAAGCCGAGAGTGTGCTCCAGGCCTGGGGTATCTGGTTTCAATTGCTGAATATTGCTGAAGAAAACACCGGCATGCGTCGGCGCCGACAGACGGAAGACCTGTTGGGCCTGGACAAGGTGCCAGGCACTTTTGCCAACGTTTTTGCCCAGGCAAAAACAGCGGGAGTCAGTGCCGAAGCGATCCAGCTGTTGTTAAATAAGGCAGGCGTCAGTCCGACGATTACCGCGCATCCGACGGAAGCCAAGCGGGTGACTATTCTGGAGATCCATCGCCGGATCTATATTCTTCTGTATCGGCTGGAAGCGGCGCGCTGGACCCAACGGGAGCGCAGCCGCTTTATTGATGATTTGCGTAATGAAATAGATCTGTTGTGGTTGACGGGTGAGCTGCGTATGGAAAAACCCACTGTCGCCAATGAAGTGGCGTGGGGTTTACATTTTTTCCAGCAGGCATTGTTCGAACGCATACCTGAAACACTGGAACGTCTGGAGTGGTCACTCCGCCACCAGTATCCGCAGCATGAATTTCATATCCCACCTTTTTTTCAATTTGGCTCATGGATTGGCGGTGATCGGGATGGCAATCCTTTTGTCACTAATGAAGTGACTGAGAACACATTGTTGAGTAACCGTCGTGTGGTCCTGCAACATTATCAATCAAAGCTGAAGGATATATTGGTACGATGCAGCATTTCGCGGAATGCGATTGAGTTATCTGCCGATTTTGAAAGAGATCTTCAACGCCTGCTTCATCAGAGCGGACAGAAAGATGAACTGGTCGTACGTAATCCCGGTGAAGTATTCAGGCAATATCTCATGTGTATGAGCCTGCAACTTGCTGGCACCTTGAGACAGCGTGAGGCGACCGGCGATGGTGAATCCTGTTATTACAAGAGCGCTGACGAATTCATAGATGATCTGAAGACTGTCGAACAGGGCATGATTGATGCTGCCTGTGAACAACTGGCCATTGCACTGATTCGACCTTTGCTGCGCGAGGCCGAGGCCTACCGTTTCTGCACCGTTCGTCTGGACTTGCGGGAGAACACCACTGTAACCACGGCGACCTTGCAAAGTATCTGGTGTGAGTTAAATGATGCGAAGGAAGCACCGCAACCCGGATCGGAGCAGTGGCAGCAGTGGTTAATCGATGAACTGGCCCGGCCGCTTGAGGTCTTACCCGAATTTACCCGCTTGAGTGAACGGGCCGCTTCCACCTTTGGATTATTCCAGCTCATCGCCAGCATGCGCGTGGAACTGGATAGCGCGGCTATCGGCCATTTCGTTCTGAGTATGACACGATCAGTGGAGGATATTCTGGGACTGTATTTACTGGCCAAATACAGTGGTAATTTTGTCGATGAGGCCGCTACTGAATTATGTCAACTGCCCATTGTGCCTCTGTTTGAAACCATAGACGACTTGCGAGCAGCACCGGCGATCATGAAGGCGGTATTGAAAACACCGGTGATCCGGCGTTCGGTAAAGGAGCAGGGTGCGGTACAGGAGGTGATGATTGGTTATTCCGATTCCAACAAGGACGGCGGTTTTTTCACTTCCAACTGGGAGCTGAGCAAGGCCCAGGCCGAGTTGACAAAAGTCGGGCAGGAGAGCGGTATCTCGATTTCATTTTTCCATGGTCGCGGTGGTTCCGTGAGCCGTGGCGGCGCACCCACGGGCCGTGCTATTGCTGCGCAACCGGCGGGTTCGATAAACGGACGCATGCGGCTGACGGAACAGGGTGAGGTCGTTTCGTCAAAATATGCCAACCAGGGCACGGCACAATACCAAATGGAGCTGCTGGCGGCCTGTGTATTCGAACACTCTCTGAAATCATTGAATGAGGCCGAATTGAGACCCAATCCAGAGCATGATCAGGCCATGGAAGCCCTGTCTAATATTGCCTTCACCAGCTACCGGCAACTGGCCGAAACCGAAGGGCTGGTGGATTACTACAGTGCTGCCAGCCCGGTGGAAGAACTGGCGATGATGAAGATTGGTTCGCGCCCGGCAAAACGTTTTGGTGCCAACAGTCTTGACGATCTGCGTGCCATTCCCTGGGTGTTTGCCTGGACGCAGAACCGGCATCATGTCCCATCATGGTATGGCATCGGCACAGCAATTGAAGGTTTCATCAAAGTCAGAAGCGAAGAAGGCGAAGCATTACTTAAACAGATGTTCAGGGAATCACGTCTGTTTCGACTGATTATGGATGAAGCAGAAAAATCCCTGGCCTTTGTC
>JAJRTU010000322.1 GCA_024278135.1 Gammaproteobacteria bacterium
AACATTGTGACGGCGTGGACGTTTTCCACGGGCCGTTTGCAAGGTCATGAAGGTGGTCCTCTGGTTCTGCCGCCCAGTGCGACAGGTCTGAGCTCAGACCATCTTTTCATTCACTCGTCATTTCCGAATGATGTGTTTGCCATCAATCTTGATGATCTGACGATCACCTGGGCATTTGAGCCGCAACAAAACGAAGCGGAAACGGTTCCGGTTATGTGTTGTGACATCATTAACCGCGGTCTTGGTTACAGTATGGGGCAGATTTATCTGCAACAGAATGACACCAAGCTGGTTGCGTTGAATGCCAAAACCGGTAAGCCAAACTGGAGTGTCTGGAACGGTGGTGATATTCCTGCTTCATTAGGTGGCCCGGTTAGTCCAAAAACGGGTATGACCACGACCAATGCACCACATCCCATTAAAGACAAGGTCTTTACCGGTTGTGCCGGTGCTGAGTTTGGTGTTCGTTGCTGGATGGCGGCTTACAATGCCAAAGACGGCAGCCTGGCCTGGCGTGCGTTCAGCATGGGGCCGGACAAGGACATCCTGTTCGACAAGAACACGACCTCATTGGGTAAAAAGGTAGGCAAGAACTCTTCGCTGAATACCTGGTGTTCCAACAGCAGTTGGAAGGCCCCTGCCAGAGGTCCAAGCAAGTGTAAAGGCTTGAGTGATCAATGGAAAACAGGTGGTGGTTCAACGTGGGGCTGGTGGCCTGCCGATTTTGGTGAGAACCTGATGTATTATGGTTCAGGCAATCCTTCCACCTGGAACCCTGTTGTACGTCCGGGTGACAACAAGTGGTCAATGACCATGTTTGCCCGTGATATCGATACCGGTATTGCTCGTTGGGTCTATCAGATGACTCCTCATGATGAGTGGGATTATGATGGCATTAACGAAATGATCCTGGTGGATATCAAAGTCAAAGGTAAGAAGACACCTGCTCTGGTTCACTTCGACCGTAACGGTTATGGCTATACCATGAACCGTAAAACGGGTGCGCTGTTGGTTGCAGAGAAGTTCGATCCGGCTGTTAACTGGTCAACCCATATTGATATGAAGACTGGTTATCCGCAGACTGTTGACAAGTACAGTACTCATCATAATGGTGAAGATGTGGTTTCCAAGGACGTTTGTCCTGCTGCATTGGGTACCAAGGATCAGCAGCACGCTGCCTTTAGCCCACGCACAGGTTTGTTCTATGTCCCCACCAACCATGTGTGTATGACCTATGAGCCAGTCAGCTATGCTGCTGGTGGCAACAAATATGTTTCTGGTCAGCCATATGTTAACGCCAACCTGACGATGTATCCTGCCGGCGCCGTTCTGAAAGACGGAACTGACAATATGGGCAACTTTATTGCCTGGGATGCCAGCAAAGGTAAGATCAAATGGTCTATCCCTGAGCAGTGGTCAGTCTGGAGTGGTGCTTTGGCAACCGCTGGTGATGTTGTTTTCTACGGTACACTTGAAGGCTATGCGAAAGCAATTGATGCCAAGAGTGGTAAGTTACTTTGGAAGTTCAAAACGCCTTCCGGCATTATTGGTAACTTCAATACCTGGCAGCACAAAGGCAAGCAGTATGTCGGTGTACTGTCCGGTATCGGTGGTTGGGCCGGCGCTGTTGTGGCTATACCTGGTCTAGCTGCTGCTCCTGGCGGCGCTGCACTGGGCGCAGTAGGTGGTTATCGTGATTTACTCAAGGCCGCACGTAACAGTGGTGTCTTGATGGTATTCAGCCTGCCGTAAGCAAAGGTTGTTAGTTGTAAGAAGTATGGATCCCCGGTACCTGTCGGTACCGGGGATTTTTTATTTTTGCCATGACATAAAAAATTATTAACTTCAATGAAGTACGCTGGATTCAAGTTTTCATTTCCGACTTCCGCCAAAAGTTCACCTTGTTTCCCGAGAACTTAAGCCTTGATGACAGGTCACATCGGCTAAGGCAGAGATATTCCAGCTATTTTTTGTGATGTGCAAACTGGGCCATATTCCTTTAAAATAGCAGGGTTATTGGGCTGCTGTGGCTGAAGTGAAGGTGGCATTTTGCTGGACCTGCTGAATTTAACCGGTTCAGGTACTCGACTTTGAATTTAGGAGACAATTACCCATGTGTATTAAGAAATATCTTGCTGCTGTCATCATGTTTTCATCTTTGATAAGCAGTACAGCCGTATTCGCAGCTGAATCCCATACTATTAATGCGGAAGCCCGAAGATTTGTGGCAGACATCGTTTATATCAAGCCTGGTGATACCGTAGGCTGGATCAATATGACATCCCACAATACTGTGTCTATAGACGGTCTGATTCCAGAGGGAGCCAAACCGTGGCGTGGTGCATTGGGTGAAAACTTCCAGCTCACATTGGATGTTGAAGGCGTGTATGCTTACGTATGTGAACCGCATCTTGGATTTGGTATGGTAGGCTTGATTATTGTTGGTGAGCCTACTAATCTGGCGGCAGTGAGAGAAGCTGCATTGAAGCTTGAAGGGCCCTACCGTCGTATCCTTGGTAAATTGAAAAAGCTTAAATAGCTTAGGCAGGGATAAGAAAACTACCGGGTGAGAGAGATGTATCAAGTCGATATTATTATTTAATTTAAACCAAAATGAAAAGCTTAAAATTATTAATTGTCCTGTATATTCTTTCTTGCCAGGTAGTTTGGGCAGAGAGTACTGAACGTACTGAACTCAAGGTCTGTGCTGATCCTTATAACCTGCCTTATTCAAACAAAAAGAGTGAGGGCTTCGAAAACAAGATCGCAGAGCTGTTTGCCAAAGACCTTGGTTTACCTTTGAAATATGAATGGTTTCCCCAGCGCATGGGCTTTATCAGAAATACCCTTAAAAGCGAAGTGACCTATGGGAATTTCAAATGTGATCTGGTCATGGGCGTTCCGGATCGTTTTGAGCTGGCTGCTACGACAAAGCCCTATTTTGCGTCGACCTATGTATTCGTCTATGCGAAAGGTCGGGGTTTTGATAACGTAAAAAAAGCCAGCGATATCGACAATATTCCAGAGGATGTCAGGAAGAAAATACGTGTTGGCGCATTCGACAGAGGGCCGGGACAATTATGGTTGTTTGAACATGGACTGTTTGGCCACATGAAACCTTATATGGCACAGTCCGGTGATATCAGGATCAATCCAATCAATATACTGGACGACATTGTAGACAACATAATTGATGCTACGGTAATTTGGGGGCCTATAGCCGGCTATTACGTCAAAAAGAACAAAAATGTTGAATTGGCGCTAATGCCGCTGCAAAGCAGTCAGGAAAATGCAGAAATGAAGTTTGACTATAATATATCCATGGCAGTCCGCCACGGGGAAAACAGCTGGAAGGCTAAAATCAATGAATTGATAGAGAAGAATCAGGCGAACATTAACAAGATACTCAATGATTACGGTATCCCTGTAGTCGCCATTAAGCCCACGCGTTCCAACGATGACGATTAGTAAAATGATAAGGCATAAAAATCATCCTGTGCGTTTCCTGCTGTTAACCATGTTGTGTCTGTCGCAGCTGCTTTACCCGGCCTTCGCAGCCCAAAAAAATGGCGACACACAAAATACGAAGAAATCTGAGATTAAACCGAATATTGGCCGTATGGGAGAACCCATCGGGGTCGATCCCGATGAATTTAAATTTTCGCCTGCTGAAACAAAAATATGGCTGAATAATCACCTGGAGAATGTGAGCCGGCCGGCAAGGCTCTATTACGAGTTTGTCAAAGAAGGGACATTTGAAGAAGGTTTTACTGATGCCGTCTATCTGGATATCGTTGAGATTAATGAGGATGGCAGTAAAAATGCCGTGCTGGAATTTTTTACCGCAGACCGCAGGCAGTCTGCTAATGCTGATAACCTGACACATATCACCGGCAACCCTGTCATTGGTGTGTATATGCAGGGAGACGTGGCGGAAATGAATCGTTTAACGGATGGGCATTGGCGGTATTTTAAACGAAAGATTAAGTTTGCAATCTCTGACAACGCGAATATTGAGGATGTCAGTTTCGAGTATAACGGGAAGATGGTAGAGGGTGAAAAAATCACGATCACACCCTATGTAAAGGATCCTCGTCGCAATCAGTTTTCCAAGTTTGCCGATAAACGTTATGAATTTATATTTTCAAAACAGATCCCGGGAAATTTATATCAGATTAGGTCGGTAGTTCCTGACAAGTCGAACCCTGACAAATTACCTTTGATAGAGGAAACGTTGACTCTGCAAAATGTCGAGTTCCATGGCTGACATGGAGTTTTGAGAAACTTCTTGTTTAAGAAGGTCTGAGTCTTAATCTGCGGAGGCTGTCAGTTTGACGGCGCAATATTTAAATTCCGGTATTTTTCCGAACGGGTCCAGCGCCTCATTGGTGATGAGATTGGCAGCAGCTTCTCTGAACGCAAACGACATCATGACAACACCTTCCTGCATATGTGAATCCGGTCGTGCTATAGCTGTGATTTTACCTCGACGGGATTCAATCGTGATTGGCCTGGCTGCGGCCAGATTCAGTTTTTTCAGATCTGCCGGATTGATAAACACAGAAGGGCCGGGTTCAATGGCATCCAGCACCGTGGAGTGACGGGTCATGGTGCCCGTATGCCAGTGTTCAAGTTGTCGACCGGTAATAAAGACAACGGGGTAGTCGTCATTCGGCAGTTCATCCGGTTTTATATATTCGGCGGAAACAAAGCGTCCCCTTCCATCATCAGTGGGGAACAGACCGTTCTCAAAAATTACGGGTTCGCCAGGATCACCCTCCTGCCTGAGTGGATAGGTGAGGGAGTCTTCCTTTTCGAGTCGCTGCCAGGTAATACCGGCCATACTGGGTGTGGCCCTGCGTATCTCCTCAAAAACCTCTTCTACTGATCCATAGTGCCAGCCCAGGCCCAGGCCTTTGGCAACATCGCAGATAATCCATAGATCCTGACGTGACTCACCGGGGGGATTCACCGCCTGGCGAGCCAGTTGTACCCGTCTATCGGTATTGGTAACGGTCCCCGTTTTTTCCGCAAACGCCGAGGCAGGCAGTATCACGTCGGCATAACTGCAGGTTTCGGTAAAGAATATGTCCTGCACCAGCAAGTGCTCCAGTTGAGACAGTGCCCGCCGTGCGTGATTCAGGTTGGGATCAGACATGGCAGGGTTTTCGCCCATAATATACATACCATGCAGTTCGTCGGCATGTATCGCGTGCATAATCTCCACGACGGTCAGGCCGGGCTCAGCATCCAGTGGTGTTTTCCAGAGCGCTTCAAAGCGCTGTTGTGCTGCATGATCGTTGACCGGCTGATAGTCAGGATACATCATAGGAATCAAGCCCACGTCGGAGGCACCCTGTACGTTGTTTTGACCGCGTAATGGATGCAGACCGGTACTCGGTCGTCCCACCTGCCCGGTCAACAGGGCCAGAGAAATGAGGCATCGTGCGTTATCGGTACCATGAATGTGCTGGGAAATACCCATGCCCCAAAAGATGATCGCCGTATCAGCCCTTGCATAAAGGCGGGCAACCTCTTTGATGGTGGCCACCGGGATTCCACAAATGGGGGATACTTTTTCCGGGCTGTAATCTTTGACGTGTTTCTTCAGTGCTTCGAAGCCCTCGGTATGAGAGCTAATGAAGTCCCTGTTTTCAAGACCTTCATCTACGATGGTGTGCATGATGGCGTTCAACAACAACACATCGGTAGCAGGGCGAAGTTGCAGGAAATGTGAGGCATGAAGCGTCAAATCAGAGCCGTAGGGCTCAATGACGATGAGTTTACTGCCACGATCTGCAGCATTTTTCATGAATGTTGCCGCAACCGGGTGGTTCGAATTGGGTCGGGCGCCGATCACGATGATTACATCGGCATAAGTTCCGTCTGCCACCTGGTTGGAAACGGCACCGGATCCAATGGTTTCCAATAAGGCCGCGACCGATGATGCGTGGCATAGTCTCGTGCAGTGATCAACATTATTGGACCCAAATCCAGTACGTACCAATTTCTGAAATAAATAGGCTTCCTCGTTACTGCATTTGGCGCTGCCGAAACCTGCCAGTGCTTTGGGTCCACTGTGCTCTCGGATTTTGCGCAGGCTCGAAGTAGCGAAATCCAGTGCCTCTTCCCAACTGGCTTCGCGAAAATACTGATGAATATCTTTTTGCGCGATTAAGGCAGGCGTCTTCTCCATGTTATCCCGTCTGATCAATGGCTTGGTAAGCCGATCAGGGTGATGTATATAATCAAAACCAAAGCGGCCTTTCACACATAAGCGGCTTTGATTGGACGGACCGTCTCTGCCTTCCACATAGTGAATTCTGTCATCTTTCACATTGTAGGTAAGTAAGCAGCCCACGCCACAGTAAGGGCAGACCGAATCCACTTTCCTGTCCGGCTTGTTCAGTGCAACATTATTTGCTGGCATCAACGCACCGGTAGGACAGGCCTGTACGCATTCACCACAGGCCACACAGGTGCTTTCACCCATGGGGTTATCCATATCGAATACAATTTTGGAATGATTGCCGCGAAAGGCATAACCGATGACGTCATTGACCTGTTCCTCACGGCAGGCCCGCAGGCATCGGGTGCACTGGATACAGGCATCCAGATTCACTGCCATCGCCGGATGGGAAATATCCTTTACAGCTTGTTGCCGTGCCTCAAATCGGGGCTTGCCCACGGCCAGTTTTTCCACCCACTGATCAAGCTCGGAGTCTGGTTTGTAAGGAGAACGGGATTGTCCCGGCATATCCGACAGCAGCAGTTCCAGTACCATCTTTTGTGATCGCCGGGCACGCTCATTGTTTGAATGCACTGCCATGTCTTTTTCGGGTTTTCGGCAGCAGGCTGGTGCGAGGACACGTTCGCCTTCAA
Source organism: Gammaproteobacteria bacterium (assembly GCA_024278135.1). Taxonomy (GTDB): domain Bacteria; phylum Pseudomonadota; class Gammaproteobacteria; order Eutrophobiales; family Eutrophobiaceae; genus WLWS01. The sequence goes on from JAJRTU010000322.1 coordinate 6,883, forward strand.
TTTCGACCATACAGGCCCGACAGTTACCGTCCGCCCGGTAATTTTTCTGATAGCAAAGATAGGGTATTTCCACGGCATGGCGTAAAGCGACCTGCAGAATAGTCTCATCGGGAAAAGCCTCAACAGTAAGACCATTCAGGCTGAATGTCGTCCTGGAAGCGGTGGATAAATCCGGTTTAGCGGCCATCACTATTTAAATTCCTGAGGAAAATATTTAATCGCAGTCCGTAGTGGATTGGGAGCCGCCTGGCCGAGACCGCAAATGGAAGCATCTTCCATCACTGTGGCCAGTTCTTCCAGCAAGGGCAGATCCCAGTTTTTTTTGCTCATCAGTATTGCAGCCTTGGCAGTGCCGACGCGACAGGGAGTACATTGACCACAGGACTCTTTTTCGAAGAAACGCATGGCATTCAAGGCCATATTTTTTGCACTGTCCTGTGTGGACAGCACAATGATTGCGGCCGAGCCGATAAAACTGTCATAGGCCTGCAAGGTGTCAAAATCAAGCGGTATATCATCCAGCGATGCCGGTAGCATGCCTCCTGAAGCACCACCCGGGAAATAGCCGTAAAATTCATGTCCCTCCAGCATGCCATCGCAATACTCATCTATCAATTGACGAATCGTAATACCTGCCGGTGCCAGATGCACCCCGGGTTTATTGATACGTCCACTGACCGAAAAGGAATGCAGACCTTTACGGCCATTACGTCCAAAAGCCGTGAACCATGCTGCTCCTTTCTCAACAATATCCCTGACCCAATGCAGAGACTCCATGTTATGTTCAAGCGTTGGGCGACCGAACAGGCCGATTTCGGCAACGTAGGGCGGGCGTAAACGTGGCATGCCACGTTTGCCTTCAATGGATTCGATCATGGCCGATTCTTCCCCACAGATATAGGCACCGGCCCCGCGGCGAAGGTGTATTTTCGGCAAGGGACAGGGCGGATCATTCTGTAGCGCGGCGATTTCCTTTTCCAGGATTTTACGGCAACCGGCGTATTCATCACGTAAATAGATATAGATGTCATCGGCGTCAACAGCCCAATGGGCGATCAGGGCACCTTCAATAAAGCGATGCGGATCCTGCTCCAGGTAATGACGGTCCTTGAATGTACCTGGTTCACCTTCGTCTATATTGACAGTGATCAGTTTGGGGGCAGGTTGATCTTTGAGAATGCGCCATTTACGACCGACTGGAAATCCAGCTCCACCCAGTCCGCGTAAATTAGAGTCTTCCAGTACGGAAATGACATCGTCCCGCTGGCGTTCACCATTGATACAAGCCAGCAGGATCTTGTATCCACCTAGTTCACGATATTGCCGGTAGTGAATAAAATCTGCGACGTTTATCTCAGTTTGATTGTTGCTGACAGCTTCTTGGATCTGCCGACCGCTGGCATGATCGACGGGATGGGTGCCTACTATCGCGACAGGTGCTTTATTACAGCGGCCGACGCAGGGTACACCCTGTACACGAATATCGTCACCCAGGCTCGTATTAAGTTCGTTCAGCAGTTTTTTTGCACCAAACATCTCGCAGGTGAGCGATTCGCAGACCCTGATTGTCAATGGCGGGGGAATGGGATCATTTTCGTTCACGACATCAAAGTGATGATAAAAAGTGGCTACCTCGTATATTTCAGCAGTGGGCAAGTTCATGACTTTTGCCAGGGCCTGAATATGATGGCTGGAGATACAGTGGTAGTGATCCTGAATCTTGTGTAAATGTTCGATCAAAAGATCCCTGCCTCCGTCAGACTCACCTAACAGACTCTTTATCTCATTGAGGTATTTTTCGTCCGTAACACGACCGCGGATACGACCTTTCTCTCCCCGAGTGCGTTTCACTTCGGCAGTCTCGCATTTTGCAGGATCAGGATTTCGCCTTTCCCGGCACAGGAGACATCACCGGCATAACGAATCGCCTCCGGGCCGAAATTCCTGAAAAAAGCGAACTGCTTGTTCGACAGGGCCATTTGTTTAAACAACAAACGTAAAAATTCTATTTTTAGCAAGCCGCAGTGGCGAAAAGTTGCAATGATGTGGCGCGGTTTTTTCGTCAATACGATGGTCCCGCGTTTCATGCCATATCCAAGATAAGCGCCTGTTTTCCCCAGCACAATAATGGTGCCCGCCAACATTCTGTTGGCGCAGTATTCACCGGTCTGGCCCTTGATCACAATCATTCCGCGGCGCATGCGCTCACCAACACGATCACCGGCATTGCCACAAACAATGACGGTTCCGTCACTCATACCATGCTGCTCGCCGCTGAAATTCGCAGCAAGATAGTCAGCAACGTTGCCACTAATCTCAATTAAACCTCCGCTCATACCACTGGCAGTCCAGGCGCCGGCACTGCCCGTCACATTCAGTTCTCCACCGGACATATCTTTGCCGAGAAAGTCTCCACAGTCTCCGCGGACCTGGATTTTTCCCCGACGCATTCCATGACCAATGTGGGTGAGCTTCTGACAGCTGCGTTGAATTCGGATATTCTCCGGATCCTGACCGGAAATTGAAAACAGCGTCGACAAGGCCACCTTTCGTTTGCCATTGAACAGTTTGATTGCTCCAATCTGCGCCCTGGTTTTACCCGCGAGTTTATCTGGAACCATTGCTGAAATATCAACAGGAAATTCCGGCTGCGATTTCAATGTGAATATCATCGTCGTCATGACAGGATATCCCGGAGCTTGAAATGATAGGGTCCCAGTTTGCCCCCATAATGACCGGCGCTGATACGATAGATCCCTTTTTTGGGGCCGAACTTGCACACGGCTTTGATGCCGACAAGCATGGCATTGCTGATGGCCTCCTCGTTGAGTCCGTCTATTACGATTTCCAGTACTGAGCCTATATTTTCCGTTAATTCCGTGTCGACCTGACCCTTAAGGGTGGGGCAGTACACCTCATTGGTTGAAGCAGGCATAAATTTATATTTGGAGCCGATTTTGGAACCGGAGCCCACAACACCACCGGGGAAGGTGGTGACGGCGTCATGCACCTTGCGAATGGCTTTTACCGCCTGTTCACAGGCGGTGAGTCCGTGCCTTGATGTCTTTGCCATGACCAGAAAGTTACCCCCGCCAATGGCCGGAACCACCCCGGTTGTTTCTTCGCAAACAAACTCACCATGCATGACCGGAATACGCCAGTAACGAATACCGTTTATTTTCTTGGATATTTGATAACCGTCGCCGAAATATCGCAGGCTGCGCCCCAGCGGAATCATAATGTCGCTGTGACTGCCGGAAAAGCAGGCACTGGTTGCAGTGGTCATGACGGATTGTCCTACACGTTTTGTCAATTGATCCAGCAGTGCGGATTTGGACATGGCAAAAATAATAACGGCAATACCGGGCCGTCCGTCAGGGGTTTCTTCCGGTGATAATTCTCTTTCTATATCCGCCTCACAACCACAGGCAATGACCGAGGATGCGAATCCGGTTAATGAGTTGGCTGCCCGATAGGCCCACTTGAGCGTCATTGCGGTAATTATCAATCGCGTGGCTTTCATGGGAAAGGCTTCCGCAAAAGTGTCGTCAATTTTTACGCCATTAATTCCCATCGTCAATACGTCGCAAAACTGTGAGCATGAATACGAAATACAGATTCATTATCAGAATATAGAATATTCGAAGCGATCATTTCCGTGTTCTCCATCACTTACTTCGGCGTACAGGGGTGGACAATCAAAGAATTCCTTCCGTAGCCCAGTAACTCATCATCGCTGATTTTGAAATTATTCATTCTTACCGTGTGATAGCGGTCAAAATACTTCTTCAGGTGCTTCTCAATACCGATATCAAAATCCGGTTTGACGGTATGGATGGCACCGGCCGGGGCGCTGACCACCTTCCCGTTCTTTACTACTATTTCCCCGTCCTTAAACACATATTCCGGTTTGGTAAACATCTTTTCCTTGTTGGAGTGCTCAGCGTACACAGTGATATCCGCACAGGCGTTCATACCCAGGTGTCCACGATCTGTTAAGCCCAGGCTAAGCGCGGGTGCGGCTCTGGTCATGATGGCGATCTCATAAAGTGAGTATTCTCTGTCTATACTGCCGAGTACTGATGCCTTGCGTGCACCTTTATTAATGGTGCTCAGTACATCATTGCGAAAGGATCTGTCCATTAACAAACGGATCAGATGTGGATACATGGTAAACGGTGCGCCGTTAGGATGATCGGTCGTCAGGAAAATACGCCAGGGATCGGTGGCCAGTAAAAATATTTCCAGGCCGATACACCATTGCAGGGCGTTGACAAAATTTTTGTCCCGGTAACGGAAAGGAACGACGCCGCAGCCGGCATCACATTCAATATCCATGCAGACCCATTTATTGGGGTGCGCATGGGCGCTGCCTTTGTGTTGCATCATGGTATCGCCGGATGCGGTGACGGTCTGGCCGAACATAATCTGGCCGACGTCCAGAGAAATGTTTTTGTTTTTATTCAATGCTTCGGCAATATGCACAGCACCGGAAGAAAATTTTCTATCACCTTCAGCCCCGTAACTGTGAAACTGAACATGGGTAAGATGTATGGGCAGACCTGCCATGGCTTCAATGGTATTCAGAGTCGTGCCGACATTGCCGGGCACACCGAGATTACAACCGTGAACATGCAGGGGATGAGGTACACCCAGATCGTGCAGCGAGCGTGCCAGAACCTTGAGTATTTTTCGCGGGCTGAGATTGTAAAATGAATTATAATCATCAAGATCAAGCTTACGCTGATTGAATTTAAACGCGTTAATGCCACCGGGGTTCACTATTTTCACAGCCATTGCCTGTGAGGCATGCATACTCCAGGCGACGTAATCATTAATCATTTTTTGACTTTTCCTGCCGGCAATGAGCTGCAGGAGGAAGTCATCATTGCCCAACAGATTATAGGCACCGGTATCAACAATGGGGGTGTCCGCCATTTCCATGTGTGCCTGACGTGCATTACTTGGGAGCATGGCCGGTTCGAAACAACTGGTGTATCCCATTTCCGCATAACGATAACCGGTGGTGAGAGTGGAAGGCGCAACAACGCCGCTTCCAGCCCGGGTGGTGGCCGTGGCTTTTGCCGGATGTTGCTGATGATCCTCTGGCAGCATCATACGGGCGATATTGACTTTGCCGCCACCTATATGCGTGTGAATATCGATACCACCGGCCATGACCACCTTGTCAGTAATATCAACAGTCTTGTGTATGCGTTCGCTTTTACCCGGTTTGCGTACGATCCTGCCGTCGCGCACATAGATATCGCGCTTTTTCCCCCTGACATTGTGCATGGGGTCATACACAATCCCGCCTTTCAGTCTTGTCAGCATGATCTACATCGCCTGCCTTATTCTGCGCAGGATGGCACTGCCTTCGTACAGGTCAATCTCCCGCAGTTTTTTCAGGGGCAAACTGACTACGTTATCCGTGCGCAGCAGGTTCCCGCTATGATCGATACCGGGTGTACCGAGCGGGATATATACTTCAGCCTCGTGCGCAGGTCTTTTAGCCGGTCTCGACAGGACAATCGTAGGCAGGGCTGTACGTGGTACAGCCAGGCTGGTATCAAAGCTGGAGAGCCATAACAGGGCATCTGCCGCCTTCTCGTGAAGAATATTTTTTGTTGAAAATGTATGGGGATCATAATCAATCCGGTTTTCATGATAGCTTACCCGCAGAGGAAAACCGCTTTGCCAGGCGCATACGTTCATAAAAGAGGTTCCGCCATTGTTGCCACCCAGCGAAAGACCTGAAAAACGGGAATGTTGATTAAGTTCTTTCACCAGATCACAAATGCTTTGTATGATGATATCACCGTCTGTCGGCGCAAATTCACCGGCATCCCAGATAATGACACCATATTGTGCACTACGGATGCGTTCGACCAGTTTTTTCAGGGACGACAGTTTTCTCGGTCTGATATTATCAGACTGAATACGGGTATCGTTGAGCAGGGCACGAATGATCGCGATAGTTTCATTCATTTCCTTTTTAGTGCACTTGATATGTGCCGGTCTGCGTCCACCGGGATGGATGCCCGCCCGGGTGTTCAGTTCGTCACCGATATAGACGATGTCACGGGCGTTCTTTTTCAGCCCTGCAAGTGATGACTGGTTCCAGATAAAGCGTTCGAAAAATCGCGGGTAATGGCTGACAGCATCGGTGCCAATAAAAATAATCAGGTCGGCACGGTTTTTCAACTCAGTCAGTGTGGTCATAATCCAGCCCCTGTTTTGCAGTACAAGCGTGTTATTCATCATACCATCACCGTGGACATGATCGATGATCGCGCCGGATTTTTCAGCCAGCGCCATCAGCTCCCGACTGCCGGCTACGTCCGTGCTACTTCCTGCAAACAGAGCTTGTTTTGCTCTGGACAGGATGGAGGCGGCATGCTTTATTGCTGCATCAATGGAAACACGCTCACCGTGAATGGCCGCCGCTACAGTCGGCTCATGCCGTTCAAAATTCCTGATAGCCCTGGCACAACCATGAGCTGTGACAGAGAGCTTGTTGGCTTCATTTTTGACAGACAGATCATCGCACAACAGACTGCAAAACGGGCAGGTGACGTCCTTGATGAGTCTTGATGGGTGATTTGAAGACATGAGAGGAAACGATCCTGAATATCAGCAAACGGATTGGGTTAACGGGAAACGAGGCCTGCCGCCAAAGAATTCGTTGACATATCCTGCCACAAAGTGGCAAGAGCAGGCAGCACTGCTAGTCCAGCAGCTCAAGCATTTCAGCGATGTAGGTATACTTCTCTCGGGGTTTGTTTTTAGGTCGACCTCGATCAATTTCGCTTTGATCGATTTTTTTCCATTCCTCAAAATTGACATAGCGAACGCTCCTGGATTGTAATAATTTGCACACCCCGTCGGCGCCGCTTTTTTCTGATCCGGTATCAAGCATTTCCAGATCATCCAGCAAGGATTTAACTGTTGCAACGCTATCTGCACGGTTGGTGCCAATGATACCAGTTGGCCCCCGTTTAATCCAACCACTCACATATAAACCTGAAATGGGCTGACCATTCTCTGTTATCCGGCCATCCTCATTGGTGATCACACCCTTGCGATCATCAAAGGGCAGACCGGGCAGGGGGACACCGCGATAGCCAATGCTTCTAAATAGAAGTCCCGTCTCCAGCTCCAGTGTTTCGCCAGTACCCCTGGCAGATTGTTGCAGGGGCTCACCGACAAGTTGGTTACGTTCTAATATTACCTTTTCCAGTCGTTCAGTGCCGATTAATTCTTTGGGACTTTTTAGAAAGGTGAACTGGCAACGGCGTGGTTTACTGGAATCGCTGATAGCGGAAAAGCGGGCTAATTGCTCCACTATTTTTCGCTGGACAGAATTTGACTTGTCGGCCAGTTCGATTTCACTTGCCGGGTTTAACTGCAGTTCCTCGCTGTCAATAGTGGTCTGGCATATTTCCAGGTTTCCAAACTCCCTCAACTCCTTCGGGGTAAACTTGACCTGGGCGGGCCCACGTCGACCTACTACCACTATTTCCTGAACCTTGCTGTCAGCAAGCGCATCCAGAGCATGTTCGGCAATATCGGTATGTTTTAACTCATCAACGGACTTGGCTAGAATACGGGCCACGTCAGCAGCGACGTTGCCCTGGCCAATGATGACGGCCCTTTCACAACCAAGATCAAAGTGTCGGTCACGATAATCTGTATGGCCATTATACCAGCCGACAAATTCAGTCGCAGTATGACTTCCGATCAGGTCTTCTCCGGGGATACCCAGTTTGCGATCAGACTCTGCACCGTTGGCGAAGATGACCGCGTGATGTGTGTCAGATAACTCTTCTACACTGATATCCTCGCCGACGGTGACGTTGGCAAGCAGATTGAATTCAGGTGATTCCGCGATCCTGGCGTATACCTGAATTACCTGTTTGAGTTTGGCGTGATCCGGTGCGACGCCGCTGCGCACCAGGCCATAAGGAACAGGCAGGCGTTCCAGCATAGTAATAGTGACGTTGACATCAGATTTTAACAGTGCTTCCGCCGCATAAAAACCACTTGGGCCACTGCCCACGATAGCGACGAGCAGGGGATGTTGTTTAGAACCAGGATGTGACATGCTTAATGGTTAACCTTATAGAATATCGGGCAGCCGCCCCCGCCCGGGGGGCCACTGCCAGGCTGGAACAGCGGTGAATTAGAACCCCAGTTCAGTCTTTCTGTCATCGGCACCTGGCAGAGGTTCCATCTTATCTTCACAGACAGGGAGATCCCTGGCGCGTTCAGCATTGATGGCAATCCATTCTTCCATTCCTTCTGGCAGATCATCGACTTCATAGATCGCTTCGACGGGGCACTCGGGAATACAGGCACTACAGTCTATACAAACATCCGGATCGATATACAACATGTCGTCGTCGTAGTGAAAACATTCTACTGGACAAACTGTAACGCAATCCGTGAAACGGCAGCTTTTGCAGTTTTCTGTGACTATGGTTGTCATTCTTATCTCCTACGATAATAGTTAATACGAATTCGTTTTTTCAGTCATGATACAACAAAATTTCACCCCGGTTTAACTCGATTATATCACCACACCATCGCGCATAGCGCCCCATAATTTGCTGTTCACGGATGTCCAGCCCCAAAGTTTGAAGATAGAGCAGATACAACCTTAAATAAACGGGCTGGTAGACACAGGAGTAGCTGAAAGTGGGCAGCAGTCTGGTTTTGTTCATGGAAACAAGTGTGCCTCGACGCATCCCGGCACCGCTTCTGATGCCCGGCTCACCCAGCACAATAATCGTACCGGCAAGCATGTTGACGCCGGTAAAATCACCGCTATTGCCACCGACGACGATCAAGCCATTTCTCATGGCGTGGCCGACTTCATTTTGGGCATTGCCATGCACGATGATTTCGCCTCCCTGGATACCAGCGGGACTCCCCCTGTAGGCACTGCCCAGCATATGGCCGACATTGCCCTTGATCTGTATGCGGCCACCACGCATTTCCGGTGCCACCCAGTCGCCGGCATTGCCTTCCACCATAATTTCACCGCCGCACATGGCCGCACCGAGATGAGCACCAACGTCCCCGACGATATGTAATTGACCAAAGCTCATGTCGGCGCCGATATGCTTGATGCGGGACAGATCACCATCGACCTGGATGCGCTCGTTCTTTTCGCCTTCCACTTTAAAAAAATCACCGATACAGCAGGGCTCGTTACCATGTTGTACGAGCTGCTTTTCAATCTCCGTCGTCGTCAATGTCGCCAGTTTGTCCGGGCTGATGACAGCAGCTTCCAATGGTACCTCGGGAAGAGTATGCAATGTTAAGGTCGTATTCATGCCGGGTCACCGTCCATCAGGCTGTGCAGTTCGATTTTATACTGGCCGAGATTACCGCCGTAATTACCGGCTGATATACGTTTGATACCCGGCCTTGCCGCTGCCTGCATACCGACTCGCATGGCGTTTCGAACGGCAGATTCATCAAGACCATCAACAACAATTTCCAGTACACAATTTATATCGGAATCCAGTGCTGAATCGGGTTTTATTCCACGCAGGGTGGGGCAGTAGCTGTCATTGGTTGAGGCCATCAGGGATTTGTAGCGCGAACCCACTTTACTGCCACTGCGGACAACGCCATCAGGGAAGGGCAGGATCACACCTTCGACAGAACGCATCGCCCGGGTCGCGGCGTTGACGGCACGTAGTGTTGTTTTCATATCTTTGCCAAGGAGTATAAGGTTGCCACCTCCTACTGCCTCCTGTATGCCAAAACGGTCATCTACCAGAAACTCGCCGTCCATCACCGGGATACGCCAAAGACGTTGACCCGCCAGTTTTTTACTGATTTGCAGGCCATCACCAAAGTAGCGTAACTGGCCGCCGACCACGACAGATTCTTCGCTATCAAGCCCGCTGTAGCAGGCCGTTGTCGGGCAGGTCATCACGCATTGACCGACACGTTCGACCAGGCGTTTGCCGATGCCCTTGCTGTCCATGGTGAATAACAGGACACGTACTCCAGGTCGTCGATCAGGTGTTTCATCGGCGGGCATTTCACTTTCGATACCTGCTTCACACTTGCAGCCGATGACGGAGGTGGCAAAACCGGTCATGGAATTCGCCGCCGCCATAGCCCATTGTCGTGTCTCGGCCGTGATCACTATTCGTGTCGCCCACATTTTGAAGGCTTCGGCGAAGGTGTCATCAATTTGAGTTGACTTTATTTTCATTATTTAAAATAAGTTACCGATATTTTTGTAAAGATTTGTAAATCCAATACCCGATCTTTTTTCTCTCAAAAATGCTGGAGCAGGCTCACTGTTGATTTACTGTTGGAATAATTTCATGGTCCCCCAGATAATTATCGTCGATCGCATAATTATCGAACTCAACAGAATAATAGTCTTCGAAGAAAGGTTTAACAGAGTCAACTATGGTGCCGTCATAATCGGGTGCCACATGTAGAATACGGCCACTGTGATCTTCACGAAATTCATGATTGGCAATAACAGCAATGCCGGATTTGAAAACATAACGCGGTGCATTGAACATTAATTCCTTGTCTTCCTGATCATCATAGATGGTGATATCCGCATCGGCTCCGACACCGAGATGACCCTTGTTGTTCAGACCTAGACACCTGGCCGGGCCGGCACGGGTGATGATGGCAATTTCGTTTAGCGTATATTCCCGGTCGATATCCGGTAACAGAGTGCGATTAATGGCCTTCTTGTTGGCACGTGACAGCTCTTCTTTTCTGAATGCGCTGTCCATCAATAATTTAATCAACTTGGGGTAATTCATGAATGAGCCGCCGTTAGGGTGATCAGTGGATAAAATGATGCGCCAGGGATCTTCCGAGAGTAGAAACAATTCCAGCCCTATGGCCCACTGCAGGGCATGCACATAGATGTGTTCCTGATAAGCGAAGGGGATAATGCCACAGCCACTCTCACACTCGGTATCGGCATTGACCCATTTTCCTTTGGTAATGCCACGCAGCATATAGGCCAGCGGTGCATCGGCTGTCATGATGGTAGACTTGCCAAACATCACCTGACCCACGTCGCAAGAAATATTCGGATGACTGTTGACGTAGTCGGCAATCTCCTGCGCGGCGGAGGTCGGATTCTTGCCCAGCTCGCCGGCGTAACTGTGGAACTGGATATGGGCAAGGTGCGCGCGCCGGTCACCTGCCGTGCGCATGGTTTCAAGCGTGGTATTGAAATTACCGCTATGGCCGAGATTATTGCAGTGGATATGCGGCGGATGGGGCAGCCCCATCTCACCTGCCACATCAATAAAGGCATCGATTATTTGCCGTGGGCTGATATCCGTGGCATCCAGTTTTTCGTCTATGTCGGATACATTGGAATTACGCCGGCCTTTCCAGGGTTCATCACCTCCTGGATTCACCAGTTTGACCGTGTAGGCATTGGTGGAATTGATCCACCAGGCGACAGCGTGTTTGAATTCCTCCTGGCGACCTTCTTTTAATAATTGATTCAGAAAGATATTATTGCCCAACAGGACATAGAAGCCTTTATCGATTACCGGTGTGTCGTGTAATTCTTCCAGTGTATGGCGGGCCCCTATCGGGGTGACTGCCGCTTCCATCGCCGTAGTGTAACCCAGCGTGGCATAACGATAGCCGGTGGCGAACGTGGACGGGACGGTGCCACCGCTGCCGGAACGCGTGTGCAGTGTGCCGGGATGGGGATCGTGACGGTGATCTTCCGGTTGTAATTTACGTGCTAAATTGACCTTGGAGCCCGCGATATGGCAATGAATATCTACTCCGCCGGGCATGATGACCATGCCGTGAGCATCTATCTTCAGCGCGTCAGCCGGGACGGAATCAACAATTTTTCCATCTTCAATACAGATGTCCTGTAGCAGGCCATCAACATTGTTGATGGGGTCATAAACTTTCCCGTTGGTGATACGGATATAAGATGCCATTAAATTCTCAAACCTGAAATGATTGTTTATTAACGTGTTGTCAAATAGTTTACTTCAACGGTGCGGCGACTTTTGCGGTGCCCGTTCCCCGCGCCTGGTATTTTGCTGTCACCAGCTCATGTACCCGTTTACACAAGGGCGTCAGTATGTCTTCATCAGATGGAAACGGTGATTCAAAAGCCGGGCGCAGCGTTATCGGCACATCGTCCATGCGATAAACGGTGCCCCCCGTGTTAATGCCGTAGGTGGAGGTACGAAAGGCAACATGGGCCAGCCTGCTGGTTTCTGTCTCCTTGGTGTCGAAAGATATCACCGGAATTCTGTGCAGTTGATCAATGGCTGCCTGCGGGAAGTTGGCAGCAGGATCACTGGCGATAATCATGGCCGCATCTGCATCACCTCTGATCAGCGTATCTACTGTGGTAAATTCGCCGGGATTGAAGCGCGGGTAGCCCATGCTGAAATTAACTCCAAAGGGGTAGCCGGTTTGCCAGGCAACAACATTGTCCGCGCCTGTCACGTTGCCATGTCCGCGAACCGGCTTGGCAACAAAATGGGTAAATTCATTCAGATCCGTTGCCAGTGCCATGATGGCGCCGGAATTAAAATGGCGCCCTCTGGTCATCGTCAGACCCATACCCATAAACAGCACGCCATAGTTGCAGTTTTTCATCTTATCCACTAAATCTTCCAGCGCCTCCAGTGATATACCGGTTTCTTCTTCAATGGAAGCATCGACAGCGTGGCCTTTTACCAATGCCCGCAAAGCCCAGGCCATTTCAAAGTCCTTGCCGGGTTTCACCTGCAGGAAAATATTGGCGACGGGGGTACTGGGGGTTCTGCGGACATCCACGATGACCACGGTGCGATCTTTCTTGCCGTTGGGCGTAAACATGCCTTTGGGTGTTACGGTGTAGCGGGTGAAGTGGCGGGGATGGGATTCCGCCGGATTGCCGCCCCAGTACATAACAAAGTCAGCGCGATTTTTCACTTCACCCAGTGTCATGGTGCTCTCGCCGACACCCTGAAAGGCCAGGCCGGAAGGACCATGACAGACGGAAGTGGTGGTATCGATGGTGCCGCGAATGTAGTCCGTGATCGCGACTGCCTGTCGTTGTGCCTCACAGGTGGTGTCGCTGAGGCCATAGGTGATGGGGAACCTGGCTTTGGTCAGCACCTGAGCGGCCTCTTCAATGGCGGCTTCGACGCTGACTTCTTCGCCATCAATCATGGCTGCCGGTCCTGACTGGATAGTATGTTCTGCAAACCAGGCACGCCCCAGAACGCAGGCATTTTTGGCTTTGGTGATTTGCTTTTTATCGAGATCGACGGTCAATTCCATATCATCACAGACACAACCGCAAAATGTGCAGGTAGCGTTCTTTACAGTCCTGATGTTTTCACTCATGTCTTCGTCTCGTCATGTCTGGTGTGAATTGAGTTTATCATGCCGCGATTTTTTCCACCTGCACCTGAATATTCTTTGAAATGGGCATGCCACAGCCGCCGGTGTCACCTTCCATCAGCCGACTGGAAGAAGGGCCGTATGCGATAAATATCATGCCGGTGGGTAAATCCCGGGGTTTTTTACTCTTGCAGCAGGCGATGAATTCGCCAATGGCATTACTCAGTTTGACACTGTCACCGTCATGCAGATCCATTCTCTGCATATCGTCTTCGTTCATTTCCACAGTGGAAGTGATCTGAAGATATTCTTCTTTCAGTTTTCCTTTGTTCAGGGATGTTCCCTGTTTATTGGAACGACCAGGAATTAACAACATGGTTTCAGACATTTATGGCTCCAACATAGCGCAATATGATTTAGGTAAGTGTATTTGCTTATCTCAGGACTAGATAAAGGCCGCGCTTTCAATCAATTGGATCCTGGATGGTATTTTACCCAGTGATTTTGATTATGGCTAGTGTTACTCCATTATTCCGTCAATGCGGTGCAGTGTTGAATTTCATGTGAGAATGGAAGGCTGTATGCTGGCACCCGAATTAGTCAAAAATGAAACAGTGCAGTACTATAGCGTCGATATCGTAATTGACGTCGAGAATCGGGCAATTATAGCGGAGTGACTATGCGCGAAAAGAGTGATGTGTTTGTAAAAGTAAATGCGCCGGGGCGTTTGCATCTGGGTTTTCTGGATTTACATGGCGGGCTGGGCAGGTTATTTGGCAGCCTTGGTTTGAGTTTGTATGATATTTCCACAGTCCTGGAAGTCAGGCAGGCATCAGAATTACAGGTTGAGGGTCCGAGTTCGGCAAGAGCGCGTCAGTACGCTGAACGTATGCTGGAGCATTTGAATATTCGTAAAGGCCTCAGCATTGAGATCCATCGGGCCATTCCCGAACATGCGGGTCTGGGCTCGGGTACGCAGATGGCGCTGGCCGTCGGTTCGGCCATAAGCAGGCTTTTTTCTGTCAAGCTGTCTCTACCAGCTATCGCCAGGATACTGGATCGAGGCAATCGTTCCGGAATCGGCATTGGTGCTTTTGCCGGAGGGGGCTTTATCGTCGATGGTGGCAGGAGTTCAACAACTGAAGTACCCCCCATCGTCAGTCAATTACACTTTCCTGCCAGTTGGCGTATTGTTCTGGTACTGGATAAAAATTGCCAGGGCGTGCATGGGCAGGAAGAAAGCCAGGCTTTTGGAACCCTGGCAAAAATGGAGAAAGAAATTTCCGAAAATTTGTGTCGATTGACACTCATGCAGGTTTTGCCCGCCATTGTGGAGCAGGATTGCCGCTTGTTTGGTGCCGCGATTACCGAAATACAGGCTTGCATGGGGAGGTATTTCGGGACGATTCAGTCCGGTATTTATGCCAGCGCCGAAGTAGGCAAGGTACTGACACATTTGCAACAGTCTGGCGCTGCCGGCATAGGCCAAAGTTCCTGGGGGCCGACGGGTTTTGCCATCTATGCCAGCGAGACCGAGGCTTATCATGCCTTGAAGAAGGTGCGTCGTCACTGGCAGGGAAATTCGGCGCTGGAGATGGTGATCTGTCGAGCGCAAAATGAGCCGGCGATGCTCAGCCTGGAAAAGGCGAGCGACGAAGGTGAGGTGAGTCTGTCCAGTCAGGCCGGGGGAGTGAACGTCCGGAGCGAACAGTAAGCTTATATGATCCGGCCGGGTAACAGCCATTTAATAAATCAGCTGAACTTTTATGAAAGATCCATATTTATTACATATATTCAACCCTACGAAGAATGTCAGCCCCTTTGATGTCAATATGGCATATGAGGCGGATTTTAATGGTGTTATTCCTTACAGCAATGTCACGTTGGAAGAAGTCTATGCCTTAACGCAGGATACTATTTTTTCCCGTGGCAGTACCGGCGTCAAGCGCACCGGTATTTTTATTGGCGGGCGAGAATTTGGTCTGGCCATCGATATGCTGAACCAGGCCAGAACAGCCATGGTGCCCCCGTTTGAAGTCTCGGTTTTTGCCGATCCCAGCGGCGCCATCACGACTGCCGCAGCCGTTATCGCTGCTGTGGAGATCTGGATGCTTAAGCTGTCAGGCGAGGATCTGGCCGGTAAAAAAGTCCATATATTCGGTGGAACAGGGCCGGTTGGAATATGTGCTGGTATCCTGGCCTCCCTGTGCAAGGCGGAAGTGTCCATTACCAGCCATCGAGGCGCTGATGTCGCGCAGCGTATAGCTGATGAATATAACGGGCGTTATAAAGTGGATATGCGCGGTGTGGGTAGCGGGACGGCTGAGGATATCCTGGCGTTTCTGGGTGAGTCCAATGTTGTCATCGGTGCTGCCAAGGCCGGTATCAGGGTCATGAGCAAGGAACAAATCGAACAGGCTGAGAGTCTGATAGTCGCAGCCGATATCAATGCGGTTCCTCCCGCCGGTATAGAAGGTATTGACGTCAACGACATGGGTGTGGAACTGCCCCATGCACCGGGTAATGCGGTCGGTATCGGTGCCCTGGCCATTGGCAATCTGAAATACAGAGTTCACTATCGTCTGTTTCAAATGATGAAGGAGGCGGAGAAACCGGTATATCTTGATCATATCCGGGCCTTCGCTGTTGCCAGAGAGCTGGCAAAGGGATAGATTGTCTTTGACGCCGTTATTTGTAATTCACACGGAGGTCTTTATTTAGCTATCTTGAGTCAGTTGGGCCAGGACAGGGAATTAACCCAATTACTAAATGTTATTTTGATGGCTGCAATGAATACAGAAAATGTAACAATCTTTCCCAGTCTGAATCAGCGTACTGCACCGATGGTTCAGTCTTTGGTTGAACACGCACTCGATCTGCGTTTGTCCGTCACCAGTCTGGAGAACAAGACCACGATAATTGATGCCGGTATTGCTGTTGTCGGTGGTCTGGAAGCCGGCCGGCAAATCGCGGAGATATGCATGGGTGGTCTGGGCCAGGTGAATCTCAGGGCATCGACTCATTTTGAGCAATGGTCATGGCATGTGGATGTACATTCGGGTAATCCGGTACTTGCCTGCCTGGCAAGCCAATATGCCGGCTGGAGTCTGTCCCATGGAGAAGGTAAGGAGGCATTCAATGCGCTGGGTTCCGGTCCGGGACGGGCGATGGGCAGCAAGGAAGCCTTGTTTGAAGAACTGGGCTATCGCGATCAATATGACAATGCCTGTCTGGTGATCGAAGTTGATAAGTTGCCACCCGTTGAAATCGCTGATGAAATAGCCCGGCGTTGTCAAATTCCGGCAGATAAGTTGAGCTTGATCCTGACACCCACATCCAGTCTGGCGGGTGCCGTGCAAATTGTTGCCAGAGTACTGGAAACCGCCCTGCACAAGGCCCATGCACTGGGTTTTGCTCTTGATAAGATAGTCGATGGTGCCGGTAGTGCACCTGTTTGTCCGCCGTCTCCAGATTTTTTAAAGGCAATGGGTCGAAGCAATGATGCCATCCTCTTTGCCGGACAAGTGCAGTTGTATGTTGATGCGGATTCGGCCGATGCCGAGCAGCTCGCCAATAGTTTGCCGAGCAGTGCTTCGTCCGATTATGGTCAGCCCTTTGGTGATATTTTCAAAGCAGCCGGCTATGACTTTTACAAGATCGATCCCATGTTATTCAGCCCGGCCCGAGTATCGGTCAGTTCCGTGAAGACGGGTGATACATTTCATGCCGGGCACATCGATCTGGATCTGTTAAATCAGTCTTTTGCTTGAGCTGGGCGAGGACTTCGCGGTTTTTCATTCCATTCAAAAATAGTTTTGGATCCTGGCTGTCTGACTTTCTGAAATGAGACCTCAGAATAGAACTGGCCTGGAGGCTGTCGTGCGAGACAGTTTTCTCAGAGAAATCAACGCACTGAAGCCGGGTAATGTCAGCCGGTATGCAGATGGCCATCGTATGCAATATGCAGATTTTGTCGTCAGCGCAAACGTCAGCGTCCCGATACTTTGTGATCCTGCACGGGGTGTAGGTGAGCGGATTTTACACAGTGTGGAGGCGACCGGAAACAAGGTGGGATGCAACACCAATCTGGGTATGCTTTTGTTATTTTCACCTATAATAAAGTCTTATGAATCAATTACTAATAGTGATTTTCAACGAAGCAACCTGAAGTATACTCTCGAACACATGACGAAGACGGATGCCGAGCAGGTCTATGCCGGTATTCGCCTGGCGAATCCCGGCGGTCTGGGCAATGTAGAGCAGCATGATGTCAATTTTAATCCGGATATCAGTCTGTTAGAGGCCATGGACGCAGCGGCTGAACGTGATCTGATTGCCCGGCAATATGTTTCCGTTTACGAAGATGTGTATAAGGTCGGTCTGAATTGCCTGAGCGAGTTTGATAAACGCTGGAATAGTGTAGAATGGGCGACTGTAGCCTGCTATCTTACATTTATGGCGCGCTATCCGGACTCGCATGTCCGGCGCAAGTTTGGCGACGAGATTGCCAGGCGAGTACAAGACAGGACTGTTCCAGTACTGGAACAGTTCAAGAATAACAAAAATCCGGCAAAGGCGATGTCTGCATTGCTGGAATATGACAGGGAACTGAAAGACTCAGATATTAATCCGGGCACCTCTGCCGATATGACAGCAGCGAGTCTTTTGCTGTATGGCTTGGTGACTTAGCTGGACAGTTACCTGATAAAGCATTGCAAATCCGCAGAGTGAAGCTCTGAAGATTGGCGACTTACGGGGGCTATTCCGCTGTCGAAGTAACAGGACAGAAAAATAGCGATTCTACATATTCAGATAATAGTAATTGGAGGAGATAAAAATGGCAGTGATAGATAAAGTACTAGTTGGTGAAGCATTGGTGGGTGACGGCAATGAAGTTGCACATATTGACTTGATCATGGGGCCACGTGGAAGCGCCGCAGAAACAGCTTTCTGTAACGCTATAACCAATAATAAGGATGGTTTCAGCACCTTGTTGGCGGTGGTATCACCTAACCTGGCCTGCAAACCCAACACCATTATGTTTAACAAAGTCACCATGAAAGGTGCAACCCAGGCTGTGCAAATGTTCGGCCCGGCTCAGCGCGCCGTTTCCATGGCGGTGATGGACTGTGTAGAAGACGGGACCATTCCAGCAGACGAAGCGGACGATATCTTTATTTCTGTAGGTGTGTTTATCCATCGGCTGGCAGAAGATGATGCCAAGATCCAGGATTACAACTACGAAGCGGTCAAGTTATCGATCAAGCGTGCAGTCGCCGGCGAACCAAAGGCATCTGAAGTATTGAGCAAGCGTGGATCAGCTGATCATCCGTTCCAGGCCCACTCATAATCTCAGATTAACTCCTCAGGGTTTATCAGCAGCAACACACCCCCCGGCTCCGGCCGGGGTTTTTTTGCCTACAGGATGTAGGTATGTCGCGTGAGGAAACGACTACAGGGATGCAGGAGGTAGAGCGAAGCAGGAAGCCAGAGCCGAGGAGTCCGGAGCGACTGCCCCCAAGTTGGCACAATATAATTCGTGGCAGGAGCGATTGTTTATACAGGCTGTAAGAGATAGCGTAGTGCCGGAATGCAGTAAAGTCCCGTTGAGAACGGAGAACGGAGAACGGAGAACGGAGAACGGAGAACGGAGAACGGAGAACGGAGAACGGAGAACGGATAATTGCCGGGAATCCACGCTCGGAATTCAAGCCCCTGCCAAATCAAACCGATGAATATTTTTCCAGCGCCTGAGTGCCTATTTTCCCCTCGTGCAGTGCTGTTGCCAGTAACACACCCGATACATTCTGAGTATATAAGCTCAGCAGATCATCTTCATCCCGTACGCCCCCCGCTACATAAACGCGTTTGTTGCCTGCCAGTGCCTGTATTTGTGCAAGACGGAAGGTATCGGGCCCCTGATGGCTGCCGACACGGCCAAGAGACATAATGATAATGTCTTCCGGCCAGGCATCAATATCCTTCAGCACACTGTGATCCCCGATAAATTCATCGTCAAAAAAGTCCAGCGATAATATTGTGCTCAATGCGGCATGTTTGTTGAGTAGTTGTTGCTGCGTAATACCGGTTTCGGAGGCGATGATATGGCGAAGCCGGGTTTAAGGAATGGTTGTCGGATAAGTATGTTTCCCCGCATCAAGCCAGAAACAGACATCAGGATGGTGATGTAACAATTCGCTGATAATCTTGTCATTGTTTCCGTCATCTTTGATAGCATTCAGGTCAGCTATATATATGTTCGTGAACGGATACAGGGACAAAAAGCCCTTGATCACCGCCAGGGGACTTGAACCATGACATAATGGTGTCTGGATTTTTTTGTAGCTCTCACGATGCCCCCTCCGGGCATGGACGACGTTTCCAGCAAAGAGATCAATGACGGGAATAATGAACATTGCAGAATCGATAACAAATAATAACCAATGAAATGTATATTTGTTTGTGAGTTTATCACCTGCGGAGGTATGCGTAACAGGGAGTTGCCCTGTTCATTGCTGGCCGATGCAGAGCGAATGTATCAGGCCCTGTTGTCAGATCTGCGGCAAATTGATGATCTTGATATTGTCACCTGTCGGGATGATCGGCTGTCCGGCGTGCTTGAATCTGTCGCCAGTATCACGCAGGGCGACGATGCGTGGAAATATTGGCGGCGCTGTATGGAAACAGCCGATCTGGCATGGTTGATTGCGCCGGAAACTGACGGTGTATTGTTGCGACTCAATAAAATGGCCCGGCAAAGTGCCTGCGAACTGATTGCCTGTGATGATGATACAGTCGAATTGACGACGAGCAAGTATGCAACCAATAAATATTTGCTGGAGCAGGGTATCCCGGCCTTGATGAGTCTCAGACTGGATGACGAGTGGCTGTCCGATGACAGAGCCAGCGTTGTGAAACCTGACAATGGTGCCGGCAGCGAACAATGCTATTTTTTTCAGAATAGTGCGGAAATGTTGTCCTGGAAAAACAGCCGGGAGGCTGGTTCGCAGTATATTCAGCAGCCCTACCTGCCGGGTATTTCCGCCAGTTTGTCGGTGCTGTATGCCCGGCAGTACACGCGATTGTTGGCCTGCAACAGGCAAATGGTGGGTCTCAGGCAGGGGATGCTGGTGAATGAGGGCATCATCGTCAACGGTTTACAGGAATATTTTGCACCACTTGAGGCACTGGCTGTTGAAATCGGTAAAAAGCTTCTCGGCTTGCGTGGCTATGTGGGGATTGATCTGGTACTGGGGGAGTCGGAGATAACAGTCATTGAAATCAACCCACGATTGACCACCGCCTACGCCGGCTTATCTGAGGCACTGAATACGAATGTCGCCGAGTTGGTCATTAATACACTGCAAAGGGAAAATCAGGGAAGCTTTTATGACAATAACACGATCCACGCAGGAGTTTGAATATGCCTGACAAAAATTATATTGGCTGGGATATTGGTGGTGCCCATTTAAAGATGGCTTATGTGCATGCTGATGGAGCGGTGTCGCAGGTCGAACAGCATGCCACTCCCTTGTGGCAGGGGCTGGGTAGTCTGCGGAGCAGATTAATCGACATAAGCCTCCGGCTTCCTGTTGATGGACTGACCCATGTTGTGACGACCACGGGCGAGCTGGCTGATCTGTTCCAGGACAGGCAGGAGGGTGTTCAGACCTTGTTGAGCGAGTTTTGTCAGGTTTATGACAGCGGGCATGTACTGGTGTATGCGGGTCCGGCAGGGCTGATTCCGGCAGCCGAGGCGGCTGAGCAATATCAGCAGGTAGCCTCGGCAAACTGGCACGCCACAGCAGAGTACGTCGCCGGACGGAAAGAAGAGGGCATCCTGGTGGATATCGGCAGTAGTACAACGGATTTAATTCCCTTTAAAGGGGGCAAATTGTGCCATCGCGGTTATAGCGATCAGGAACGCTTGCGTTATGATGAGCTGCTTTACACCGGCATGGTTCGTACTCCCCTTATGGCCATCGTCAGGAGGCTGCCCTGTGCCGGTGAATGGCAGACGATGGCAGCCGAACAGTTCGCCACCATGGCAGATGTTTATCGCATTACCGGTGAACTTGATGAATCCAGTGATCTGCTGGCCGCGGCGGATGGTGGCGGTAAAGAAATACTGGACAGCATACGTCGAGTGGCACGTATGCTCGGCGAGGATATTCGAGATGCAAGTTCGAACAAGCAGTATTATCATCTTGCCCGCTACCTTGCTGAAGAACAGATTCATATGATCAATCAATCCCTGCACAGGGTGATCTCTACAAACCCTGCTTTTGGCGAGCCCTGTCTTATCGGGGCTGGTGTCGGCCGTAGTTTGGCAGCGAAACTCGCTGCAAGAAACAATTACCTGTATACAAACTTTGAACAGATCCTGGATGTGAATGAGAATCAACAAACCAGAGCAGCTGATTGTGCAACAGCGGTTTCAGTGGCGCAGTTAGCCAGGTTGGCGGGATGACATCAAAACTGACGGAAATTCCCTACCGGCGTAACTCGGCTGATTTATTCAGTCTTATCGTTGCCGAACCCTGGAGTATTTTTCTCGACAGTGGCTACCCGAATACTGACAGAGGTCGCTATGACTTCATGTCCGCACGCCCTTACAAGACCTTGACCACCTACGGAAGCCTTACCTATATTGACGATGGGGAGAATATCCGTTGCTCGGAGCAGGATCCCTTTGAACTTATCAAATCATCTCTTGGCAAGCGCAGTCATAATCTGACCGATCTGCCATTTTGTGGTGGTGCCATGGGGTATTTCGCTTATGATCTGGGAAGGAGAATCGAATCATTACCTGCATCTGCCCGGCATGATATTAATATACCGGATATGGCCATTGGTCTGTATGACTGGGTTGTGGTCGTGGATCATCACAAGCGTCAATCCTGGTTGACAGGACAGGAGCGCAACGCGGGTACGGAGCGGGAATGGTCAGAACTGAACGCATTATTTCATTCCGAAGCTTATTTGCGACCGGAAAAGTTTTCTGTCCGTTCAGAAGTGCAATCCAACATGGACAAGAGCGCCTATGCCAGGTCCTTTGATAAAATAAAACGCTATATACGTAATGGTGATTGCTATCAGGTTAATCTGGCACAGCGATTCAGCGTGGAAGTTCGTGGCGATCCCTGGGCCGTTTATTTGCAATTGCGCGAGAGCAACCCTGCTCCGTTCGCGGCCTATTTCAATTCGCCGGATGGATCTATTCTGAGTTCATCTCCCGAGCGCTTCCTCAAAGTCACCAATGGTATGGTAGAAACCAAACCGATCAAGGGGACGATTCGACGTGCCAGCTATGCCAATGAGGACAAGGCTCTGGCCGAACAATTACTGGAAAGTGACAAGGATCGTGCGGAGAACCTGATGATTGTAGATCTGATGCGCAATGATATCGGTAAAAATTGTGAAACAGGTTCGGTAGCGGTACCCAGGTTGTTTGCACTGGAAAGTTACGCCACTGTGCACCATCTGGTCAGTACGGTAAGTGGCCATATAAGGCAGGATCGGCAGGCGCTGGATCTGTTGCGAGGCTGTTTTCCCGGTGGTTCCATTACCGGCGCACCTAAATTACGGGCGATGGAAATTATCGAAGAACTGGAACCACATCGACGAAATATTTACTGTGGTTCCCTGGCGTACATTGGTTATGACGGCAACATGGATTCCAATATTGCCATTCGCACTCTGGCTCATCACAGGGACAGAGTGTATTGCTGGGCAGGTGGCGGTATTGTTGCCGACTCAAAAATGGAGTCGGAATATCAGGAGTGTTTTGAAAAAGCAGCGCCAATGCTGAGGTTGTTTTCAGACGGCATGACTAAACATGTGGGTAGTTAAAATTGGTGGAAGTCTGCAAAATTCGGACTGTTTGACGGGGTGGCTGGAAGGTGTACTCAGATACGGAAGTGGCAAGGTCGTCATCGTTCCCGGCGGTGGAAAGTTTGCCGATGCAGTTCGTCAGAGTCAGTCCAAGTTGGGCTTCGATGATGCGAGTGCGCATAAAATGGCCTTGCTGGCGATGGAGCAAACTGCCCACCTGTTTTCAGGCCTGGCGCCGGAGTTACGACTTGTCAGCGATATAACATCGATTCACCATTGTCTCGCTGATAAGGGGGTTGCAGTATGGTTACCCTATAAAGAGGTGGCAAGGCAGCCCCAGATACCTGCCAGCTGGGATGTCACTGCCGACGGCCTGGCGGCCTGGCTGGCAATACAATTGCGATTCAGTTCTCTGCTGCTGGTAAAATCCATACCTTTACCGACAGGCAATCCGACTTTTGACAAGCTTGTCGAACTTGGCCTGATTGATCCCTTTATTGCCCGTCTTTCCCATGTATCCGACCTGAAAATAAGCTGGATGGGAAAAGAAGAATGCAATCTGTTGCCCGCGCTGCTCCGGAAAAAGCCGCGATATCAAGATCGTAGAATAGTCCCTCACTCGGCAAATTCGATTTAATTTCATTATTGTATACATAAAAAAATCTTCAAGATTTTGTGAAGATAACCGCTACCCAGTACAGGGATTCCATTGGCAGAATATGGAAGCGATTATCAACAGGCATGAGAATTGAGAAGAAACCATGGGTAATATTGTTCAAAAACTGAATCTAAGCAGGCAAATGTATTTGTTGGCAGCGACCAGTGTCGTCAGTCAGTTTATTATGTTGGGATATGTCTGGTTGACGATTTCGGAGCTGACGTCATTCAGCAGTGCCAGGATGGGAATCACATTCATCTCTGTGACAGCCTGTCTCCTTGTCGCTGGACTGGCCTACTATCTCGGCGCCTTCAATTCGGCAAGAGCCGAGACGATTGTGGGTGGTTTGCATGCCCTTGCCAAAGGGGATTTAGGTAAAAAACTCGATCTCCGAGGCAAGGACGAGTTTGCCTGGATGTGCTGGGAATATACCTGCGCCCGCAAAGGCTTTGGAGAAATGGTCAATAGTTTGATTGCCAATACCGCTCAGTTGACCTCATCAGCGGAACAATTATCCGCCATCAGCGAAAAAAGTTCTGAAGGCGCCAGTTGCCAACAAGCCGAAGTGAAACAGGTGGCAACGGCAATGGAAGCTATGTCAGCGACAGTACAGGAAGTTGCAAAAAATGCAGGAAACGCAGCCTCTGCGGCCCAGGAAGCGGACACCCAGGCCAAACATGGACATAATGTGGTCAATGAAACCATTACCATTATTGATTCTCTCGCTGATGAGGTGACCGAAACTTCCAATGTCATTGAGAAATTGAAAGGTGACAGCATCAGTATCGGCACGGTACTCGATGTCATTCGGGACATCGCTGAACAAACCAATTTACTGGCATTGAATGCGGCTATAGAAGCGGCCCGTGCCGGAGAACAGGGTCGCGGTTTTGCTGTTGTGGCGGACGAAGTGCGTACGCTGGCCAGCCGTACACAACAATCCACCCAAGAGATTCAGGGTATGATTGAGCGCTTGCAGACAGGGGCCAACGAGGCAGTGTCCGCCATGGAGCATGGTAGAAGCAAGGCCCAGGAAAGCGTTGAGCAGGCCGCCAAAGCCGGTCAGGCGCTGGAATTGATCACTTCAGTTGTGGACAGCATCAAGGCCATGAATATGCAGATTGCCAGTGCTGCGGAGCAACAGAGTGCCACAGCAGAAGAGATCAACCGTAATATTGTCAATATCAGTACCGTGGCTGAAGAAAATGCGGCAGGCTCCAGACAAACATCACAGGCAATTGAAAACCTGGCTCGACTCGCTGTAGAACAGCAGGAGCAGGTCAGTAAGTTTAACCAGTAATCTTGAGGTGTGAATTGCTCATATTGTCCGATAGCTTTGCCTGCTGCGAAGAAACAGACAGATGTTCAAGTACACGTTGTGCGGCAGGTAAACCAAAGTCAAGCGCAACGCGATAACAATCAATAAGGCTGGTCTTGTTTTCATTATAATGTTGTCCAGCAAAGGCTTCGTGAGCCATGGTTGTATCCTCCAGTCTTGTCATTATTTATGATGTCGTAAATATTGTCCTTTTTAAAACACCTTAACCCCTTCAGGGGATTAAGGTATTAATAAGAAGGCCTGGTATCTGGAAGAGGCTGGAGATACCAGGCAATGGCCAAGATCCCTCTTGGCTCCCCGCTAAGGCGGTTACGGCAAATCGAATTTTAATCCCAGGTCAAAGCACCCCCAGTCTGGTATTCAGTCACACGGGTTTCGAAGAAATTCTTTTCCTTTCTGAGGTTGGCCTGTTCGTCCAGCCAGGGAAGTGTGGCTTCATCCACACCCGGGAAAGGTTCTTCAGCCAGGCCCAACTGGTTTGCACGGCGGTTCGCGATGTACTGGAATTGCCCCATGTGCGCTTCGGCGGAATAACCGAGGATCGGGTCTTTCAGAATATAATCGGTATAGCTCTGTTCAGCTTCAAAAGCCTCATCCCACAAATCCCGGATCGCCTTTTTATCCAGTGTCAGTTTTTCTTCATATATAATCTGTTTAACAACGCGAATACCAAAAGAAGCATGCATCACTTCATCGCGCATGATGTATTGAAACTGCTCTGCCGTGCCTTTCATCAGGCCACGACGTTGCAGGGCGAAGATGGGACTGAAGCCATTGTAGAACCAGCAACCTTCAAAGATGGCGGCAAAGAAGATATAAGCGATAACAAAGTTATGCAATTCTTCAGGATCAGTGAGATCAATATCAGAACGTAATACAGAATCCAGCCGATGATTTGCAATGGCAATTTTTTGATGGATCTCGGGAACGACCCGGTAGCGGTTGTATATTTCGCTTTGATCCAGACCAATCGTTTCGATGCAGTGTTGGTAGGTCCAGGTATGCAGTGCTTCTTCGTAAACCTGGCGTGCCTGATAAATCTGCAACTCCGGCGCTGACATCTTTTCCATAACGGCCAGGCCGATATTGCGCATTGCAAGAATGTCTGAGGTGGTCAGATAGGACAGAACGTTTTCATAAACATGTTTTTCTTCGAGAGTCAGCTTGTAGCGATAGTCGGTGACATCCTGCGCCATGTTGATGTCCAGCGGTGTCCAGTGATTCTTATTGGCATTCAGGAAATAATTCCATGCCCAGGGATATTTAAACGGGGCCAGTTGATTGATATCGGTATGCCCATTGATGACGCGTTTATCATCAGGGTTGACCGGCTTTAGACTGTCTGGAGCTGCATTTAATTTGCCACTTGCCGTACTCTCATGTGTCGGCTTGTTTAATATCTGCTCGGCCAGTATGGGCTCAAGCTTATCCGACGCGGGTACCGGCTTTCCTACAGGGTCATCCCAGTTCAACATTCACACATTCCTCCCGGGTAATATTTGCTTTCAAATTATTGACAGGCATCACAATCGGGATCCAGAATCGAGCAAACCTTTGGTGCTTCGATAGATTCAAGTTGGGCGTCCGGCCTTGCAGCACTGTTGGTAGCGCCTTTTTCCATATGCGTGGCACCGAGAGAGCGCAGATAATAGGTGGTTTTCAAACCACGCATCCAGGCCAGTTTGTAAAGATTGTCCAGTTTTTTGCCACTGGGCTCGGCCATATACAAATTCAGAGACTGCCCCTGATCAATCCACTTTTGCCGACGTGATGCCGCTTCGACCAGCCAGCGCGAATCAATTTCAAAGGCAGTGGAATAAAGTTCTTTCAGGTCTTCCGGTATGCGATCAATAGCCTGAACGCTGCCGTCAAAGTATTTCAGATCATTGACCATCACATCGTCCCATAAATCACGTGCCTTCAGATCGTGTGCAAGGTAGGGATTAACAACGGTAAATTCACCGGAGAGATTCGATTTTACAAAAAGATTCTGGTAGGTAGGCTCAATGGACTGGGTGACACCACAAATATTGGAGATAGTCGCTGTCGGTGCGATGGCCATGCAATTGGAATTACGCAAGCCCTGTTTTTTCACCTGTTTGCGCAGGCTGTCCCAATCCAGAGTCTGGCTGTCATCCACTTCCAGATAAGTATCTCTTGCCTGGTTTAGCAGGTTCAGTGTATCAATCGGCAATATACCCTGACTCCAGAGTGAGCCCTTGAAGCTGGAGTAGCTGCCGCGCTCTTCGGCCAGGGCGGAGGATGCCTGGATGGCGAAGTAGCTGACGGCTTCCATACTGCGATCAGCGAATTCTACAGCCGCTTGTGAAGCATAAGGGATCCGGGTCCTGTACAGCGCATCCTGAAAACCCATAATGCCCATACCGACGGGACGGTGACGCAGGTTGGAACGGCGAGCCTGAGGGACACTGTAATAGTTGTAGTCAATAACATTATCCAGCATACGCATCGCCGTCGAAATGGTACTGGACAGCTTATCCATGTTCAGGCCGTTCTCATCGACGTGTTGGGCGAGGTTGACTGAGCCCAGGTTGCATACTGCGATTTCCTCGTCAGAGGTATTCAGCGTTATCTCGGTACAAAGGTTGGACGAATGTACGACACCGGAATGCTGTTGTGGCGAACGCAGATTGCAGGGATCCTTGAAAGTAATCCAGGGATGACCTGTTTCGTACAACATGGATAACATTTTTCGCCACAACTCAACGGCCTGCAGGGTTTTGAAGTTTTTGATCTCACCACGTTCGGCCATGGCTTCATACTCGACATAGCGCACTTCGAATTCTTTGCCATAGAGATCGTGCAGATCCGGCGTTTCATCGGGCGAAAATAATGTCCAGCTGCCTTCTTCGCAGGCGCGCTTCATAAACAGATCAGGAATCCAGTTGGCGGAATTCATGTCATGGGTACGTCGACGTTCATCACCGGTGTTCTTGCGTAATTCGAGGAATTCCTCGATATCAAGATGCCAGGTTTCCAGATAAGCGCACATGGCCCCCTTGCGTTTACCGCCCTGATTAACGGCGACGGCGGTATCATTGGCGACTTTTAGGAAGGGTACTACACCCTGTGATTTGCCATTGGTGCCCTTGATATGTGCTCCCATGGCGCGCACCCGGGACCAGTCGTTGCCAAGGCCGCCGGCATATTTGGATAACATGGCATCATCCTTGATGGCGCTGAAGATGCCATCGAGATTGTCCGGTACTGTACTGAGGTAACAACTGGAGAGTTGTGGTCTGAGCGTGGCAGAATTAAACAGGGTCGGTGTCGAACTCATAAAATCGAAAGATGACAGCAGGTCATAAAACTCGATGGCTCTGGCTTCCCGATCCAGTTCATTGATTGCCAGGCCCATGGCAACACGCATGAAGAAGGCCTGCGGCAGCTCAAAGCGGATGTCATTGGAGTGAATGAAATACCGGTCGTACAGGGTCTGCAGGCCGAGATAGGTGAACAGCTGATCCCGTTCCGGTTTTAAGGCCTCGCCCAGGCGACCCAGATCATATTTTGCAATTTCGTGGTCAAGTAATTCGAGTTCCGTACCGGATTGTATATACTTCCTGAAATAATCGGGGTAGCGCAGCGCCATTTCCGCCTGCGTGGCCTCGGTCGTGCTTTTTTCTATAAAACTCAGGGCTTCGCGCCGCATGTTATCCAGTAAAAGACGAGCGGCGGCATAGCTGTAATTGGGCTCTTTCTCGATCAGGGTTCTGGCACTCATCACCAGTACCGGGTTGACATCCGCCTCGTTGACACCGTCAAATAAATTACGTAATGCATCATCAATGATCAGACGATCATCAATATAATCCAGCTTCTGACAGGCTTCGTTGACAACGGCAATGAGGCGGTTCATGTCCAGTGGCTTTACAGTGCCATCGGCATAGGTCACGTTAATAACGTGAGCGGTACCGGCCTCTCCACTTTGCTGCTTCTCCTGCTCGATTTTTCTTGCCCGAGTACGGCTCCGTTCTTCGCGA
Organism: Gammaproteobacteria bacterium; assembly: GCA_024278135.1. Taxonomy (GTDB): domain Bacteria; phylum Pseudomonadota; class Gammaproteobacteria; order Eutrophobiales; family Eutrophobiaceae; genus WLWS01. The sequence goes on from JAJRTU010000322.1 coordinate 36,089, forward strand.
TAAATAACATAGGCACGGGCGACTTTCTGCTCACCCGCGCGCATCAGGGCCAGTTCTACCTGATCCTGGATATCTTCAATATGTACGGTGCCGCCACCGGGCATACGCCGGGTCAGGGCACGGGTAATCTGCTCACACAAGCGTTCCACTTTTTCGTGTACGCGAGTTGAAGCCGCTGCTGTGCCACCTTCGACGTCAAGAAATGCCTTGGTTAATGCCACGCTTATTTTGCTGGAATCGAAACCAGTCACTTTGTTATTACGGCGAATAACCTTGAATTCACCGGGCTCATGGCTGCTGTTTCCGGCCTGAGATATTGTCGTTTCCCGAGTCAATGCGTCGACATCAGCATCAGATATAATGACCGACTCGGCCAAAACGGCTTTTTCAACCTCCATAACCCCTCCTATAAAGGTTAATCACTGAATATTGTTATTATCGTTTTAAAGCGTAGAAATGAGATGAAGTTTTTTACGTAAGACAAATTAAAGCACCACAAGAAATTGTGGTCAAGTTGTATTTAACATACGACATATTGTGGATTGAACTGTTAGTTCAGGTCGGAATACTTGTGGATAAGTTGAGGAAAAAAATATTGTCATTCATGCTGCTCGGCACCAATCATAAGGTATTCAAACACTTACTTTGTCGACCTGCTGCTGTTCCTTCATTTCGATGGAAATATTTCAAAGTCAAAACGGCGCCACAGTGGATGCGAGTTGTCTGAACAGCCTGGAAAAAAATAAAATTTTACAAAAATATGACGGGAAGATTTTTCTGCACGGTCACTATTGAAATACATGGGGTAAACTGTACCGATGTCGGGCAGATAATTAACACCGCCGGGTCTGAGTCTGGCCGGGCACTTATGTGGATTATGAGGAAACAGTGTCATGTTTATAGAGGTAAAAGTACCTGATCTTGGTGATTTCAGCGATGTTGAAGTCATCGAACTTGGCGTCGCTGTCGGGGATGTGCTGGCGCTTGAAGACCCCATCATCACTTTGGAGACAGACAAGGCCAGTATGGAGATACCGACGACAGTCGCGGGCAGAGTGGAATCTGTCGCAGTAAAAGTGGGGGACAAGGTCTCTGAGGGTGATCTCTTGCTAACCCTGAGTCCGATGGAAAATACGTCGCATGCTGAAGTGGCGGCAACTGAGGCAAAAAAACCAGCGGTCAACGTGCCTGCAGACCCGGGTGATGCTGTTTCCACTGAAGTTGTCGTGCTTGGCTCAGGGCCCGGCGGTTACACAGCCGCCTTTCGCGCGGCCGATTTGGGCAAAAAGGTGATCCTGGTGGAGCGCTATGCCTCATTGGGCGGTGTCTGCCTGAATGT
>JAJRTU010000323.1 GCA_024278135.1 Gammaproteobacteria bacterium
GGTGCCACTTTGTTGATCAAACATAGCGGCCAGGGCTATCGGGTTAATCCCCGGCACCGGGATATGCGTACAGACCCGATAGACAAACAGGGCAAATAACACAAACAGCAGGCGCTGCCTGAGCTCTGTCAGTCTGGCCAGGCCACCTATACCACCCGGAATTGCTGGATTTTTCGTTGCCACCCTATTCCTCGATTTTTCCGCCGGCTGCTTCTATCGCCGCTCGCGCAGCCTGTGTGACCCTGATACCCTTGATTATCACTGCTTTTTTTATTTCCCCGGAAGCAATCACCTTTGCCCGTTTGGTGTTTTTCGATATCACATTGGCCGCTTGCAGGGCATTGATATCGATAACATCTGCTTCCACTCGTTCCAGTTCATGCAAACGTAATTCGGCTGTGACCCGACTCAGATAGGAGCGAAATCCGACCTTGGGCAAGCGTCGCTGCAATGGCATTTGTCCACCTTCGAAACCTGTCTTGTGGAACCCACCTGAGCGTGATTTCTGTCCTTTGTGTCCACGACCGGCGGTCTTACCGATGCCGGAACCCATACCCCGACCAACACGTTTGCGATCCCGGGTGGCATCAGGATGTGGCTTTAATTGGTTTAAACGCATATCAGGCTTCCTCGACTGCAAGCAAATAGGACACTTTATTAATCATCCCTCGATTTTCCGGCGTATCCTGTACGGTCACAGTGTGGCCAATACGTCGCAATCCCAGTCCGGCAACACAGGCTTTGTGCGCAGCTACACGACGATTGAGACTACGCTTCAGAGTGACACTGACAGTTTTATCTTTTTTAGCCATGACTAATCTGTTATTTCTTCAACTGACTTACCACGTTTGCCGGCGATGTATTCAGGAGACATCATTTCCTGCAAGCCTTTAATCGTCGCCCGCACCACATTGATGGGGTTGGTCGAGCCGTTGGATTTCGCCAATACGTTATGGATACCGACACATTCAAACACCGCCCGCATAGCACCACCGGCGATAATACCGGTACCTTCCGATGCAGGCTGCATATACACCTTGGCCGCACCATGCCGGGCGTTGATGGCGTATTGCAAAGTCTCTTCCTTTAAAGATATCTTCACCATATTGCGGCGTGCCTTTTCCATCGCTTTTTGTATGGCGACAGGCACTTCTCTGGCCTTGCCACGACCAAATCCAACCCGACCGTTACCGTCACCAACAACAGTCAACGCCGCAAATCCAAAAATACGTCCGCCTTTTACAACCTTGGCGACACGATTAACCGCCACCAGTTTTTCCAGCAGATCCTCATTACCTGTAATCGATTCAGATACAGCCATATTAAAACTCCATACCATGTTCGCGGGCGGCATCAGCCAGGGCCTTTATTCTGCCGTGATATTTAAATCCAGAGCGATCAAACGCCACTTTTTGTATTCCTGCTTTTATCGCACGTTCTGCAAGCACCTTGCCGACCTGCGTTGCAGCCTCTATGTTGCCACCATTTTTCACCTGGGTTTTTACCTCCCTGTCGACCGTTGACGCACTGGCCAGCACTTCTGCGCTGCTGGGTGCAATAATCTGTGCGTATATGTGCCTGGGTGTCCTGAAGACACACAGACGATGCACTCCCAGTAAACCTATCTGTGCGCGGATCCGTTTGGCACGACGTAATCTTGATTCTTTTTTCTTCATTGCTGTTTAACTCTTCTTGGCTTCCTTGCGAATAATATGTTCATCTGCATAACGTACACCTTTGCCTTTATAGGGTTCAGGTGGCCGATAGGCTCTGATTTCCGCCGCTACCTGCCCCACTTTTTGCTTGTCTATACCCCTGACGACCACTTCTGTCTGACTGGGTGTCTCAACGATAATACCTTCCGGTATTTCAAAATTGACCGGGTGGGAAAAACCCAATGTCAGATTGAGGATATTACCCTGCACCTGCGCACGATAACCAACTCCGACAATGGTCAGCTTACGCTCAAAGCCCTCACTCACACCGGTAACTATATTCTGTATGATCGCCCGCGTAGTACCCGCCAAAGCATTGGCGGATTTTGACTCATCAAGCGATTTAAACCTGAGCGAGTTATCTTCCCGCTCCATATTCACCAGGGAATGAATTTCATGACTTAACTCACCTTTGCCACCTTTTACCGTGACCAGTTGTCCGTCGATGTTGATATCAACACCACCTGGAATGACAACCGGATTATTAGCTATTCTCGACATGATTCTATTTTTCCATCAAGCGACAACACACAGCACTTCACCGCCCACACCCTGGCGTCTTGCTGATTTGTCCGTCATGAGACCTTTGGGTGTGGATATAATCGCGATACCCAGACCGTTAAGAATAGTGGGTAAATCGTTCTTTGAACGATATCGTCGCAAACTGGGACGACTGACCCGTTTCAGGGTTTCAATGACCGGTTTACCTTCAAAATATTTCAACTCCACTGTCAACGATTTTTTAATCTCATCATCACTGACACTGAAGTCGGTAATATAACCTTCTTCTTTGAGAATACCGGCCACGGCCATCTTCAGTTTTGAAGACGGCATGGTTACCGTCTTCTTATTCCGGGCCTGCCCATTACGTATATGGGTCAGCATGTCTGCAATCGGATCCTGTAAACTCATTCGACTAGTCCAAAGTTAACAGCAGAAAGTTCAAAGAAAAAACTCTCTGCCGGATTAAATTCACTCTTCACTTTATATTTTTCACTTATCACTGTTGTTCACCAGCTTGCCTTGACCAGACCGGGCACATCGCCCCTCATGGCTGCCTCGCGCAATTTGTTTCTACCAAGACCAAACTTCCGATAAAATCCGTGTGGTCGGCCGGTCAAACTGCATCGATTTCTCAATCTTGACGGACTGGCATCGCGAGGCATTTTGTTCAGGGCGATTCTGGCTTCAGCCCTTTCTTCCTCACCCAATGTCTGGTCTTTAATCTTCGACCTCAGCTCGGAACGCTGGACCGCGTATTTCTTGACCATACGCTGGCGTTTCAATTCTCGATTTATCATTGATGCTTTAGCCATACCTAACTCCGTAAGGGAAAGTTGAATGCCGTCAATAAGGCACGTGCTTCTTCATCCGTACGTGCACTGGTGGTGATTGTAATATCGAGTCCACGTAAGGTATCGATCTTGTCGTAATCAATTTCCGGGAAAATAATCTGTTCTTTCACTCCCAGGCTGTAATTGCCACGACCATCAAATGACTTCGGGCTCAAGCCGCGGAAATCACGTATCCGCGGAATTGAAATGGAAATCAGGCGATCCAGAAATTCAAACATACGCTCCCGACGCAAAGTCACCTTGCAACCGATAGGCCAGTCTTCCCGCACCTTGAAATTCGCCACCGATTTACGCGCCTTGGTCACCACCGGTTTCTGCCCGGAGAGTTTCGTCATATCTTTAAGCGCATGTTCGATCACTTTTTTATCAGCAACGGCTTCACCCAGACCCATATTCAAAGTGATCTTGATAATACGTGGCACTCGCATAGGTGTTTTATAGCCAAACTGCTCGGTCAATTGTTTGATGACCGTCTCTTTATAAAATTCTTGTAACCTGACCATGGAATTCAATTCATTTCTGTATGCTGTTCATTAACTTTCAACAGGGGATCAAACATCCACGACTTCGTTGTTTGATCTGAAAATACGCACCTTGCGCCCGTCTTCAAGATGTTTAAAGCCGATACGATCGCCCTTGCTGGAAATCGGATTCCAGATGGCAATATTTGATATGTGTACCGGCATTTCCTTTTCGATGATACCACCGGCCGTTCCCTGCATCGGGTTGCCCTTGGTGTGGCGTTTCACCATATTCACGTTCTCGACGATCAGTCTGTCGCGCTCTTCGATCACTCTAAGTACAACCCCACGCTTGCCCTTATCCTTTCCGGTCAGGACTATCACTTCATCACCCTTTCTAATCTTGTTCACCTTACAATACCTCTGGCGCCAGAGAGACAATCTTCATAAACTTCTCACTGCGTAATTCACGCGTCACCGGGCCGAATATTCTGGTGCCGATAGGTTGCAACTGATTATTCAGCAATACTGCTGCGTTGCCGTCAAAACGAATAGCGGAGCCATCGGTTCTGCGCACGCCCTTCCTGGTCCTGACTACCACTGCGTTATAGATCTCTCCTTTCTTGACCTTGCCACGCGGGATGGCTTCCTTGATGGTCACCTTTATCACATCACCGATTTTTGCATAGCGACGCTTGGAACCACCCAACACTTTCACACACATCATACGACGCGCCCCGCTGTTATCAGCGGCATCCAGCATACTCTGCATCTGTATCATGCGTGTTCTCCTGTAACTATTACGGTATCACCCACGGTAACTATATTTCCTGTGCTTTAGTCACGACTTTTTGCAGGCGCCATGACTTCTGTTTCGATACGGGACGTGATGCTTCAATGATCACGACGTCCCCTTCCTGGCATTCATTATTCTCATCATGAGCCAGCAATTTAGTGGAACGTTTCATGTATTTCTCATACAGGGGATGCTTCACCGTTCTCTGAATGACCACAGCAATAGTTTTATCCATCTTGCTGCTGACAACCCGTCCCGTCAGAGTCTTCGCTGTTTTTTGTGTTTCGCTCATGAATGATTACTCGTTGCCATTTCCTTCAAAATAGTTTTAATTCGAGCAATATCTCTACGCACCAGCTTCACCTGACTGGGTTTGCTCAATTGCCCGGAGCCATTTTGCATGCGTAAATTAAACTGTTCGCGCAGCAAATCAGCCACCATGTCGTTTAATTCTTCCGGTTTCTTTTGTCTGAGTTCCGCTGCCTTCATTACAATACCGTCCTGCTTACAAATGTCGTTTTAATGGGCAACTTTGCCGCAGCCAGGGCAAATGCCTCGCGTGCCAGCTCTTCAGACACACCTTCAATCTCGTACAGAACGCGACCCGGTTGCACCAGGGCCACCCAGTATTCGACATTACCTTTACCTTTGCCCTGACGTACTTCCAGCGGCTTCTTGGTAATGGGCTTGTCAGGAAAAATCCGAATCCAGAGTTTGCCGCCACGCTTCACCTTGCGGGTAATCGTACGTCTGGCCGCTTCTATCTGGCGCGCTGTGATACGCCCCCTGCCGGTAGCCTTCATTCCAAATTCACCAAAACTGACCTTGGAGCCAACATTGGCAAGGCCGCGATTACGGCCCTTCATCTGTTTTCTGAATTTTGTTTTTTTAGGTTGTAACACGATCGACTTCCATTAACTTTTTGCGGGAACTGTTTGCTGGGCAGGATTCTCATCTTCGGTCACTTCTTCATGCGCCAGTACTTCACCTTTAAAAATCCAGACCTTGACGCCAATCACACCATACGTCGTATTTGATTCTGCGACACCATAATCAATATCAGCGCGCAGAGTATGCAACGGAACACGGCCTTCGCGATACCATTCTGAACGTGCAATTTCAGCGCCGTTCAGTCGTCCGGCTACATTAATCCGGATACCCAACGCCCCCAGGCGCATGGTATTGGTTACCGCTCTTTTCATCGCGCGACGGAACATGATACGTCGCTCAATCTGTTGCGCCACACTTTCAGCGACCAGAAAGGCATCCAGCTCGGGCTTGCGAATTTCTTCAACACTGACCGTTGCCGGCACACCCATCATTTGTGATATTTCATTACGCAGACGATCAATGTCCTCACCCTTTTTACCAATCACTATACCCGGCCTGGCAGTGTGAATGATTATCCGGGCATTGTTTGCCGGACGTTCGATCTGTATGCGACTAACTGATGCATTCGCCAGCTTCTTTCGCACATAATCACGCACGCGCAGATCGGTGTGTAAGTAGTCTGCATAATCTTTTGAATCGGCATACCATTTGGACGTCCAGTCCTTGATTATGCCGAGTCGAATTCCAACTGGATGTACCTTCTGTCCCATTAGCTTGCTCGCTCTTCAGATTCCGCCACCGTTACAGTTACATGGCTCATGCGTTTAATAATTCTGTCAGCACGCCCTCTTGCACGAGGTCGCAGACGCTTTAATGTCGGCCCTTGATCGACGCAAATAGCGGAGATTGTCAACTCGTCAATATCCGCCCCATCGTTGTGCTCAGCATTGGCGATTGCCGACTCCAGTACCTTCTTGACGATGGCGGCGCCCTTTTTATTGCTGAATGCCAGGACATTCAGGGCCCGTTCAACAGGCAAACCCCTGATTTGATCAGCTACCAGGCGCATTTTCTGCGGGGACAGCCTTGCATATTTTAATGTTGCTTTCGTCACCATTACCTTAAGCGCTTTTCCTGTCTGCAGTGTGACCACGATAGGTCCGGGTAATAGCAAACTCACCCAGTTTATGACCCACCATGTTTTCAGAAATAAATATGGGCATGTGATCCCTGCCATTATGTACAGCTATAGTCAGACCCACCATATCCGGCAACACCATGGAACGCCTCGACCAGGTCTTCAAGGGTCGCTTATCGTTATTTTGTCTCGCTGTCTCCACCTTTTTCATCAGGTGGTGATCAACGAAAGGGCCTTTTTTTACTGAACGTGGCACTGGTTTCTCCCCTTATCTTTCACTTCTCATGCTTACTTTTTGTTGCTGCGTTTGCGTACAATCATGTTATCTGTACGCTTGTTCTTACGTGTCTTGTAGCCTTTCGCCGGTACACCCCAGGGACTGACCGGATGCCGGCCACCGGAAGTACGGCCTTCGCCGCCACCGTGTGGATGATCCACCGGATTCATGGCCACACCACGTACTGTCGGTCGAATACCTCTCCAACGCTTCGCGCCCGCCTTGCCCAACTGCCGCAGGGAGTGCTCACCATTACCGACTTCACCTAAAGTCGCCCGGCAATTTCCCGGGACTTTACGCATTTCGCCGGAACGTAAACGTAAGGTCGCATAGGCACCTTCTCTGGCCACCAGCTGTGCACTGGTGCCGGCACTACGGGCCATCTGCGCACCCTTGCCGGGTTTCAATTCAATACAGTGCACGGTGGAACCGACCGGGATATTGCGCAAAGGTAAACAGTTCCCGTTCTTGATTGGCGCCTGCATACCCGACATCAATTCTGTTCCCTGTGTTACGCCATTTGCTGCAATAATGTATCGACGCTCGCCATCCACGTATAACAGCAAGGCAATATTGGCGCTACGGTTAGGGTCGTATTCGATACGTTCCACTCTCGCTGGAATGCCGTCCTTATCACGCTTGAAATCGATAATTCTGTAACGTTGCTTGGCGCCGCCTCCACGATGACGAACAGTAATACGTCCGGCATTGTTACGCCCGGCAGTTTTACTTTGCTTTTCCAGCAAAGGCTCATAAGGTGTGCCCTTGTACAGATCCGGGTTCACCACTTTTACGACGCCACGGCGTCCGGGCGAAGTAGGTCTTGGCTTTACTAATGGCATCGTCTTACACTCACTTTATCAGGCCCCCATATAATCTATATCGAAGCCAGGTTTCAATTTCACATAGGCCTTTTTCCAGTCGGAACGATTACCACCTGATTTTTTGAAACTTTTCCGTTTTCCCTTAACGTTGCATACCCGCACTGATTCCACTTCAACTGTAAACATCAATTCAACAGCCTGCTTTATTTCGGGCTTACTGGCGTTCTTCACCACCTTGAACACATACTGGTTAAACTTGTCACCAAGCAATGTGCTTTTTTCCGTAATACGTGGCGACAACAACACCTTCATCAGTTTTTCCTTGTTACTCATGATAACCATGCCTCGACTTTTTTCAGGGCATCCCTGGTAATCAGGATCTTGTCAAAACCGATAAGAGAGTAGGGATCGATTTCGCTGGTATCGATAACATCGACACGTGGAATATTTCGAGTCGCCAGATACAAATCCCGGGTCACTTCATCAGTAATGATAAGCGCTTCGCTGAGTTGTATCTCCGCCAGTTTGTCAATCGCCGTTTTCGTCTTTGGCTCATCCACCTTAAATTCTTCTACACACAGAAGTCGATCCTGCCTGACCAGTTCAGATAAAATGGATCGCATAGCCCCCCGATACATTTTTCTGTTCACTTTTTTCGAGTGATCCTGGGGTTTGGCTGCAAAGGTGACACCACCCCCACGCCACAGTGGGCTTCGAATAGTGCCGGCCCGTGCCCTGCCCAGGCCTTTTTGCCTGAACGGTTTTTTACCGCCGCCTCTTACAGCAGCTCGATTTTTCTGCGCCCTGGTGCCGGCACGCGAGGCCGCTGTATAGGATGTCAGGATCTGGTGCACCAGCGGTTCATTATAGGCAGCCCCGAAGATAGTCTCGGATACCGCCACTTTGCCGGCTTTGTCACCTGGTTTAAGCAAGGTCAATTTCATAGTACTCATCTCAGCTTCGCGCCTTCACTGCCGGTCTTACAATCACCTTGCCCCCTTTGGCCCCGGGCACTGCCCCCTTGACCAACAGCAGGTTTCGTTCCTGATCGACGCGCACGATTTCCAGATTTTGACAGGTACGGCGAACGTTGCCCATATGTCCCGCCATCTTCTTGCCTTTAAAGACCCTGCCGGGCGTCTGGCATTGCCCAATGGAACCCGGGGCCCGGTGAGAAATGGAGTTGCCGTGTGAGTTACGCTGATGTTTGAAGTTGTGACGTTTGATAACACCGGCATAGCCCTTGCCGATACTTGTCCCGGTGACGTCCACCTTCTGTCCGTTTTCAAATATATCCACCTTAATCTCACTGCCCGGTGTCAACGCTTCTCCTTCACCGTCTTCCAGACGAAATTCCGCCAGGCCTTCGGCTGTTTCTATTTCCGCCCTGGACAATAAACCGGCCCTGGGCTTGTTAATGAGGTTCCTGCGTTTCTCACCCCAGGCAAGCTGAACGGCGCGATAGCCGTTTCGCCCGGGATCGGTCATGCTCGCCACCCGATTAGGACTGGCCTCAATCACCGTTACGGGGATAGACTGGCCGTCTTCTGTAAAGACCCTGGTCATGCCGCGTTTTTTACCAATAATCCCGATCGTCATTGTTTAATTTTCCGATAAATCCTGTCTAAATTGGCTGATCTACAATGCTGTTAATTCAGTTTTATCTGAACATCCACACCGGCAGCCAGATCCAGTTTCATTAATGCATCTACAGTTTTTTCTGTTGGATCAATAATATCCAACAAGCGCTTATGTGTACGTATCTCGTATTGATCCCGTGCATCCTTGTTTACGTGTGGCGAAATCAAAACCGTATATCGCTCTTTCTTCGTAGGCAGAGGGATAGGCCCTTTGATCTGCGCGCCGGTACGACGCGCCGTCTCCACGATCTCTCGCGTGGATTGATCTATCAAGCGGTGATCAAATGCTTTTAAACGGATCCTGATTATCTGCTGTTCTGCCATGACCTCTTACTCAATTATTTTAGAGACGACACCCGCCCCCACAGTTCGACCACCCTCGCGTATCGCGAAACGCAGCCCTTCTTCCATCGCTATCGGGTTGATCAACGCTACTTCCACCTTCACATTGTCTCCCGGCA
>JAJRTU010000026.1 GCA_024278135.1 Gammaproteobacteria bacterium
ATGGTGAACGCGTTGTGACGGTTGGCAGTAGGGCCACCGAGGACATAATGCGCCGCCGCGCTGCCTTTGCGCAAGACCACCAGCATCATGGGGACATCGGTTTGCTGAATGGAATAGATCAGGGACTGGCCCAGGCCCAGCAATTCCGCCTGTTCCGCCAAATCGCCGACATCTATGCCACTGGTGTCCTGAAACCAGATGACAGGCACGCGATCACGCCCGCAATGGGTGACGAACTCGTTCATCTTGATCAGGCCCTGGCGATAGAGTTTGCCGCCAATACCGGGGTAGTCCCCGTATTCGGGATAGCCCTTGCCGAGATAGCCCTGCCGGTTGCCGATGCAGCCGACCAGCATGCCGTCAATTTTGCACAGGCCGGTATACATCTCCGGGCCATAATCCGGCCTGAATTCCATATGCTCACTGCCGTCCACCAGTCGTGCCAGTATCTCATCGAAGTCATAGACTTCTTTCTGGTTGAAAGGCAGCAGAGAATAAATATCTTCGACAGGAAATGCCGGTTCTTTGGCTTCGGCCACCTGGAAAAATTTCGGCTGATAGGCGGGTATGGCCAGCATATATTCCTTGATGCCGTCAAGTACACCGGTTTCCTCCTCATATACATGGGAGATAAAGCCGGTCTTGTCGTAGTGGGTATCCATACTGCCTGGCGGTGTTGCGCTGAACTCTCTGGTTTTTTCAATCAGCTCTTCCAGCATGTCCACATCAAAGCCGCCCCTCGGCGCCATGCCCGAGACAATGCCGACCCCGCCGACGGCGATATTGGCATCTTTGTGTGCCAACAGGATGGTCGGGCTGATACTTTGATAACCGCCGCCGGCAGGATTGGTGCCGTAGATCGCGGCCAGAATGGGAATGCCGGCCTGTTCCAGTTCCGCATGGCGGAAGAAGGGGGTGCCCGCACCACGCCGATTGGCATAAAATTTTTCCTGTTCAGGTAATTTGGCACCGCTGCAGTTTACCAGCCAGACCAGAGGAATATTCAGGCGTTTGGATAAATCCGTGACCCGAAGAATGTTTTCCGACTGCCCGGGCAACCAAGCGCCGGCCATGACTTTGTTGTCGAAGCCGATAACGACGGCCCAGCGTCCCTCAATCCTGGCAAGGCCATCGACGACATTGGTGGTGCCTTCGTCATTGTCCAGCGGATTGTAAAGGCTGTGCAGTGGATGCCAGGAGTCGCTATCCACCAGATATTCGATACGCTGCCAAACGGTCATGGCACCGCGTTGGTTGATTTTTTCTGTGGGAAGACCGGCTTCTCGCACCTTCCCGTTAAGTTGCTCAATCTTCTCTTCCGTTTGTCTGAGCAGTTCAACGCTGGTTTCAGCGCGCTTGATACGTCCTTTTTTTAACTCCTTGCCAAAGCTGTCCATTTTCTCAAAATAGGGTTTCATTCAGTATTGCCTCTGCTTAATAATGGGGAAATTCCTATGTACGCATTGATGTCAGGAGCATAGTATCAATCAGCTCTTGGTTGCAATGCAACAAAAATTCGTAATTTAGTATATTTTTTAAATGGAAAATCAGAATGTTCAGTATGATTGTTCAGGGTAAAGGTTATCAGACATTTTTAGGTTAAAATAGAACTTATGTTAGATGTTGAAACAGATAATCAGCTGGATAGCGAATCAGAAAGCAAAAATTCCCTGCGTCTCTGGTTACATTTGTTCAAATGCGCCAAACAACTCGAACAGGAAATGTCGGATCGCTTCAGGGAAAGTTACGATAGTTCGTTTTCACGTTTCGATGTATTGGCGCATCTGTTTGAGGCAGGCAAAACCGGCGTCAGCACGTCCATATTGGCCTCCGGGTTGCTGGCCTCGAAAGGTAATATCACGCGTTTACTGGATCGTATGGAGGAAGACGGTTTACTGGAAAGAAAGCCTTCAGTGGATGATCGGCGAGTCAGTATTATTTATTTGTCAGCACAGGGTGCGGTCTTGTTTGAACGGATGGCAGCAGATCACGAGGCCTGGGCCCACGAATTATTCAAAACAACCTCTGTCGGTGAAAAGGAGGAGTTGTTGCGTTTGCTGACAAAGATTAGAAAACGCTTAACCTGAGCGAACATCAATAAACAGCGGCAAGGCATAGCGGGCTTTTCTTCATCAAAAGACGGGGTGGTCATGATAATAAGCGGGCTGATCATGCTGAGGACACACTATTCCCCTGAAGAACCGGCTGCACTGCTCAGCACTGATGCGGTGCGTAAAAAACGCTTCAGGCATCCCAACGCATTTTTATTGCAGCCCGCAGCGCTTTGCCGCTGCGCATTGTACAACGAGAGGATACGAAGCTGTGCCGACCATGACTGTATTTACTGAGTTTCAGAAAACCGCAGAAAAAGTGCCGGCGAATCCTTTTTTGCATATACCCCGCCAGGCCAGAGAGGATGATGCGCATACGGCGCTTGATTACAGTTATGCGCAGGCATTGGATGCGATCAATGTTCTAAGTCAACAATACCACACAGCCGGCTATGGTCCCGGGCAACGTATTGCGATGGTAGTGGATAATCGTGCCGAGTTCTTCTTGCATTTACACGCACTCAACAAGCTCGGCGTCAGTATCGTACCGGTGAATTCCGGCTTTCTCACAGAAGAAATGGCCTATGTCATCAGGCACAGCGATTCCTGCCTGGTGTTGTCACTGCCTGTGCATGTCGAAAAAGTGAAGCAGGCACTGGCGAGAATCGAAACCCCGGTTCAGATTGCTGAAACGGATTCGATGGAGACTTTGCCGCCATCTGCAGCACAGGTGCCGGGCGGCGAAGTCGGCGCAGAGACGGAAGCCGCTGTACTGTATACCTCCGGCACGACGGCTGCGCCAAAAGGCTGCATGTTAAACAATGATTATTTTGTCAGCATGGGGCGGTGGTACGTATCGATACAGGGTTATTGCCGCCTGGAGTACGGTCAGGAAAGAATGTTGACGCCGCTGCCCCTGGTACACATGAATGCTCTGTGTACTATGATGGCAATGATCATGACTGGCGGATGCATCATCCAACTGGATCGTTTTCATGCCTCCACCTGGTGGGAGACTGTGCGCGAAAGCAGGGCAAGCTGTCTGCATTATCTCGGTGTTATCCCCGCCATTTTGTTGAATCTGCCTGAGCAGACGAATGATTATATTGGGGATTTGCTGAAGTTTGGTTTTGGGGCCGGTGTCGATCCAGAGCATCTGCAACGCTTCGAAAATCGCTTTGGTTTTAAACTGGTTGAAGCATGGGCGATGACTGAAACAGGCACCCATGTCTGTATCACAACCCATGAGGAGTCCAGGCATATTGGTACTCCTTGTATCGGCAAGCCCTTTAACCCCATTGAATATCGTCTGGTGGATGAAGAAGGTAACGACGTACAGGCAGGCGAGCCGGGAGAATTGTTGATTCGTGCCGCCGGTGAAAATCCGCATAAAGGCTTTTTTTCGGGTTATTATAAAAATGCAGAAGAAACCGCCAGGGTGTGGGATGGGGGGTACTTTCATACCGGCGATGTCCTGCGAGTTGGTGAAGACGGATCGTTTTATTTTGTTGACCGGCGTAAGAACATCATTCGTCGAAGTGGCGAAAACATAGCGGCAGTGGAAGTTGAAAATGTTTTGTTGCAGATGCCGCTTGTCGCCCACTGTGCAGTGACATCTGTAGACGATGAAATACGCGGGGAAGAAGTGGCGGCATGTATCATTTTACGTGATGGTGTGACAGCCGGCGAGACAACGGCCGCCGGGATAGTTGATTTCTGTAATACGAAACTGGCCCGTTATAAAGTGCCAGCTTACTTTATGTTCAGGTCGGAAATACCTTTGACGGCTTCAAAAAAGATCCAGCGGGGCGCCATTAAAGAACTCCTGGCGGAATTAGTGAAACAGGGCAAGTGCATAGACATGCGCGAACTGAAGCGCAAAACATAATGAATGCTGTGAACATAAAAAAACATTCCTATGAGGGCGTGGCCCTGGTCTGTCCCACCAGTATTCCCTATCAGCGTCAAAGCGACAGGCAGGCAGAGTGGTTTATCGGCCGTGCGTTGGCGGAGATGCTGAAACAGGCCGGGCTGAATAAGGATGAAGTGGATGGTCTGGCGATTGCCAGTTTCACTTTGATGCCGGACACTGCAGTGAGTTTAACGAATTACTTTTCCATGACACCGCGCTGGCTGGAAACCATCCCGCTGGGGGGAGCCGGTGGTATTGTTGCCATGCGCCGAGCGGCGCGAGCCATTCAGGCCGGTGATGCCGAGGTGATTGCCTGCATCGGCGCTGATACGGCCAATAAAAACAGCTTTACCGGACTGATTGAAAATTTCAGTGGTTTTTCCACCAACGCTGTGCATCCTTATGGCGCCGGTGGTCCGAATACCGTTTTCGCCATGATCACGCGGCATTACATGGAACAGTTTGGCGCAGTCCGGGAAGACTTCGGCCGACTCTGTATTTCACAACGGCATAATGCTCTGGCGGCGTCTCGTTCCCTGTTTAAGCGCTCACTGAACATGGAAGATTATCTCAATGCCCGGGTCATTGCCGAGCCATTGCATTTACTCGATTGTGTGATGCCCTGTGCCGGAGCTGAAGGATTTCTGGTGATGTCGGTCGAGCGGGCTCGCGCGCTGGATTTGCCCTTTGCCGGCATACTGGCCAGCGAAGAAAACTATAATGCCTACCCGGAAGATGATGTCCATTATCGTGGAGGCTGGCGCCTGTTTCGCGATTCGCTTTATGCCAGCGCCGGCCTTGGCCCTGAAGATATAGATTTATTGCAGACCTATGATGACTATCCGGTGATTGTCATGATGCAACTGGAGGATCTCGGCTTCTGCCGAAAAGGAGAAGCACCGCAGTTTATTCGGGAGCACGATCTCAACTGGGACGGTGGAGGCTTGCCGCATAATACCTGTGGCGGTCAATTGTCTGCCGGACAGGCCGGTGCAGCGGGCGGTTTTATGGGGCTGGTGGAAAGCATCCGTCAACTCACAACAAGGGGATTAAAAAATGCGGTGAGTAATGCCAGGTACTCTCTGGTCAGCGGCTATGGCATGGTCATTTATGACCGTTGCCTGTCCAGCAATGCCGCGATACTCTCACGAGGTGGACATGGATAGTTCTCAAATACTCCCTCCTGCCACCCGCACATCCGTTTGCCGGGGGATCAGTGCGGCGGCAAAAAATAACGAGTTTGTCCTGCAAGTTTGTCAACACTGTGAAAGAGTGCAATATCCGCCAAGAGAATGTTGTCAAGAATGTCTCCATGATGAGCTCAAATGGGAAAAGGTGGCGACAACAGGAGAACTCCTTTCCCATACTGTTTTGCATGTCAGCACGCATGCTTTTTTTCGTGAGCATGGCCCTGTTCAGATCGCCCTGGTCAAATTGGACTGTGGCCCGGTGTTATTCGCCCACATGGCGTATGACGATGCGAAATCCGGCGACAGGGTGTCGCTTGAAAACAGATCCGGATTATCCGGTGAAGGGATATTTGTGGTGATAGTCGAAACAGGTGATGCAGAAAAACAGTTGTCCGGACTGAACAGGCTGTTGGCGTAAACGGAACAGCGGCTTAAACGGGAGAATGGCAATAGGTTGTAAATAATGTGCCGGTAAAAAGAGTGGGGAAGGCCGCTGATGCGGGTCGTGTCGTTCCTCTGTAAACCGGCAAGCAGGGCCGGATCTGGTACGTCTGAAATAGTGTCAGCCTGGGATTGCCGGCCCTGTAAATCTATTTTACTGCCAGGCCCAGCACCAGTGTTACCGTGCAATGATAGACATTATTGCTGGTGCCCATACACCAGATGATGTCGTTGCTTTTAGACGGCAAATAATTGGGTTTGTCTCCTTCATTACGATTACAACGTGCGCGATTACAGGAACTTTTACCGCAACAGTCATTGTAGCTGATGATGTAGTCGCGTTGGTCTGCCGGATTGCGACAGGTACCGATCCAGGTGACCGGAGAAAACTCCGTGCCGGGTGGGCAGGAGGTGGTGGAGCCACCACAGTATCCGCATAGAAAACCATCCATGGCGCAGTTACGCCAGTATTCACATTTTCTCGGGTCGCCGGCATCCCCTTCAATTTGATGATCACCTGGCACCAGTGGTCCGTCATTTGTTGCAGCTCGGGCAACCGGCAACAGGGGCAGCGCCGCACCACCGATCAGCAGCGTACCAAAACGGCTGAGAAAATCGCGACGGGAGCTGACGTGGGCCAGTTTGCGCGCAATTGTTTGTATCCAGCGATCCAGAATGTGCACTTGACTATTTCTCCTGCGGGTCTGTCACTGATTCATTTTCAGTTTATAAGGCGGTGTCGCCATCAGGAAAGGGGTGACACCCAGTTCCCTGACTGTACGTAAATGTTTACCGCTTAAGCCATCATAAATATCCAGCGTGGCCTCTGTATCAGGCAGAGAAAAAAGTAATGGCTTTTCATCCGGGCTGACGTGAATGGATATGGCAACGCGTTGTGTAATGATACGTTTAATTCGTTTTTTCGTTTTCAGTTCATATACCCATATCTCCGGTCCCGCGTGTTCATAGGTATCGGCAGTGCCCTGATGCATAATGGAATACAGCAGTCCGTGGGCCGCATTGACGGCAATTTGTTGCATGCCCCCGGTTCGCCAGCCTTCGTTTCGGTCTTGTTCATCAAGCAAAGACCAGGGTTCAGGAAAGACAAGTTCATCGCCGGAGATATCGATGCTGTACAACAGGCCTTCAACCGAAGGAAATAACCATTGATTCCGGTATCGCACACCGTTTTCAAGGATCGGATCTTTGTCGGCATCAAAGAAAGGTTGACTGCGTTTTTTCTCTATGAGCCTGCCGTGTTTGTCCAGTTGGTAAAGCAGTACAGAACCATCGCCACACAGGGACAGGAAGCGCATTCCACCGGTGGCAATGACCAATGCACAACCGGGTATTTCGATTTCGCCAACGAAGCTGCGCGCCTCCACATCTATCACGCTGACGGAGGTGGCCGGGGTGAGATTGAATACGAGCATGAATCGGCCATCATCGCTGAGAGTCGTATTGTGTAAACGGGGGATGGTGGTGGCGCGTTTGTCGGGAATTTTTATTTCGGCGATCAGACTCAGGTTAATCGGGTCATACACCCTGATCAGATCTGTTCGTGTCCCACCCACGTGACGACTGTAATAAGTTTCGGCGGAATATATCTCCCGGTAAGAAGGGGGGAAGTTTAATCTGGCATGGACATAGCCGGTATTAAGTGAGCCCAGGTATCGCCCGCTGTCACCATCGATTAAATGTGCTCTGCCATCGGCGAAGGAAATGAAGTTGGGGTCAAATATCCACAACCAGTGGGGAGCAGGCTGCGCCGGCACTTTTTCTACAAGGCCAAACTCATCAACCTGAACCGCTTTGTCGTCAGCGTAAGCCGGTGAATGCTGAAACAGATACACGACAGCAACAATAGCGGTCAGAGTGAAAAAGGTTTTATTCATAAGGCGAGCGGTGCAGGCGAGTCAGAATATTTTTCAGGTGATTGCGCAGGGCCTCAATTTCTGCCGCACTGAAACCATCCATCACATGCTCATATTGTTTGCTGGCGACTTTCAATATCTTGTGCAAGGCCTGCACGCCGGCTTCGTTTAAAAATACATCAGTGCTGCGCATATCTGACTGTCGGGGTGCGGTCGAGACAAGTTCATCAATACGCATCCGCTCAATTACCCGGCTCAACGTCGACAGTTTTCTGCCGCTACGTTCGGAAATTTCACTGATGCTGCTGGGGTTTTTCTCTCTCAAAATCAACAATATATGCCATTGCACGCGCTCCATCTTATGCCGGCGTAAGACGTTTTCCATTTCGACGCCATAGCGATGGTCAATTTGACTGATAAGATAAAAGGGATAGTCATTCAGTCTGAATTTGCCGGTGGCAGGATTCCCGTAATCGACAAGGTATTTTTTTTCTTTTACATCAGCCATGTAACGAGCGCTCCACTGTCATATGATGTTGTCAGTCTGAAAGCGAGTCTACCGCAATTAGGTGCCAGCCAACAAATAGAGATAGAACAGGGCAAAGCAGGCCAGCACACAGATGCAGCCCAGACTGTAGAGCCGGAGTCCGGTGCCGGGGCGTTGCGCCATCGGTATCGCTGCTGAGGTCATCGCTTTGTGGATCAGCCAGGCAAGGACGGGTGCTGTAATAAATGAAATGGTCGTGGCCAGTGCGATAAGTGCGGTAAACGACGTGATAAAAAATAATTGTATGATCAGCGCACCTGCGATCAAAACGATCATAGCGCTGAAGTAAACGGGGCGCATCGCCCGATCATCATCTTTCCGTTCCGGATGCTCGGCACTTTGAAACCGTAAAACCAAAATAGCGATACTGCGTGGGTAACCATCCAGCAGCGTTAGAACGGTGGACAACATGACCGCCAATGCCGAGATGGCAATGAGTGGTCGGCTCCAGTGGCCCAGCGTCTGTTGATACAGGCTGATCAATTGCGTGGCGAAACCGACTGCAGAGCTTTCCAGCGGTACGCCGCTACCGTGCATGACGGCAGTTCCGAGCAGGAGAAAACACAGGGCAAGCGCTGCGGTGCCGAGATAACCAATATGAAAATCGATACTGGCTGTCTTCCAGTTCAGGCGTTTACCGGCGTCATGTGATTTGGCTACCGTCCAGATGGATTGCAAAATGGCGGTGTCCAGCGGCACCGGCATCCAGCCGACCAGCGCGACAATAAACATTATCGTCAGCAGATCAAATTGTTCCGGCAGCAGGTTGGCAGAAGTGCTCCAGTCAATATTGGGAACAGCGAAGAAAGTCGCGACCAATGTTGAGCAGGCCATGACCACGACCAGGATTTTTATGGTGATATCCAGCCAGTGAAACTGACCGATCAGTAACAACAGCATACCGGCGAGCAGAATGCAGGCAGAGATGAAAACCGGACTGACAGTTAGTCCGAAAGAGGCCTTGGCAATACCGGCCGTGACCAGTGTGACGGCAGCCACACCGGTAAACATCGCACTCAGCGTGATCAGGGCAACCAGTACCAGCGACCACAGGCCCTGTCGGCGGAAACCTTCCAGTAATGTCATTCCGGTGATCACGGCATATTGCTGACCAAAACGGCATGCGGGGTATTTGCTCAGCAGCCCAAAGCCGATAAAGATCAACATGGCCAGACCGTAAACGGCACCGGCCCGGGTGGACTGGACCAGATGCGAGACACCAACGGAGACTGCCGCGAAAAGCAGGCCGGGGCCGAGTGCATCAAGGAAACGCTTTTTTATCATTGCCGAACACGAATGAGAGATGGACAAATGAGTGACTGAGAATCGGAAATCGGTGCATCACGCCGTCTGTGACAGATAATGAGCATTGCCGGCGGTGTCATTGTTTCTTCTCCCCCGCTTGACAGGCCTGTAAATTGTGTGCATTAAGAGACAAACAATTCTACCTTGCTGAGCAAGCCCAAACTTTTGAACATTGATATCGTAAGCACCATTGTAACAGCGTATTCATAGAATCGTTATTAGACTTGTCAGTCTTCTGAACTTTCAATAGACACTTTCGTACAGAGGTAAACAGCACTTATGAAAAATAGATCAATCAGTGTTATCGGCGGAACCGGCAATCTCGGCTTTGCACTGGCCTGGCGCTGGGCCAGGGCAGGACATCAACTGACCATCGGTTCCCGATCCCGGGAGAAAGCTGAGGCGGCGGCGCTGGAACTGAATGAAAGACTGGGTTCAACTGCTGTTGGCGGCATGACGAATGCCGATGCGACGGCGCATACCGATATAGTGGTATTAACTGCGCCATTCGCCGCGCATGAGGCCACCTTGCTGGGGATCAAACCGCAACTTGAGGGCCAGGTTCTTATTGATACGACGGTGCCTTTGATGCCGCCGAAAGTCAACGTAGTGCAGCTGCCCGAGGCCGGATCAGCGGCATTAATGACACGGGCGATTGTGGGTGACTCGGCGCGGGTTGTATCCGCTTTTCACAATGTTGCCGCTAATTTATTGAACCAGGATACCGATATAGACTGCGATATTCTGGTGACCTCCGATGATACAGAGGCAAGACAGCTTGTTATTGAGCTGGTGGAAGACCTTGGCCTACGGGGATTGAATGCCGGTGCGCTGGCGAATTCAGCGGCCGCCGAGGCTATGACCAGTCTGTTGATCCATATGAACAAAACCTATAAGGCTGGTCATGCGGGCATACGAATCAGCGGTATTTGATTTCTGATGCTAGCGAAACAGGTCATCTTCTCTGGCGCGGATAAGCTTGCCTGTATTCAGGCCGCTGTGCTCCAGCTGATGTCCACGCACGATAACGACGGGTGAGGCATCGGCGGCTTCGCCCATCAGCATGCAGGCAGCACAGGCCAGGGCATCGACGTCGGCGGTTTCACTGACAGTTAATATTTCACCATAGAGATCCTGTTGACCACGCAGATCCCGCAGCGGCAGCACGGCAGAGGAGCCGATGGCGATACCCACAGTACCCAGGCGCCAGGCACGGCCGACGCTGTCGTTGATGATGACGCCGAGTTGTTTGCCTGTGTGATCTTGCAGTGTCTCACAAAGTGTGGAGGCGGAAGCGTTGGCATCTTCCGGCAGCAGGCTTACCTGCTGTTTATGCGCGGGGCCGCCGACATTGGAGTGGTCAATCCCGGCATTGGCCATCACGATACCGGATCGATGTTCGACGATAATGACCCCCTTTTTGCAACGAATGACATCGTTGGATTCCTGCAGGATCAGTTCGACCAGTCGCGGATCTTTGTCAGCCTGCAGGGCAATATTGCGGGCTTCTTTACTCGGGGTCACGGTATCCAGATCGACAATTCTACCTTCTGACTTGGAGATGATTTTTTGCGCGACGACGACGATATCACTGTCCAGCAGTTGCAGATGGGAATGTGCAATGGCATTGAGAATGATCATGGCCAGATCATCGCCCGGTTCTATCAGTGGAATACCGGGAATAGCGTGAAGTGAAAGGGATAATCCTGACATGTTTATTATATAATCGCCGTTTGTGCCTAAAGGGCTGCTAAATTTATGTTAAGGGCGGATGGTATGCAAGGTCTTCCCCGGACAGTCTGCAAATCAGTGTCGATATGAACATCAATACCGGAAAATATCTTGCCCTCTCAGGCGGCATTGGTGGTGCCAAGCTGGCGCTCGGCCTGAGTCATTGTCTGAGCGGCTCGCAGTTGACTGTGGTCGCCAATACCGGTGATGACTTTGAGCATTTTGGTCTGCATATCTCACCGGATGCAGACACATTGCTGTATACCCTTGCCGATATGAATAATACCGAGCTGGGCTGGGGCAGACGGGATGAGACCTGGAATGTTGCCGAGG
>JAJRTU010000324.1 GCA_024278135.1 Gammaproteobacteria bacterium
AGGCACAACAGATTTCGAGTCTGCCCCGTTCGACCACTCCGGCACCTCTCCAAAATACTTGAACAGACGAAATCAGCTATCCCGCCTTTGCCTCTGATCCGGGCATTGTACTGATTGCGGCCAAAATCGGATAGTGAAACCGCTGATTATTTTCAAAAATGCCACATTACAGTTCCAGTGGATGCAGCTTGCCATTATGCTGAGCCCAACGCCGGGAATAAATAGTGTTCAATACTGATTATTTATGTCACAAAAACCGATCCAAACTGTTTCAACAGGCATCCTGATCCTTGTCTGTTTATTTCTGTCAGGCTGCACCGAATCCCGCTCGCAACTGGATCGGGTGCTGCAACGCGGGGAAATAAAAATCACCACCTACAGCGGTCCGGCCACCTATTACACGGATAAGGACGGAGAAACCGGGCTTGAGTATGAGCTGGCCAGCCGTTTTGCCGATTATCTGGGCGTTGAACTCACTCTGATCATTGCAAAAAATAACGCGGAAGCTAACGAACTCGTACAACGCGGTTGGGCTGATATTGCCGCCGGCGGTTTAGCCCGGGCTAAAAGCAGCGATGCCAAGCTGATCTTTGGCCCGGGCTATCAATGGCTCACCCGGCAAATTGTCTATCGGATCAGTCATGGGCGACCGACTTCACTGGATGATATTCACCCGGATCAACTGAATTTCGCCGCCGGGACAATACCAATATCCACGCTGGAAAAATTACAAAAGAAATCGCCTTCATTGTCCTGGCGCATCCATAGCGATAAAAACAATAACGACTTGCTGGCATTGGTCGAAAGCGGGGAAATTGTCTATGCGCTTGCCTTTTCCAACGATGTTGTCCTCGCACGGATCTCCTATCCCGATATTCGCCCTGCCTTTAATTTGACCGGTCCGCAACCACTGGCCTGGGCGATAAAAAACACGGATGACCCTGCTTTGCTGGAGGCTCTCCGGCAGTTCCATAAAGAGATGGTCGAAAGCGGCAAACTGGCGGATTTGATTGAGCGTTTTTACGGCCCTAGCGGGTTTTTCGACTATGTCGATTCGCGCAAATTTATCAGGAAATACAAAACCCGACTGCCCGATTTGGAAGCCCACTTCAAACGCAGCGGCGACAGACACAATATTGACTGGCGTTTATTGGCCGCACTAAGCTACCAGGAATCACACTGGAACCAGAATGCCCGCTCGCGTACCGGCGTGCGCGGTCTGATGATGCTCACCCAGTCGACGGCAAAACAACTGGGCATAGACAACCGCCTGGATCCCGAGCAAAGTATTGAAGGGGGAGCAAGATACCTGAGTTCTCTTCTACAGCGCTTACCGAAACGTATCGGAGAACCGGACCGTACCTGGTTTGCTCTGGCGGCCTACAATGTTGGCCTGGGCCATCTCGAAGACGCACGCGTTCTAACGGAAAAAGACGGTGGTAATCCGGATCTCTGGCAGGAGGTAAAACTGCGTCTGCCTTTGTTGAGTAAACGCTTCTGGTACAAACAGACCCGACACGGCTATGCCCGCGGTTACGAACCGGTAAAATTTGTGGGGAAAATTATAAAGTATTACAACGTGCTGGTTCAGCTCACCCAGGAAAACCCGACACAGGCGCCGGTCCTAGTCGACTCGATTGTTATCGACTCACCGGTATTGTAGATCACTGCTGGTAGACAGACTGCCACTGCTCGGCCAGCCTGTTGGCTTCCGCCTCTTCATCCTTACTGACTTTTCTATTCACTTTTTTGAATACCTTTTGCACAAAGTCATCACCGGACTGCGACGCCAGGGACAACCAGGCATGTGCCATCACATAATCCTTCACCAGCCCAATACCTCTGGCATAACATACGCCCATAATATATTGCGCCTTGATATATCCCTGCATGGCGGATTTCTCAAACCACTGGCAGGCGACAGATTCATCTTTTTGCAGGCCCTGTCCTTCCAGATACAGACGTCCCAGCCGATATTGCGCTCTGGCATAGCCGCCCTCCGCCGCCAGTTGATAACACTTTGCCGATATAATCTCATTGGCCGGGACCCCTGCCCCCTCAGCATACATCTTGCCCAGATGATAATCGGCCTTGGCATAACCCTGCTCCGACGCACGGGTGAACCACTCGGCAGCTTTTTTATAGTCCTGCTCGACACCGAGGCCATAATGATACAAAAGCCCCAGATTAAACTCGGCACGGGCGTAACCCTGCATGGCCGCCTTCGTCTGCCACTCGGCAGCCTTGCCATCATCCTGTTTGACACCATGCCCGCCCGCATACATCAGGGCCAGATTATATTGGGCCTTGTCATAGCCCTGATCGGCCGCTTTCTGGTACCACGCCACGGCCGTCTCCTCACTGCGTTCGACACCCTGACCGATGGCATACATCAAACCCACGTTCAACTGGGCTTTCACATGCCCCTGCTCGGCCGCCTTACTGTACCAGGCCACCGCTTCCACATCATCCTTTTGCGTACCCAGACCATTGGCATACATATAACCCAGGTTGTAACGTGCACCGGCATGGCCCAGTTTCGCCGCGTTCAAATACCATTCCAGCGCGTCGTCAAGACTCGCCTCCACCCCCAGTCCCTGCTGATAACACCAGGCAAGATTCGCCTGGGCGACGGCATCGTCCTGATCCGAAGCCTTGCGCAACCAGACCACCGCCTCTGAAAAATCCTCCGGTACACCGATACCACGGATATACATTTGCCCGAGCGTCGATTGTGCCCTGGCAGAACCCTGCTCTGCCGCCTTGCGATACCAGTAGGCCGCCTGTCCTCGATCAGTTGGCACGCCAAATCCGGTCTCGTACAGCTCCGCCAGTTGCAACTGCACCTCGACGTCGCCGGCATTGGCCTCTTTGGTCATGGTTGAAATATCTAAAGACATAATCTCTCAGCAAAAAATCAAGTGTTAGTCTAATCGAGACGGGTTCCACTATACATGGAGTGGAGGCTTAAGACCTAATGACCATTATCTCAGATAACATTATGAAAGCATTGAACAAAGTCTTCCCCCTTTCAAGACAGTGAACTCATTTCATCCCCAGCCGGAATACCCTCCTCCCAACGAATTCCCGCAACTTACCTATTTGCGCATTTTGCTCGTTGACCGTGATCAAAAACAAGGCGAAAAACCCATATTATTAAGAGGCATGATCTATGCCTGAAATCCGATTTAAATCTAACGTTTTGTTTTTAATAGATTAAATTAATATAATCCATATCCCAACAGAATATTTTTCACCGGCATGTAAAGAATCCCGACAACCCGATAAAGGTGCCGGAGTGATTTAAATTAAATCACTCCGGCACCTTTCTTTTCTGGATATAATCTTTGGATAGCGGGCGTGAGCAACAGATAACGGATCAGTGAGAGAACATTACCCTTCCAAATTCGAAAAAATTGAGAGTCTGACTCAGTTCAGCCACTTGCCTGCGGATCGCCAGGTCGGGCTGAAAAATATTGCCTGCAGCCACCTGTTTACTCAGCAGGAATTAAAAAACGCCGTCGATATCGATATTGATCTGTTTATGTGGGGGACGCGGGGTTTCAGCGAACGCTGGCACGAGTATGAAACAGCTTCCCGGCAACAGGGAAAACAGTTGAAAAAAGATATTTTCAATAAAATAAACACAGCCATTGCCAAGCTGACCAGTCAAGCCGTTCACTATCAGAGCCGCCCGCCGGCACCGGGTAAATTTAAAGAAACCCGTATCAGCCTGAACAAGGACGCATCCACAGCGAAGATCTTCGGTATGTGTCCGGTCGCCTCCCCCAAAACCGTCTGCTGTAACCTGCGAACAATTGATGCCGTCAAAAACTGCGGTTTCGGTTGCAGCTATTGCGGTATTCAAACGATGTATTCCCGGCAGGAGGTCATTTTCGATGAAGGCTTTGAGGACAAGTTGAATGCCATCGTACTCAACCCGGATCGCCGCTACCATATCGGTACGGGACAATCCTCGGATTCATTAATGTGGGGCAATAAACATGGTGTGCTCGAAGCGATGTTGAATTTTGCCCGCAAGTGGCCAAATGCCACTATTGAATTCAAAACCAAATCGAAAAATATCCGGCAATTGTTACAACTGGAGGTCCCCGACAATATCGTCTGCAGTTGGTCACTGAACCCCCAGATCATCATCGATAACGAAGAACATTTCACAGCCGGTTTTGACGAAAGACTCGCCGCCGCCAGGACCGTGGCGGATAATGGCATCAAAGTGTCTTTTCATTTTCATCCCATGGTCCACTTCGACGGCTGGCAGCCGGCTTATGCGAATATTTTCAACAGCGTGCAGGAAAGATTCAAACCTGCGGAAGTACTATTTATTTCCTTTGGCGCACTCACCTTCCCCAAACCGATCATCAAAAAAATACGCAGCTACGGCATTCAAAGCAGGATACTGCAAATGCCGATGCAGCCGAACCCGGAAGGCAAGATGAGCTACCCGGATGACATCAAGAAGGCGCTATTCCGTTTCGGCTTTCAGTCATTTAAGCGATGGCACGAACAGGTCTTCTTTTATTTATGCATGGAGGAAAAGAAGTTCTGGCTTGATACCTTTGGCCGAGCCTACGACAGCAACGAAGAATTTGAGAATGCGCTCAACGAAGCAATATGGATGAAAAGACCGGAGTAATTAAGATTTAGTCACTCCGATCCGGGTGATACTTGTTTGACCTCAACTGCGGACCCGAAGTCCAGTGAAAGTTCTCCAGGGTCTGTTGACGTTTGAGGGATGGATAATTCAACAATATAAAGATTAACTGTACAGAGGAGAACTATGGGCTTTTTAAGTGATCTTGGGGATGCCGTAAGTAATGGTGCTGATGCTGTAGCCGATGTTGCTGACACCGTCATAAATGTTGTAGCAGAAGTAATATCCGATGCTGTGGAAACGGTGGGCAATGCTATCGAAGATCAATTTGGCATTGTTGCAGATGTCGCAGAGGATATTCCCGGCACAGGCTTCATCTTCGCCTCAATTCTCAGAAGAGCGGGCGGTTTTATTTCTGGTTTGTTTGATGTTGCAGGTGCTTTTGTAAAAGGAACAGGAGGTATTCTAAGCGGCATATTCACTGGGCTGATTCGAGTAATATTTGGTATTATCAGTCTCGACGGTTCTTTGATTATAAAAGGTTTTCTTGATATCGTCTCGGGGATCCTGGGCGGGATACTGGTTTTCGCGGGAAAAATAGTTTCGTGGGTACAGGCAACATTCTATTTGCAATCCAATAAAAGAAAATTAACGAAAGAAGAGCGCGAAATTATAAACAGAGTTTTTCGTGAATCTTTTGCAACATACAACATAAGGATTGTAGAAGGCTGGTCCGGCATATATGAACTTAGTCCTGCTCCCTTCACTCTCGGCAACACTATTTATATGAAGGATCTGAGTACGACGACTGAACCGCAACTGCTGGTACACGAATGCGTCCACGTCTGGCAATATCAAAAAATTGGTTCAAGATATGCCACTGATGCCATTGGCGCACAGTGGTTTATTGATTACGCATACAATTGGGAACTGGAAATTGCCCGCGGAAAGGATGAATGGATTGATTTTAACAAGGAAAGTCAGAGCGAATTTTGTCAGGACCTCTACACAGACGGTGCCGGAGATAATATTTTAGGTAACCTCATCTCAGGCAGTGGCGCTTTTTACGATGCCAGTGTGAGTGGGCTTGATACCACCGTACTCGCCCCCGATTCAATGATATCACCAGCAACGATAGCCGATACGGAATTTATTTTTAATGGAAATGATCATACAGACCGAGCTGAAAATGCAGTGGGCATATTAAGAAATCCAAGTTTTCGCTTGTCCAGATTTATATCATAAAATCAGAAAACTTTATTTTAGCCCACCCCGCTTCAATACAACGGCGCTAAGTCACTCTCCTCCAGTACCATTGTCCGTTTTGGAAAGTGTACGTCAAACCGGGGCAGGCTACTGTCTCCAAATTTGCCTGCCATTCACCCGAACGGGTAGTTTATCTTATGCGTATGACAAGTAGTATCTGTTGGCATTTTATAATTGATAATGTGGTGACTTATGAGACTTGATATTCGAATAAATCGGCATCCCTGGATAACCAGCACCATTTTATTAATGCTGGTGACAGCCTCACAGGCACAAACCGAAATCCAGGCGCTCAAAACAGGCAGCAAAGAATTACAGCCTTTTATCCAGCTCATGCAAAACAACCTGGCGGCCTGGTCATTTCATAAAGACGATATCGTATTCGATGAAGCAGCACCGGATTATACTCGTCGACCGGATGCGCTGTTCTGGGACACTGCACCGCCGATAGCCGGCTTTCGCGGTTGGGCTGAATATCGTTTTGCCGCGAAAAATTGGGCGAAAAACGGCATTGATCAGGCCGACATTACCCTTATTGATCCTGAACAATTTAAAGGCTGGCGCTACCAGAATGTCGTCTGGAATATTATGCACTGCGGGATCAGCTTAACCTTCGCCAGCGGCAAAAAGGCCGAACATCGATGTCGCGGTACCCTTATCTGGGAATGGGAAGGTGATCGTTGGCGTCTTGCCCATGAGGTATTTTCCGCACCGGTAGAACCGGGACAAGCCGTATTCCAGGGAATGCGCCCACATGATCCGCGCATCGAACCCTATGTCGAATTGATGGCAAGAGCAAAGCAAACAGCCCGTGCCTGGGGCAATGGAACGACCCGAGGACTGGCTGACAGACTAAAGGGTTTTTATATCAAGGATGATAATCTGACCGTGTATACACCCTGGGCACCCTTTGAGGTCTATCAGGGATGGCAGGCCTTTGAGCAGGGTCTGGAAAAATATATTGGCAAGTCATTCAAACGAGTGGAAATAACACTGAATGATGATTTAGAGGCACAGAGACGCGGCAAGCTGGCCTGGTCGACGGCGACGCTGCACATAGAGACAGAATTAAGGAACGGTGCTTCGATACCCGGCGATGCGCGGCAAACACTCATCTGGTATTTGACAGACGACGGCTGGCGTATAGTGCATGAACACTTTTCCTTCCCCCAATAATATAGGTTGTGAGTCCGAACCGACAAATAACGCTGTCACCTTTTCAGAAATACCAAAAAATGTCGAAATGTGAGGCCTGACAGGTGATCGCTAGAGCACCGGTCAGGCCCTGCCAGATAAGGGGTGGAGTGATTAAGCAGAAGGCATGGCAACCAGATGCCCTGCATAATGGCTTTGGTTTTGCTTGCTATCGCCAGTGATCAGCTGATGCATTTTCCCAGTCCGTCTTCCATGACGCAGGTAGATCTTCATTGCAGAGTAAACAAAGTGATGTAATCCTGGGGTACAGTTCTCCATAACTGGCGATATCAGTACCGTTGACACGGCGATGAATGTGGCTGAGCTGTAATTCATTAATTTCTCTAATACCGCAAGTGCCAAGTAATTCCATGAAATGTTCGATTGTCGAATTATGAAAACTCGCGACGCGCCGGCCTTTGTCCTCAATGTTCAACGCTTTGTAACGAGCAGGGTCCTGTGTGGCGATTCCCGTGGGGCACTTGTCGGTATTACAGCTGCGCGACTGTATGCAGCCGAGTGCCAGCATCATTCCGCGAGCGGAGTTGACGGTATCAGCACCTAACGCGATGATGCGTGCCATATGAAACGCTGACAGTATTTTTGCCGAGGCAATGATACGAATATGCTCACGTAATCCTGTGCCGAGCAGCGCATTGTTAACGAAGATAACCGCATCGCGTAATGGTGTACCAACAGAGTTGGTCAGTTCAATCGGCGCAGCACCTGTACCTCCTTCACCACCGTCAACAGTAATAAAATCCGGTGTAATACCTGTTGTCAGCATGGCTTTGCAAATAGCCAGAAATTCGCTTCTTTTACCGATACACAATTTAAAGCCGACGGGTTTCCCACCAGAAAGTTTTTTTAATTCACTCACAAATTCCAGCAATCCTTTCGGGGTATCGAAGGCTGAATGAGAAGGTGGAGACACAACATCCTGCCCCATGGGGACATGCCTGATATCCGCAATTTCCTGAGTTAATTTGGCCGCAGGAAGAATGCCGCCGTGCCCAGGTTTTGCACCCTGCGACAGTTTGATTTCAATCATCTTAACAACATCGAGTTGTGCTTTTTCAGCAAACAGCTCTTTACTGAATAAGCCCTCGCTGTTCCGGCAACCGAAATAACCGGTACCGATCTGCCAGATGATGTCGCCACCATATTTAAGGTGGTATGGGCTGAGTCCGCCCTCACCGGTGTTATGTGCAAAGTTGCCAAGCCTGGCTCCTTTATTCAGCGCCATGATGGCATGTTTGCTTAATGCACCGTAACTCATGGCGGAAATATTCATGGGTGACGCGGCATAGGGTTTTAAACAATCAGGACCACCGAAATGGATACGCGGACGTTTGTCCTCGATATGAACCGGTGCCAGCGAGTGGTTCATCCATTCATAACCGGAGCGGTAAACATCAAACTGCGTACCAAAAGGACGCGTATCACGTACATTCTTGGCACGTTGATAAATCAACGCCCGGAATTCCCGGTTTATCGGACGACCATTGATATTTGATTCAACAAAATACTGTTGAATTTCCGGACGAATCGATTCGAAAAAATAACGAAGATGCCCGATAACCGGATAGATGTGCAGAACAGCGTGTTTTGTTTGTACAAGGTCATACAGACCGAGAAGAATAACGGGGGCAATAATGATAAAACCCCAGTACATCTGGGCCCAGTACAGGACAACGGAAATGGCAATCGAAAGTAAAATAAAACTGTGGCGAACGCTCATATCTTGACTGTCCTGATGGTTGATTTTTTACTGTCCGACGACATCAGGCTATTTGGACAAAAATACACGAAAATAGTTTTATTATGCTCCATACATAAGAGCAAAACTTACGCCTGTACCGAATACGATAAACGATACCACCACCATGAATACCACCGCGCCAGACGATACCTTGTCCTCGTGGTTTCCGGCATCGTGGTCGCCGCCGGATGTTGCATGCGTTGAATGACTGCTTGCAGCGTGTTCCTGCTCACCCGTTTCAGTGTCGCCGGGCGGATTCGGTCTGACTGTCATCATACCGTGTTTCAGGTGATTGGATACCAGCCACCAGTTTATCGGATAGGCCGCGATGAACCCGACCAACAGGGCCATGGACATGATGAACCAGAATTCCATTGACAGCGGATTACTGCTTTCCGGCACCATACTCATACCGATTGTGGTGACAACGACCATCGCGGCCATGAGATAATTCATGGATACCAGCTCCGGAATGAACGTATTTTTCAAGGCCTTGTAAAAGGATCCGCCGGACGAGGCCCTCATAAACAGGGCCTGGAAGATCGTCCAGCCAAAACCAAAACCGAGCAGATATTCAAGACCGATTTCCGCAGGCCTGGACAGGTGGATAACACCCCCGACAATGGCGCCGGCCAATATCCCCAGTCCATCGCCCGCCACACAATGCATTGTCGAGCCCAATACCTGGCGCCAGAGCGTTGCAGTATATTGCTCGTGCAGCCCGGGCAAAGGTTCGCGACATCCCAACACGTAAAGAAATGCACCGACCGGCCCGGTGTAGGCCGTAAGCAAAATGAAGCCCCATTTTAATACCGGAGACTCCGGTGTTTTAAGACTGTCAACGGCGACAAACAACACTGACACAGCCGTGAGAACAAACCACAATAGCATTACCCCTGATAGCATTTTTCTCTCCTATGTCGATTGTTGATTCACATGAATTCCGGGGACAGTTTACTTATCTGGAATTCCGGGGACAGTTTACTTATCTGAGCTATCCACGACCTTTAAAACAAAATGGCCTGGTTCATCTTAATATGCTCCCTGTCGGGAATAGTGACCGGAGACAGTGTTTTTTCACACCAGCGGTGGGCCACCATCAGCCACTTTTGCCCGGACGCTTCGTCGCGGTAGAAGTGGGCATGCTCCAACAGCAGGCCGGCAATCATGACTCGCGCCAGGGAATAAGCATAAGACCGCGCGCAGACTTCAACCAGTTCGGGTACCGCCCCGGACATTTCCTCAGTGAGCTCGACCAGATGATCAAGGCTGCGCTGGACAGGTTCTTTTAAAGCGTCAAAAGGACTTCCAGAAAGCCGCCCCAGTCGCTGCCGGACATCAGCTTCATAGGCGGAAAAACATTTCTCTTTAAATACCGCCCGCAATGTATCCATGCTCAGCACATTGGTGGTGCCCTCCCAGATGGCCAGAGTCTGCGCATCGCGAAGCCATTTTGGCAGGCCGGTATCTTCACAGTAGCCGGCACCGCCAAAACTTTCGACCAGCTCGCTGGTGATAGCCAGGTTTTGTTTCGCCGTGTAGAGCTTGCTGACTGGGGTCAGCAGCCGTAACAGTGCCTGTGCCTGCGCACTGTCGATATCACTGCCGGGACACTCCGTCCGACCGAGCAGACGGGAAACATAAAAGCCCAGATGAAATGCGCCCTGAAACCGCACTTCCATTTTTGCCAGCGTATCGACATGCAGGGGCAGATCTCTGAGTTTCCTGCCGAAAGCCTCACGTTTACCGGCATAGTCCCTCGCCAGGGCAAGCAGGCGGCGCGATGAACTGATGGCAGCGGTGGAATTATCAATCCTGGTGATATTGAAAAGCGTGGCGATTGAACGGACGCCCGCACCCGGCCGGCCGACAAGACGGGCCCGACTGCCTTTCAGTTCCAGCTCCGCTGTCGGCAGGCCCCGCGTCCCCAGTTTGTCTTTTAATCTCAATATCTCCAGCTCATTGTATTCGCCGTCTTCATTACGCAACTCCAGATAAAACAGACTGAGCCCGCGATTACCCGCCACGGTCTCCCCCTTTTCATCTTCAATCCGCGCCAGCGTCATCGCCATTTGCGCCGTCACCGCCGAAGTAAACCATTTCGTGCCGTAAAGACGCCAGGCACCATTGTCAGAACGCGCAACGGTTTCGCTGCGGCTGACATCCGATCCCCCGGTTTTCTCCGTCATCCATTGCCCGGAGGTCCAGAAAATATTGGGGTCGCGACTGGTCAGGCGTTTGAAGGCCCGGTCTTTAAGAAAGGTGTCGCCATAGGTTTCGATCAGTTTTGCCGCCCCGTCGGTCATCGCCAGAGGGCAGGAATAGTAGGCGCTGGAGGGGTGGAACAAATACTTCTTCGCCATTTGAACAGTACGGGAATGCTCGCCGTATTTTCGCTCATAGCCGATGGCGACCAGTCCCTCTTCGGCAGAGACTTTATCCAGTTCCTGCCAGGCGCGGGACACGGTGACTTTATCAACACGCCTGCCCCAGGGATCGAACGTTTCCAGCACCGGCTCATTGCTTTCCACGTGCTCGGCCAATGCCAATATATCGCTCACCACCCGCTGACCAAAGCGTTTCAGATCAGTTTCCACCTCATGATAAACATGCTCGGGCAAAATACGTCGAAGACAGGATCTTAACAGCTCATCATCGTCGAACTGATTTTTTAACTCCGGACCCTGCTGAAAAAACTCGGACATGGCAAACTCCTTACAATAATGCAGCCTCTTCTGTCTCAGTACTCCATATTCAACCTAAATCCGCCCCGGCACCAGTATTTTTTATGAAAGAACATCGCCGCGAGATAGATTTGTTTCAATATTCAATTCCATTATTGTTGCGCCACTAAAACCCAAAAGCCATCGTAACCAGGGAAAATACTCCGTCTTTACGGATTCAAAGCCTTTACGTTCGTATAATTTCTTTGCTTTTATATTTATATCAATCACATCCAGTCGAACGCGATCACATGCATGCTCTTTCGCATAGTCTGTTATTTCCGCAAGTAATCTGCTGCCCACACCTTGCCCTCGAGCGTCAGCCTGAACAGCTATACCATCCATCACGAGTTCCCCGGGTGCCGGTTTTCTTTCGTAAAGACTGAAAATAATAGCGGCCCAATTGCCTTTCATAAAACCCAGCTGCGAGAGTAACTTGCTGTATGTCATTCCTCCGGTGAATGCGCCGCTCGAAGTATGAAAACCTGCGATACCGATCAGCTTGTTTTCTGATAAAGCAACTATCGCGTAATCAAGCATAAAGCCACAACTCAAAAGATGAAGCCGATCTTCATCTGATCGTATGGCTACTGCAAATTTTTTCCCGAAAGCTTCATCATATAAGCCGGCTGCACTTGATCTGAAGCGCTCCGGCAAGCCTGTCTGATAGACTATTTTACTCTCACTCACAGGCAATCTCGCGAAGCCCTAATAACCCGCAGCTTTAAGGTGCGACCGGTTAAGCACCTCGTTAGCCCTTGTTGTTGCGAATTCGAATAAACATCCAAAAGACGCTGTATCATTTTCTGATATGGGGTCTTGTGTTTCTTTGCCCCTTTCTTGAAGAAACCCACGCTTGTTCTACTAAGAGAAATCGTTACTTCTACCGTATCTTCCTTAAAAGAAGGTGTGGAATTAAGTAAACTGTCCCCGGAACTCAATTTATACCTTTTCCCTGGTTTCAGCCTTGCTATAAACGATACCACGCTCTCTTTTGCCAACTGCAATAGCATAAATAACTATATCTTTATCATTGACTTCATAAACTAATCGATAACCAACTGAGCGAAGTCTGATTTTATACACATCTTTAAATCCTCGTAACCGGCTGGCTTTATTACGTGGTTTTTTTATTCTTTCTTTCAGTTTGTTTTTAAATTGTTTTTGGATGGGAGGTGCCAATTTTTTCCATTCTTTTAACGCACTTGGTAGAAATTTGAGTTTATAGTTCATCAATATCGACTTCTATTGCTTTTCCTTTTTCGTTAGCGCGATCGGTGACTATTTGAGCAAGCTCCGAATCTTCTAATTTATCCATTAACCATTCATAGGTTTCTGCTGGTATCAAGTAGGCAGCAGGAACATTATGATTGAGAATTGCAATAGGAGAACCTTCAGCCTCATTTAATAAAGCTGTAGGGTTTTTCTTTAATTCTGAAATACTGGCAGAACAACTTGAAAGTATCTGTTTCATTGTGTGTACGAACCTTATAATTAGAAGCTAAATAATGGTCTAAATATAGGTCTTTTTATCGCTGTTTACAAGTAGAATTCCGGGGACAGTTTACTTATCTAAGGTATGGAATTAAGTAAACTGTCCCCGGAACTCAAGCCTTTTGAGGCGTTTTTCAGCTCGTTCTCCTGTATGCTGTGCGCTGAAAAGAATGTTTCGGACTCTGGTGCTTTTATTATTTCTTTTTAAGTACTGGATGCCGGTATGCACCGGCATGACGGGTTGTTTTTGATCGACCTGATGACTATGGCTTATTTTATTCACTACTGGATACCGGCCCGCACCGGTATGACGAACTACTGTTGATTATCACTATGTCTGACGATGAAAAATTACTGGTGTACAAAGATCTTGGGCCGGATGCGATTCTGGATGCGGTGGAAAGTGCCGGTTTTGTCTGTGACGGGCATGTGTCGGCCTTGAACAGTTATGAGAACCGGGTATATCAGATCGGGCTGGAGGACGGCCGTTTTATTGTGGCCAAATTCTACCGGCCGGGCCGCTGGTCGAATGACAGTATTATTGAGGAACATACCTTTACGGCGGAGCTGGCGGAACATGAAATCCCGGTCGTTGCGCCGCTGATCAGTGATGACAATCAATCGCTTATTCGATTCGACTCTTATCGCTTCTCGCTCTTTCCCCGTGTCGGCGGGCGTACGCCGGAACTGGATAACCCGGAACACCTGCTGCAACTGGGGCGTTGTATTGCGCGTTTGCATAATGTCGGTGCGGTAAAGCCGTTCACGCATCGACCAGTGATCAATATTCATTCCTACTGCAACGAACAACGTCGCTATATCCTGGAGCATGATTTTATTCCCGCTGATTTGTTGCCGGCTTATGAAAGCCTGACGACGGATATTATCGGGCGCATTGAACGGAGTTTTGAACGCGCAGGTGATCTTGATTTCATCCGCCTGCATGGTGATTGCCACCTCGGCAACATCCTCTGGCGTGATGATGCTCCCTGTCTGGTGGATTTTGATGATGCACGCATGGGCCCGGCGATTCAGGATTTGTGGATGTTTCTCTCCGGTGATCGCTCGTACATGACAACGGGGCTTTATGATCTGATGGAGGGCTACTCGGAGTTTCGGGATTTTGATCGACGGGAATTACAGTTGATCGAGCCGCTACGCACGATGCGCATCATGCATCATGCCGGCTGGATTGCGCAGCGTTGGGAAGACCCTGCCTTTCCTCTGGCCTTTCCCTGGTTCAATACGCAGAAATACTGGCAGGAACATATTTTGTCCTTGCGGGAACAGGCAGCGATGCTGGATGAAGCGCCGTTGGAGTGGCTGGGGTAGTTTGCTTGTTGATGGGCACGCTTTGCTTTGCCCAATGAGATGGTCTCCTCCCGTTCTTTAATCGGCATCACAATGTGCCATGATGGTAACTGAAACATTCCATCAAACAGAGACAGGAGAAGACCTCATGCAGATTACAACAATTGGATTG
>JAJRTU010000027.1 GCA_024278135.1 Gammaproteobacteria bacterium
ATCACTGCCGGCTTTGGTATAGGCATCAAAGTCAAGACCCTTGCGTTCACACAAATTTTTAAAGCTGGCCAGATAACCGATGGGAGCATCCAGCCAGACATAGAAATACTTGCCCGGCTGATCCGGGATCTCAAAGCCGAAATAGGGCGCATCACGGGATATATCCCATTCCCGCAGGCCGGAATCGAACCATTCGTCCAACTTGTTGACCGTTTCGCTTTGCAAATGATCGGTGGTCCATTGCCGTAACATATCTTCGAAATCCGGCAACTTGAAAAAGAAATGCTCGGATTCTTTCTCCACGGGCGTGGCACCGGAAACGGCCGAGACCGGATTGATCAGCTCGGTGGGTGAATAGGTGCGATCGCAGTTTTCGCAACTGTCGCCATACTGATCGGCAGCGTGACAAAAAGGGCACTCACCGCGGATATACCGGTCCGGCAGAAACATCTCTTTTTTCGGATCAAAAAATTGTCTGATCATCCGTCGATTAATATGTCCGCCATCCCTCAGGCGGGTATAAATCAGGTTGGCCAGGTAGCGGTTTTCATCGGAGTGTGTCGTGTAAAAGTTGTCAAAGTCGATGGCAAAATCCTTGAAGTCCTGTTCATGTTCCTGACGCACTTTGTCGATCAGCTGTTCCGGTGTAATACCGTCCTGCTCGGCACGCAGCATGACAGGCGTACCGTGAGCATCGTCGGCACAGACATAAAAACATTCGTGGCCACGCAGTTTCTGGAAGCGCACCCAGATGTCGGTCTGGATATACTCCAGCAGGTGGCCGATATGGATGGCACCGTTGGCATAGGGAAGTGCGCTGGAAACCAGTAAGCGTCTCGTATTATCCGTCATGTGTTAAACCAATGCTCGAAAAGGCGGCTAACTTAGCATTAATCAGCAACAGCGTGAACTGGCAATTGCATTTTCATGACTGCGATCGCCACTTTGGCATCAACAGCAGGGGGAAAAATAATGTAAACTAGCCGACCCATTACCGTTATGCATGAGTGAGATATGTCAGAAATTAATCGAGAACAAATAGAACAGGCCCTCAGGGAGGTACAGGACAACTACGTGCAGCAGGATCTGATCAGTGCCGGTGCCGTGAAAAATATTGAAATCGAAGGGAATGCCGTGAACCTGGAACTGGAGCTGGGTTATCCCGCCGCCGGCTATAAGGACGAGTTGACGTCGACAGTCAAATCACGTCTGCAACAGCTGGACGGTATCGGCAATATCAATATTGATATCACTTTTAATATTATTTCGCACTCCGTGCAAAAGGGCGTGAAACCCTTGCAGAATATCAAAAATACGATTGCCGTCGCCTCCGGCAAAGGCGGTGTGGGCAAGTCGACGACGGCGGTGAATCTGGCCCTGGCCTTGCAGGCCGAAGGCGCCACTGTCGGTCTTCTTGATGCCGATATTTACGGCCCCAGCCTGCCACGTATGCTGGGTTGTCAGGCCAGGCCGGACAGCCCCGACGGCAAGAGTATCGAGCCGAACGTTTGCTACGGCATCCAGTCCATGTCCATCGGTTATCTGGTCAATGAAGAAACCCCGATGATCTGGCGCGGCCCTATGGTGACCTCGGCCCTGGAGCAATTACTCGGGGATACCAATTGGGGCGCGCTGGATTATCTGGTGATCGATTTACCGCCGGGTACGGGTGATATTCAGCTGACGCTGTGTCAGAAGGTCCCCGTCAGTGGCGCATTGATCGTGACTACACCGCAGGATATTGCCCTGCTGGATGCCCGCAAGGCATTGAAGATGTTTGAGAAGGTCGACGTGCCTGTATTCGGCATTGTTGAAAATATGAGTATTCATATTTGCAGTCAGTGCGGGCATGAGGAGGCCATCTTCGGCAGCGGCGGTGGCAGGCAGATGTCTGAGCAATACGCGGTGGAACTGCTGGGGGCACTGCCTCTGGACAGGAGTATTCGTGAAGGAGTCGACAACGGCAAGCCCACTGTCGCCATGCAGCCGGATTCCAGGTTAAGCGACATATACCGTGAGATCGCACGCAAGACGGCAGCAAAACTGTCCTTGCTGGGGAAGGACTACAGTGCCAAATTTCCGAAAATTGTCGTCGAAAATGCCTAGTGTATGACCATAAAATCTGATCAATGGATCCGGCGGAAGGCTGAGCAGGAGGGATTGATCGAACCCTTTGAGCCGGGACAAATCAAGGAAAACGGCAGCGGACGAATCGTCTCCTATGGCACCAGCAGCTATGGTTATGATGTGCGCTGTGCGCCGGAATTCAGGGTATTTACCAACATCAATTCGGCCATTGTTGACCCCAAGGCTTTTGATTCCAGCAGCTTTGTCGCGATTGACGCCGATATTTGTATTATCCCACCCAACTCATTCGCACTGGCGCGGACGGTGGAATACTTTCGTATTCCCCGCAATGTGTTGACGATTTGTCTGGGCAAATCCACCTATGCCCGCTGTGGCATCATCGTCAATGTCACACCGTTGGAGCCGGAATGGGAAGGTCATGTGACACTGGAGTTTTCCAACACTACACCGTTGCCTGCAAAGATTTATGCCAACGAAGGTGTGGCACAGATGTTGTTCTTTGAGTCCGACGAGGTGTGCGAGATATCCTACAAGGACAGGAAGGGCAAGTATCAGGGGCAAAGGGGTGTTACCTTGCCGAAGACCTGACAGTGGACGAATTTGCCGGCAAGGCAAACAGAATGAATCCTTTCTGAACAACGACCCGTGCCCCGGAGCGGCGCTGAATATCGACTGAACAGCAGCTTCGAATTTCCCGTCAGCCTGAACAGAACGCGTATGCAGCCTCCCTGCCGCATACGGTTTACTTTATTTGTTTATGCCGATGTACTTGCTTGTGTACGCCGTTCGGGAACGTTCATTTAGAAAAAATTGTACTTCAGTGATATCGACCATTCGAAAGGACGTCCGTAAACCTGCGAGACATACGACGCCGCTGTGGCAAAGGCCGAATTACCGGTAATCAGGTATTTCTCATTGGTGATATTTCTGAATGCCAGCACCCCTTCCCAACGACCATCATTTGTTTCCAGGGCCATACCCGCGTTGAGCAGGTTGTAGGAGTCCTGAAAAAGTTGCGCTGTATTGACACCATCATTGTACTGCTCACCATGGTATGACCAGTCGAGTCTTGGCGTCAATGTCGCCCAGTCGGAAACATTAAAGGTATAGGCGGCACCGATGGCTGAGCTCCAGTTCGGTGTGTTGACCAGTTTGTTTCCCGGCAGAATAGGCGTGGCGTTGTTCAGCACACTGGCAGACAAGGTTCCGTAATCCGCGTTGATGTGCCCCACGGCAGCCGTAATGAACCAGCGATCAGTCGGTACCCAGGTCAACTCTATTTCGCCGCCGTCAATATTGGCGGTGCCGCCGTTAAACGTAATGGGGTTGAAGGTTTCCCGAATGATCAACTGCAGGTCGGAGTAGTCCGTGTGGAAAAAGGCCATGTTCAAGCGCACACGGTTGTCAAACCATTGCGATTTCACGCCTATTTCAAAGCTTTTCACTGTCTCCGGGTCGAAGGTACTCGGTGCATTGGTTAGAGCACCCGTCGCGGCATCAATCGGCGGTGCCGCAAAGCGCTGGTCAAAACCGCCGCTTTTGAAGCCTTCCGAGTAAGTAAAATAAGTCATCAGCTCATCGGTCCAGTTGTAGGCGATATTGGCCATGACGTTGACATCATCAAATTTCTTTTTGAACTGCTGGAAGGGAAGAATGCGATCACCGGGAAACATGGGGCCGGTTGATGAGAGATAGATCCCGGTGAAATTGGTCCAGGTGGAGCCGAATATGCTTCCCGGCCCCTGCGATGCATCACCGTAGGCAATTTGATCGGGCGTAAAGCGTTTGGTGTCTTCCGTATAACGGATACCAAAGGTCAGATCCAGCTTGTCCGTCGCACTGTAAGTACTCTGGAAAAAAGCCGCGAACGAGTCGTTTTTGTAAAATCCACCACTCTGCAGCGCACCCACCGGCAGAATTACCGGATTGATGTTGGAGCCTTCTTCTTCGAAATAGTACAAACCGACCAGCCATTGCAGGCGTTCATCCATCAACTGACCGCTGAATTGCAGTTCCTGGCTGAATTGTTGGTGGTCATAGAAGTCGCGGGTGGCAAAAATATTGGCCGGGGTGTTGTCCCCGTCCCGTGAAGATTCCATTTCCATTTCGCGATAGCCGGTAATCGACTTGATACTCAGCCATTCGTTCATATGCCAGGTCAATTCAGCGCTTACCCCCCAGACATCCAGCTCGGACTTTACCGGGAAAGTACCCTCTGAAGTAAACTCACCGGCAAAGGTATCCGGACCATAACAGCCTGCTGCACCGCCTGTGCCGACACCCGGAGGCGGGAGCGATGGCGGGCCGCCCGCACCAAAGGCCGGTGGGCCGAGTCCCCCGTTATTGATAACGATGGCATTGCAACTTGCCAGCAGACCGTTGCCAAATGTCCCGAAGGCGTTGGCATCGTTCACCCCGCCGGATACTGAGGGCGCCCCGTTTTCTCTTATGGCGCTGTAATCAAAGGCCATATAGGCTTCGAAATCATCTGTTGCCTGCCAGAGCAGAGAACCTCTGACCGCATTGCTGCCATCATCGCCGGTGTCTACACCGTCACTGAGGCGATTGACATAACCGTCGCGGTCCCGATAGGCATAGGCAAGATTGCCGGCCAGATTTTCCGAGATGGCACCGTTTATTTTGGCCGTGATAAACACCATGTCATCGTTGCCGAATTGCCCCTGAATACTGCCGGCGAAATCTTCAGTGGGACGTTTTGAATGCACCACTATGGCGCCGCCAATGGTGTTGCGGCCGAACAAGGTCCCCTGGGGTCCGCGTAAGACTTCAATTCTTTCCACGTCCAGAAAATCGAGTACATTGCCTACCGAGCGCGCCATGTAAATACCATCAACGTACAGACCTACACCGGGATCAGTGACAGGAGTAAAATCAGTTTGACCTATGCCCCGGATGAAAATCTGGGCGGCTGAACTCGAACCGGAAGAAGGTGAAGCCGCATCAAATGTCAGGTTCGGCGTGATATCCCCCAGTTGATCGGTGGAGTTCACCTGTCTGAATTGCAAATCCTGGGCGGTAAAGGCTGAAATCGCCACAGGCGCATCCTGCAGGCTCTCCTCGCGTTTTCTGGCGGTCACGACGACTTCCTCAAGTTCAAAACCGCTACCGTTTTGCGCTGTTGCTGCAGTGCTGATGCCGCTTGTCGCAATGACAGCGGTCACCAGCGTGGATAAGGATGTTACAACTGATGAAAACAGTGATTTTTTTCGATTATTTTTTCTCACGGTTTGCTCCCCATTGACAATATTCACGTCGGCCTGGAGTTTGATATCCACAAGACCTTCGTTATTTATCTGACCCGCCAGGCCCGAGCCGCTCAGCAGGCGGGAAAGGGCTTCAGCAGGCACCATGTAGCCTTTCACCCTTGCTGATTTCCTGTCTTTAATCAGTGTCGCAGGGATAACAAAGACGAGATCGGATTGTTCGGAGAAAAGAATTAAGGCTTTCGACAGCAACTGCGCTTCAATATCAAACGCTTTTACCTGCTGTTCCGCCGAATTGACAGCGGCGGGCGCCAGTAAAGCGAAGACAAAAAGCGCAGCGAGCCAAAGCCCTGTTCTACGGTAAATTCGCCGTAAAACAACAACATTCCCCCAGATAAATCGTTCAAGCCTTCGTAATATTGTGGCTAACATTTATTAACTTCACCCATAAGACGTTTAAGCCGGAGATTAGCGCCAGTTTATTTTGGTCTATGTGAGTTGTATGGCCGGGTACAGAAAAAAGCAGAAATCAGCTTCAGGTGCCCTGTCGGCGGCGTATCACAATATCGCCATTTGACAATGTTTTCGTTGTTACGGGAAGGGCGACGGACAAGGTATCCATCATTTCCTGGATCTGATCGGTCCTGAACGCTGCTGATACCGGCAGATCCCGTAAATCATCGGTATCGATGATAATATTGCCGGGATAATACCTGTCCGCGTCGGAAATCACTTCCGACAATTTGGCGTTTTCATAAATCAGACGGCCCTTGCGCCATACCCCCAGTCTTTCCTTGATGACGGGCTGGATCTCCGTCAATCTCCCGTCAGGTCCGGCACGTATTCGCTCTTTTGCTGTGATCGTCCTTTTTGTTTGTACAGGCGTCATCACGCCATTGACCTTCTCTTCATGCGTTTGAATAATTTCAACAATGCCCTCCAGCACAGATACCCGCACACCTCCCTGCGAACGGCGCACATCGAATTTTGTACCGACAACCCGGATTTCGGCATTTGCCACGCTGACCACAAAAGGTCTTGATGCATCTTTTTCGACGGAGAAAAAGGCCTCGCCGGACAATAATTCCACACGTCTTTCCGTTTCGGTAAATTCAACTTCAATCGCCGATAACGCGCCCAGCGTGATAATTGACTCGTCCAGCAGCTCTATTTCCTTAATCTCTGCGGTTCGGGTGGCGTAATCGCCGTCTTCATGTCCTGGCGTCATGGGCTTGAGTAAGTACAGCCCGACAATCACGACGAATGAAATGGACACAGCGGCCACGACCAGGGGCAGCGGTCGAAAAACTGCCACCGGCAAGAATTTTTCCCGAAATCCCGGCGTACCGATTTTCTGGTAGCTGCCGGGGTCAATCTCACCCTGAAGTACGGGCAATTCCGACCAGAGTGAGTCCACTTCAGCATAAATCTTCCGGTGTTGTTCATCAGCGGCCAGCCATAGACGAAACTGCGTCACTTCCTCGGGCGTTTTGCAATCCGAGTTCATAATGGCGAGCCATTCGTAACACTGTCTCTGAATCGATTCGATATTGTGATCTCTGCTTGTCAAGTTCTATCCTTTAATTCGTGTTTCATGCCTTTATGGATTTTACCAATGGCATTGGCGACATGCCGGCGAACAGTGGTTTCCGAAATACCGAATTTACTGGCTATCTGGGAATAACTGAGTTTGTCCAGTCGATGCAGCAGCAGAACTGTTCTCTGAATTTTCGGCAACTTTTGTATGGCTGCGTTCATCAACTCAAGCTTTTGCCTTTCTAATAAGACGTTTTCAGGTGAAAAATCGTCAAATATTTCCTCATTTGGAGATTGCAGTACATCCTGCCTGTGCGCCAGTCGTATTTTGTCCTTGCGAAATTCATCAATCGCTATGTTTCGTGCGGTAGCGAAAAGGAAGGCTTTGGTATTTCTTATTCTCCCGGGTTCCCGTACTGCCGCCAATTTTGTAAAAGCCGTCTGGGCAATATCTTCTATTTCAAATGTGTGGTCGGAATACTTCGCCCGGAGATAGTTGCAGAGATCCTGCCAATGCAGATCAAACAGATGCCGGATCGGATCAGTATCAACGAGCAGAAGATTTGCTTTCGAGTCAGCACTTTGATCGATGCGCTGTTTGTTTACTCCTGATTCACTCAAAATTTTGTCCGTCAAACGTATGAATTTGAGAGACTGAGGTTAACGGAGAAGGTGGAGCGACACAACATTCCCGGTGTCGGGGTTTCGGTGCGGTGCTGCCCACATCTTTTTTGTCGGCGCATAAGCCGGCCCCGGAGACATCAGGGACGCAATGCCGGCGACATTAACCGACCGAATACTGCTCCTCGGCGTGGTCCGCTTGATCTGTTTCCTGCAGCTGTTTTCCCGACTTGATCTCCTGTGCCTGTTTCTTGAAGATGTGGTTGATAATGCGTTCCTCATCAGCGTCGCTGATGCCCTTGAACTCGACAGCGATGTGGTAGCCGGCGGTATTGCTGTTTTCCAGTGGTTTGCAAAGCACCACGCGGGCGTAAACCGGAATGTACTGGTGCTCGGGGTAGGTGATCAGCTCCATTTTCAGGTAAGTGCCGTCATTCAACGGGGTTTGAGCCTTGAATGCAACGCCGCTGGCACTGATATTCACTTCTTTGGCTTCGCTGAAAACCTGCTCATCATAGTCGTCAATGCCGAGCATGCGCTCATGCAGGGCGATTTTTAGATGAAATAAATTCAGCGCCTCGGCAATCAGCGGGCTGTCCTGAGAAAGCTTCATATTGATGACTTCAAATCGCGCGTCGATAGCATGTACGGCATTGCGTAACTCAGACAGTTCCCGCTGGCGGCGGTTGGTTTTGCTGATTTCCCTTTCGATGTCTGTGGCCTGCA
Source organism: Gammaproteobacteria bacterium (assembly GCA_024278135.1). Taxonomy (GTDB): domain Bacteria; phylum Pseudomonadota; class Gammaproteobacteria; order Eutrophobiales; family Eutrophobiaceae; genus WLWS01. Next base: position 8,196 of record JAJRTU010000027.1, read on the forward strand.
CGACCCGGTAGTTCAGGGAAATCTTGTCCTGTATCCGGTAAAATTGCCTGCGATCTTCAGTATCTTCAATCACTTCTCTTGTTCACTCTTTATTGTTTTCACCGTTTGGGAAAAGCTTTCAAGTCGTTTTTCCAGGGCGTCTTCATCCAAACTTTTGCTGTCGGTATTGTCTGCGTCAAGGCCGACCACAGTTTCGGAGGGCATTGCTCCGCTGATCGTGGCGAAGGGGCTGCCCTCATCCGGTAAATCCGGTGTCGCTACTGTAGTAGTATCGTCTGTATTTGCAGTAGCTTGAGCGGTTTCGGCCAGTACTGCTCTGGACTGTTGTTGTTCATGATCTTCGCCCTGAACGATAGTCAGCTCCACACGTCGGTTCAGCGCCCGGTTGGCCGGCGTATCGTTGGGTGCCAGGGGGTTCGAGTCGGCGTGCCCCTCCACGACAAAACGCCGGCGATCCAGTTGCTCGTTTTTCAGCAGTTCGTGGGCCACGGTCACGGACCGGGAGGCAGACAATTCCCAGTTGGAGCGAAATCTGATCGTATTGATCGGGACATTGTCGGTATGGCCGGCAATGCGCAACTGACCGCCGATATCGTGGAGTTCATCGCGTAATTTGACGATGACCGGCAGAAAATCAATCCGGAAACTGGCAGAACCGGACGGGAAAGAGCCCTTTTCACGAATTCTGACGAGGATTTTTTTACCCTCGGTTTCGATCTCGATCAGACCTTTTCTCACCTCATCATCCAGCGCTCGTAACAGTTTTTGCGCGTCCTCGGCGGTTTGCGGATCGGTATTGATGGCCTGCGAATAATTTTCCAGTAATTCCTCATCCAGACCCAGTTCTTTCAGTTGTCGCAGTTGCTCCGCTTCGGTCGGACGCTGGATCGGAGCTTCCAATGTGCCATCGCCATCCTCCCCCGATGCATCATCGTCCCCTTCTTCCTTTTTGGTGGTGACATCGGTGAATTCCAGTGTTTGCTTGGTATCGTCGATGGAATTCTGACGGATCACATTCAGCGGTGTTGGCGACGGTCGTCCTGGACTGAATTCCTGAGCAATCACGCTGGTGCCTTTGGGCATCTCCATGGTTTTGATTTCACGTTGCACACCGAAGGCGTTTTTCATCGATCCTGCCACTTGTTTGTATTTTTGCAGATCCATTTCAGAAAATGACAGCAGCAGGACAAAGAAGACCATCAACAGTGACATCAGATCGGCAAAGGTCATGACCCAGGCAGGGATACCCTCCTCGTCATTTTTTTTAGGTGGCGGCGCTTGTTCGCTCATGGCAATAGTGATGGCGGCGAATTGAATTCAAGGAGAACTACTCGGCTCCGTCCTCATCGTCGGTCTTACGTTTGGAGCCGGGCAGGTAAGTCATCAACATGCCCTCGATGACACGGGGGTTGCGACCTTCCTGTATGCCGCTGACACCGTCGATGATCATCGACTTGATCAGGCGCTCCTCATTACTGCGCAGTCCCAGTTTTTCCGCCACGGGGGTGGCGAATATGTTGGCGATCATGGCGCCGTAAAGCGTGGTCAACAGCGCGACAGCCATGGCCGGACCAATGGATTTCGGATCGGCCATATTGGCCAACATCTGCACCAGACCGATCAAGGTGCCGATCATACCCATGGCAGGGGCCATCGATGCGATTGAACTGAATATTTTTTTACCCACATCATGCCGCTCAACGGTCAGTGTCATTTCACTGGTCATCATTTGCCGTACGACATCGGGTTCATGCCCATCCACCATCATCTGGATACCCATCTGGAAAAATGGATTGCCGGTATCTTTTTCTTCCAGCGCCAGCAAACCACCTTTGCGTGCCGCGTTGGCCATTTCAATAGTGGTTTCAATCAGCTCTTCGGGTGCCGGGGATTTATTGAAAAAGGCTTTCATTCCGACTTTCATCGCCCCCAGGAATTGAGAGAGGCTGAATTGCATCAATACCGCACCGACGGTACCGCCACAGACCACCAAAATGGATGGCACGTTAATGAAGTCGCTGGGGTTGCCGCCAACAATAATCGACGCCATGATGATGCCAAAGGCGGTAATTACACCAATCAGGGTTGCCAGATCCACGCTACACTCCTTATTAACCTGTTAATATCTATAAAGATAAGTAAATGAATTTCATAGATAAATTATCAAATGCCGAAATTATGATGAACACGATTTATATCGGACGAATCAACATAAACTTTAAGCTTAAATCCCACTTTGATATTAAGAAATTGTTAAGTAATCGCTGACTTTGCACATACAATGGGCGGATGAAATATTTTCCTGTATTTTTGAATATCTCCGGGCGGCGTTGTCTTGTGGTCGGCGGCGGCGAGGTGGCGGCCCGTAAGGTGGGTCAGTTGCTCCATGCCAA
>JAJRTU010000325.1 GCA_024278135.1 Gammaproteobacteria bacterium
AACACGGCCTTGACTTCGCGATAGACATGGACGCCACGGAAAAATCCCGCCAGAGTATTCGTTTCATTGATTGGCCGACCGACATGGACATGCTGATAAATCGGCTGCCTGCGCATGGTAATGGCGGTGACGTCGAAAATGGGCCGGCGCCGCGGTTCGTCGTACATGGCGTTAAAAGAGGCGAATGCACCTTGCGTGGTCCAGTTAAAGGGTTTCATGATCCCTTCGACAACAATTTCCGCGTTTGCCGGGACGTAGCAATCAATGGTTTCGCACTTGACAATTTTTACCGGCTGATTCCGCAGCCCGCCGATGAAAGAGTAGTCATTGGCTTCAAACGGCATGGCCTTGTTGGCACCGGCAACGATAAATTCCGGTGTGACGCCGAAGACGTATGCGATGGGAAAGGGTCTGCCCCTGTCTGGATCATAGGTGTCTTCCGGGTCATCAATTTTAGAACCCCAGTAGTCCTGCATATTCAGGGCGTCACCGGTACCGCGATATATCCAGATTGAGCCACCATCCTTGCGGGTCACTTCGAATCGATGGTAGGACAGGTTGTGTGCCTGCGGCTTTGGATGGGAGACGACCAGGTTGGTGATGAACCTGCCTTCCAGAAAGGTGCTGGCACCCTGACCGTCGGCCGGATTACAACGCGGTATCGGCAGCATGGACAGGTCAACATCGTTTCCGCTATATATGATCTCCTTGCATAATGCTTCATCATTACTGACGATCTCGGGCTCGATACCCCCCGAGTGCAGAACCTCTCCCATCTTCCGGGCGATATTCGGCAACACCCCGTCACCACTGTCATCGACACCGAATGATTTGGCGATGGACATCGGATCATGACCGATAGTATTGGCATAAACCGGGATATCAAAGTCTTTCGGATTTTCGAACAGGATCGATTTTTTGATCCCGCTGTAATCCAGTCGTGAGATGAAGGCGCCCAGATCGTCGAGTGTATTAATTTCCGATTTAACCCTCAGCAGTTCGTTGTCCTGGTCCTGTTGCTCAAGAAATTTTCTGAAATCAAATGCACTCATGGGGTGTATCCTTTATTGTTAATAATAATTTAAAATAGAATAATTAAAATTTTAATTAAAATTATAGAAGAACATGCCCGTATTGCAAGGTATTTCAGCGGAAATTGCCCTTGTGGGAATATTTCATTGGCATTATCATTTGAATATTGAAATATTATATTTTTATGGAAAATACTTTCCTGGAACGGCAATAACTCTGGAGTCAATATTGAAAACACAGATCAAGGTTTCAACTAAACTCACTGAAAGTGAACAGGAAAGTTGTACCTCCATCTTTCGCAACGTCATGCGTCTGCGACAAAAACTGAGTGCCACGGCTTCAGAAGTGGCCAAATCCCGTGAACTGCATACCTCGGAGATGTCTCTGATTGATACGCTGGGTAAATATGGGCCGTTGACTATGGGTAAACTGGCGGCGCTTAGTTTCAGCTCTCCGGCGAATGCGACCTATACGGTACAGAGTCTGGAACAGCGGAAACTGTTGAAACGGCAGCGATCCCCCGATTCACAGCGTGTGGTTGATGTTCATCTTACCCCTCAGGGTGTCAAGATATTCAAACTTACCTACCCCCGGACGACAGAGGCGGTAAACCAGCTGATTAACGGTAGATTGACAAAACAGGAGCGGAAGATATTCGATAAACTGCTCGAAAAACTGGCGGGTTAATTTGCCAGGATTGTGAGAACAGCGAGATAGCCACCCCAGATCATCAGCACGACACCGGGCAGGTGTGCCACCCAGGGGCCGGCCGGCAGTATGCGTTCGGCGAGGATGAAGACGGCCAACGCCGCCATCATCAGCACGCTCATGGCGCCGCCGACGAACATGATCAACATGAGCATCCAGCAGCAGCCGATACAGAAGAAGCCGTGCTGCAAACCCATGCTGACAGCGCCCCATCGACCCTTGCGCCAGTAAGTCAGATAAAAACCCATCGGGCTGCGGCATTTATCGAGGCAGGCTTTCTTCATCGGTGTAAGTTGATACATACCGGCCGCGATCAGCACCGCGGCGGCCAGGGGAGTCTGGATTGACAGCAGATCGCCATGCAGCCGGCCGGCGCTGTGTAACAGCCACTGTAAGGTCGCTGCGAGAAATGAGAAAGTACACCAGGCCAACAGATAGCCACCGGCGAACAGGAAGGTATCGAATTCGCTGTTCGCACCGCGCTCAAGTCTGCGGAAGACAAACAACATCGGCATCACCACGGGCACCATCATCGCGATCATCATCATGATCCACATGAAGGTGGTGGCGCTGAGATAGGATAGAGGCTCCCCCGGATCCATCATCATCCACATCAGTGCCATGAAGACCCCTTCTCCATTCATCACGCGCATGGCTGCTTCCATTTTAATCAGGAAAAACCAGCCGACAGCCGAGATGGCTGTCAGCGGGATAAGGGCAAGAATCAGTCGAGTGTTGAAGACATGCGTGGTTTTGCTGCCTGTGTTTTGAATAACATCTGCGGCGTTTGACGGTGGTATTGCAGCGGGCCCGGCACCTTGCCTGTTCGCCTGATATTTTCCGGTGGCAGGTGGTCCGGCGTTGCGCATTCGGATTGGCCTGAGATGTATCTTAAGCGCCTGCCATCAAGCTTATCAATCAGGCAGCCTCTCCCTGCCAGTCGAACGAGGCGAAATGGCCATTGTTCGGATTTCCTGTGGCCTCCCATTCAATACCGAAACAGCGGATCACGTTTTTCACCGCCTCGGCGAAATTGAGCCGCGGGTTCACCGGATGAGAAGAATTGTCGATGGAGACGAACTCACCGGGTCTGGACAGACTTTCGATACCGACGATCGACTGGTCGATCAGGCCGTCGACAATGACGCTGCAGGAACCGCCTTCTTTTGTGAACTGAATATCTGCTCGCTCAAGACCCCGGAAGTCAGTGATCAGGGGAGCGAACATACCCAGCGGCCCGTTACCTTCGACACCGGCGATGGCCGCCACTGCCGCCACTTGCTCATCGCTGGCGGCCTTGTCGATGATCAATCCACCGATCCAGTCCCCATCCGCCATGATGGCTTTGGATTGGGCCACCATGATGAAACGCACACCGCTCATCGGCGTCGAACCGTAAAATCCGTCGAGGATGTCGAAAGTGAGTGCGACCTTGCAAAAATCGTGGGTCGCCGGCGTTGTCACGTTTTTCGGAATGCAGGGGCAGAAGAAATCACAGCTGCATGCTTCCATATATTCACCTGAGACGGACCATGAGGTTGCCATTGTCATTTCCCCCGAAATAGAATGAGTCTCCGATAGTAGGCTTTGAAAACAAAGATATCAACAGTATCGGGAAATGCTGTTGTGTCGACACAGCTGATGATTGTCCTGCTGCCAGGTTGAGCTCTTTACACCTGTGCAACAAACTGTAGTGGTTGCCGATTACCTGCAATTAAGTGTATGGTGATTTTTGAACCAATCTCACAGAGGACTCCAAAATGCAGCAAGCTCTTCTCCAGGAAGTTCGCACAATGTGTCCTATGAATTGCCATCCCACTTTTTGCGGCATGATTGCAAGTATAGAAAACGATTCAGTGATCAAGGTGCGTGGTGACAAGGAAAACCCTGACAGCCGGGGCTTTCTTTGCGCGCGAGGTCAGGCGACAAAGGAAATTATTGGTAATCCGAACCGGATACTGCAACCGATGATCAGAGATCAGAAAGGGACGGACAACTGGAAACAGGT
>JAJRTU010000326.1 GCA_024278135.1 Gammaproteobacteria bacterium
ATGATGTCAAAAGATGTGGTGACGCCCGGTGCGCCGCCGCTGACTGAGCAGGAGTTTGCCAAGGCCAAACAGATTTATTTCGAGCGTTGCGCGGGTTGTCACGGCGTGCTGCGCAAGGGCGCAACGGGTAAGCCGTTGACGCCGGATATTACACTGGGAAGGGGTACCGATTACCTGAAAGTGTTTATCGACTTTGGTTCTCCGGCCGGTATGCCGAGCTGGGGCAAGACCGGTGCGCTTACACCGGATGAAGTGACGCTCATGGCCAAATATCTCCAGCATGAGCCGCCGATTCCCCCGGAATTCGGCATGGCGGAGATGAAGGCTTCCTGGAAGCTGATGGTCGCTCCCGACAAGCGTCCAAAGAAGAAGATGAATAACTACAATCTGGAGAATCTCTTCTCGGTGACACTGCGTGATGCCGGCCAGATTGCGCTAATCGATGGTGACAGCAAGAAGATCATCAGCATCATCGATACCGGCTATGCGGTGCATATCTCGCGCTATTCAACTTCGGGCCGTTACCTGTTTGTCATTGGTCGTGACGCCAGGATCAACCTGATTGACCTGTGGATGAAGAATCCCGCCAATGTGGCCGAAATCAAGATCGGTCTTGAGGCGCGTTCCGTAGAGACCTCCAAGTACAAGGGGTATGAAGACAAGTATGCGATTGCCGGTGCTTACTGGCCGCCGCAGTTTGTCATCATGGACGGGGAAACACTGGAGCCGAAGAAAATCGTTTCAACACGCGGCATGACAGTGGATACCCAGGAGTATCACCCGGAGCCCCGCGTGGCGGCTATCGTGGGTTCGCATGAGCATCCTGAGTTCATCGTCAATGTGAAGGAAACCGGCAAGGTCCTGATGGTTAACTACGAAGACATTGATAACCTCAAGATCACCACGATCGGTGCAGCCCGTTTTCTGCATGATGGCGGCTGGGATTCAACCCACCGTTACTTCATGACAGCGGCCAACAAGTCCAACAAGATCGCAGTGATCGATTCCAAAAAGCAGGTGTTGACGGCACTGGTGGATGTCACGAAGATCCCGCACCCGGGGCGTGGCGCCAACCTGAATGACCCGAAATACGGTCCGGTATGGGTGACCAGTGCGCTGGGTAACGCGAATGTGACTTTTATTGGTACCGATCCTGTTAACCACAAGAAGAATGCCTGGAAGGTGGTACGCACCCTGGAAGGTCAGGGCGGTGGTTCCCTGTTTGTTAAGTCGCATCCGAAATCCAGTAATCTGTGGGTGGATACAACGCTGAATCCGGATCCCAAGATCAGCCAGAGTATCGCGGTGTATGACATCAACAACCTTGACAAGGGTTTTGAGGTATTGCCGATTGGTGAATGGGCCGGTCTCAAGGATAAAGGGCCGAAACGTGTCGTCCAGCCGGAATATAACAAGGCCGGCGACGAGGTCTGGTTCTCGGTCTGGAGCGGCAAGGAAGAGGAATCAGCTATCGTGATTGTGGATGACAAGACCCGCAAGCTGAAGGCGGTTATCAAGGACAAGCGCCTGGTGACACCAACCGGAAAGTTCAACATGCATAACACGACTTATGACGTTTACTGATTAGGTCTTTACTGCGACGGGGAGGGGGATCCCCCTCCCCGTTATTTTGATTTGTTCAGATGTCCCACTTTCTCGCTGCATTTGATGCATCGAATTCAGCCAGTTGCCGTGAAATCACTTCCCGTTTGGCCTCCAGGATATGGCTCGCCATGGGCAGGAAGATATCCTCCTCCTTTTCATGATGTTTTATCATCTGTTTTTCCAGGTGGGCCAGGCATTCAATAACGTGATCCGAGTCCCTGGTTTTTATGACGCGCACCATATCCTTGATAAGACGCACAATATGGTCATGTTCCTCCCGCAGCGCTCCTGTCGGACCCTGTGGCGCATGGGTTTCGGCTTCATAGGCGGGATACAGCACCTCTTCTTCCAGGGCCATGTGCCGTTTCAGGTGGGATATCATCCTCTTGAACAGGGAATCCACGGTCTTCCAGTCCTCGGTTTCGACGGCTTCCGTGCACCGGGACAGGAGCCTCTCATACATCGAGTGTTCGTGTATCAGCCAGTTGTTGGTGCTGTGCATTGAAGCTGTCCCTCCGGAGACGGTGTAGCGCCTATGAGAATCCTCCGCGCCGGACTAGTCAAGGGGGTGGAATTGTATTTAGCGGCTCAATTTACGAAAATACGGGATATCCTGCGGGTTGCCGGGGTGCGCTTCGCTTCCGGTTGCTTGCAGTTCGCCGTGTTGTCGTTCATGGTCCGGCCATGTTTCTCAAGGATAAACAAAGATGAAGAGTTTGCTGGTAAGTCTGTTTGTAGCGCTGCTCCTGCTGGGCGGGTGCGGCAAGGAGGGGGTGGGGACGCCTGCTGAATTAAGCCCGTTTTTTGAAGCGCTGAAAGAAAACGGTGTGGAGGGATCGGTGATGATACGGCCGCCTTTCAATGAGGACATGGACTACGTTGCGGAATATGCAATAGCAAAGTATACGAGCACGCGCATCATTTCCCTGTTTAAATTCAAGGATGCTGAAAAAGCGGAAGTGAATCTGCAGGACTCCCTGAAAAATGACAAATTGTCCGGTCAGGCGCGTAACGGAAAGTTTGTCATGGTGGCAACCTTTTTTCCGCCGGATGAAGAGGCGGTGGACAAGATAAAAGCGCTTTTCCTCGCGCAAAAATTTGATTGATGAAAACGTCCCGCCTGCTGTTTGTGTTGTTCTCACTGGCCATCGTATTGGCCGGTGCTGCGTACCTGGTGCTGCCGGAACGCGACGCAACACAGGGCTGGGAAGAACGTAAGGTCCGTTTCCTGGAAGCGGCGGCACGTGCCGAACCACTGATCGTGGCAATTAACGCCTATACGGCCGACATTGGACATTCACCAGCGGCATTTGATGACATTATCCCCAGGTACCTGGGAGAGTTGCCTGATACCGGGCTGGAGGAATGCAGCAGCTTCGAGTATCGCTCCCTCACGCATAAACAGGGATCGATTGTGTGGTATGACCTGGGCTCGAGGCAGGGGCAGCCCTATGTCGGGCAGAGCAGGTACAGCGAGGGTGACCCTGATCATGCGATCCTGGTATTCAGCCTGGATGCGAAGGGTAAAATTACCAGCGCCCTGATCGAGCGCATGCCGAAAGATATCGAGCCGGAGGACTTTGAACCGGTACGCTGGAAAGAAGCGCAGCACCGTATTGGTATGGCGCTGGCCCTGTCCGATACCTATCGACTGCACGGCATGCCACGGGATGTGTTCGAGCCGCTGCTGGGGCCGCCCGACGGGAGCCGGACGGTACAGGGTGCAGCCTGGGAGTTGCGGATTAATTGTCCGACCGGGTTACTTAACCACGATACTTTTGTGTACTGGCCCACGCAGGAATACCCGCAACATCTGTATGGTGGACGTACAGAACCCGTTGGCCGGTGGGCTTATGTCCATAGTTAGCTCTTTGTCCATAGGGTGAAACGAATCCTGTCAGGCGTTATGCTAATATGACGCCTGATCAGAATCTGTGTCGGAGGTACACCATGTTCGGTTTCAAGAGTTCTGCTTCCAAAGATAGTTCGCACTGCCTGCTGAAAGAAGTTGGTATTGCCGAGATCAATAAACAGCACCTGCGCCTGGCAAGTTATGCTGTAGAGTTCAGCCTGATCGTGGATGATCTGTCGACGCGCGAACCTGATAACCAGGACTGGCGTCGCATTGACGCGCTGTTCGGCAAGATCATGCGCTACGTGGCAAAGCATTTTTCAGAGGAAGAAGCCCTGATGATCAAGCACGGTTACCCGTACTATGCCGCGCACAAGAAACTGCACGACAAGTTCTCTGCAGAGATGCTGAAGATGCAGTCAGAAATCAATAACCGGAATATAAAATTCAAGAAGAAAATGAGCAGCTTGCTGTGGGACTGGTTGTACCATCACATCAACGAGATCGATTACAAGTACAGGGAGTTCTTCCTGAGCAAGGGCTTAAGCTGAAGCTACTCTGTACCGGCGGACAGGATTTCGCGCAGGCCTGACAGTGATTTGATCGGTTGCTGCTGGTCGCCCGACCGGTAAACGCCTGAATGGAATGAAGCCGGGTCCATGGTGATGTAAAGCGTGCCACTGTTGCCCTTGCTGTCATTAAAACGGATTTCAGCGCAGCGTTGTTTATCACAGGCGGTCAACAGATCCGGCCATATCACCATGCTGCGGGGCGGCAGCAGGGATTCAAACCAGTCCATCAGGCTGATGTCATCCATCCCGCTTTCCAGTGCCGACACAGTGATTGAACGGAGAGCATCCGGTTTTATTGCCGGTCCGTTCGTGTCCTTCGGGGCGCCTTCTTTCGCCCTGTCAGATCCCGCCATCTGTACATGCCATACGCCACCATTGTTCCTGGTTTGAACGCGTAGCAATTCAACATCCCTGAACGTCGGGGTGCTGGCCGTAAAGCTGACCTGGCCGTTACCGGTGGTGCGGATTTCCTCGTAGCGCGGTGCGCGCTC
>JAJRTU010000327.1 GCA_024278135.1 Gammaproteobacteria bacterium
TTATTGATGATACTTACAATGCCAACCCGGCCTCTGTCAATGCGGCGATACAGGCTGCAAGTGAGACTGGAAATCCTTGCTGGCTGGTACTGGGGGACATGGGCGAACTGGGTGATATCGCTGTATCCTCACATCAGCAGGCCGGTGAAAATGCCCGGGCGGCAGGGATCGAACGGCTTTATGCCCTCGGTGATCTCAGCAAACATGCTGTTCAGGCCTTTGGCAGGGGAGCCAGACACTTTGGCGACAAAGATACTCTGATCACGGCACTGAAATCCGATCTGGAAGAAGGACTGACTGTACTGGTGAAGGGTTCACGTGCTATGGCAATGGAGCATGTTGTACAGGCTCTGGTGCGGGAGGACTGATCCATGTTGCTTTGGCTGACAGAATATCTGACCCAGTTTCACAGTGGTTTTAATGTCTTCCAGTACATTACCATGCGCACAATTCTGGGGGCGTTGACATCATTATTCATCAGTCTGCTGGTCGGCCCGAGTTTGATTCGCAGTCTGAGCAAATTCCAGATTGAACAGACAGTACGGGATGACGGGCCGGAATCGCACTTATCCAAGGCCGGCACCCCCACCATGGGAGGTATGCTGATACTGGTATCCATCGCTTTCAGCACTCTGTGCTGGGCGGATTTGAGCAATCGTTACATTCTGGTGGTTACAACCGTCACATTGTTATTCGGTCTGATTGGCTGGGTAGATGATTACAAAAAGGTAGTGCAGGGCGACTCTGTCGGTCTTCGTTCACGCTGGAAGTTTTTCTGGCAGTCAGCGGTGGGAATATCTGCGGCCCTGTTTTTGTACATGAGTGCACAAAGTCCTGCAGAGACACAACTCATTATTCCTTTTGTGAAGTCGGTTAATCTGGAGTTGGGCTGGTTGTTCATCGTGCTGGCGTATTTCGTTATTGTCGGGTCAAGCAATGCTGTGAATCTTACTGACGGGCTGGATGGTCTGGCCATACTTCCCACCGTCATGGTGGCCGGAGCCCTGACCATGTTCGCCTATGCGGCAGGTCATATCCGATTTGCGGAATATCTTGGTATTCCCTATGTACCGGGTGTTGGCGAAGTTTCCGTCTTTTGTGGCGCGATAGTCGGCTCGGGGCTGGGCTTTCTCTGGTTTAACACTTATCCGGCGCAGGTCTTCATGGGCGATATAGGCGCGCTGGCATTGGGCGCTGCACTGGGCGTTGTTGCGGTGGTCGTCAGACAGGAACTGGTGTTATTCATTATGGGCGGCGTGTTCGTTATGGAAACATTGTCTGTCATTTTGCAGGTAGCTTCGTTCAAGCTCACCGGCAAACGGATATTTCAAATGGCACCGCTGCACCATCATTATGAACTGAAGGGCTGGCCGGAACCCAGGGTGATTGTTCGTTTCTGGATCATTACCTTTATTCTGGTGCTGGTGGGACTGGCAAGTCTGAAGCTTCGCTAGTATGTGAACATGAATGCGCTATCGGTAAACAGGCAAGAGATGACTGAAGTAAATAAACGGTATGACAGCGTTGTTGTTGGTCTGGGCAAGACCGGTGCCTCTGTGGTCAGCTATTTGCTGGCCCAGGGCAGGTCTGTTGTCGCTGTTGACAGCCGTGACAATCCACCCGAGCTGGAACGATTGAAACAGCGTTATCCAGGCTTGCCGGTTTACCCCGGGGAGCTCAGCCCCGCTGTTTTGGCCAGTGCCGAACAGATGGTGATGAGTCCCGGCGTCTCCATCAGGGAACCGGCGATCCAGGCGGCATTGGCCAGGGGTATTCAACTCAGCAGTGATGTGGAGATATTTTGCCGGCAGGTAACAGCACCGATTGTGGCGGTTACCGGTTCCAATGGTAAAAGTACAGTAGTGACCTTGTTGAGCGAAATGATTCAACACAGTGGCAGTACGGTGCGCCTGGCGGGCAATATCGGAGTGCCTGTGCTGGATCTGCTGGTGGAAGACGAGCCTGATTTCTATGTACTGGAACTGTCCAGTTTCCAGTTGGAAACACTCAGCTCATTAAATGCCGTAGCGGCACTGGTATTAAATATCAGTCCTGATCACATGGATCGTTATCCGGGTCTTGCCGAGTATGCCGCTGCCAAGCAAAGGATCTATGCCGGTGACGGCACCATGATTCTTAACAGGGATGCTCCACTGGTGCTGACCATGGCGGAGCAGAACAGAAATATAATTTTTTATGGTCTGTCTGAACCGGGCAGAGATGAGTTTGGTGTACGAGTGTTTAAGGATGGGGTGTTTCTTTGCCATGGGCAGGAAAAGTTGATGTCAAGGTCTGAACTTGGGATTCACGGTTCACATAATGTCTCCAACGTGTTGGCAACGCTGGCATTGGGCAGGGCTATTGGTTTGCCTGTGCCGGTCATGCTGGATGTAGTGCGGGGTTTTTCAGGCCTGCCACATCGTTGCCAATGGCTGGCGAATATCGATGGTGTTGACTGGTATAACGATTCCAAGGCAACCAACGTGGGTGCAAGCTGTGCGGCAATAGAGGGCCTGGCAAAGAAGGGGCGACTTATCCTGATCGCGGGAGGCGAAAGCAAGCAGGCTGATTTCTCACCATTGGCAAAAGCGATTAAAGAACATGTACGGATTGTGATATTAATCGGCAAGGATGCCGGTCTTATCGATGAGGCGCTGGCAGAAGGCAGTCAGCGCCATTTTGCCACAAGTATGGAAGCTGCCGTCAACAGTGCGGCCGGTCTGGCGCAGGCGGGTGATGCAGTATTGTTGTCGCCGGCCTGTGCCAGTTTTGACATGTACACTGATTATCAGCACCGGGGTGAAGTGTTTGCCCGGGCAGTACAGGTATTGCAGGGGGAGTCGAGATGAAATATCGACGCCAGGCCAGCTCTCACCTGCACGCGGGCAGAGCCGGCAGTCAATTACAACATCACGATTTTTATCTTATCGGCCTGGCCTTGTTCCTGCTTGGTCTGGGCCTGGTGATGGTGGCGTCGGCATCCGTCAGCGTTGCTGAACGGCATTATCTTGATCCGCTGCATTATTTCTGGCGACAAAGTGTTGCGGCCGTGTTGGGATTGAGTATATCGATTGTAATAATAAAGACGCCATTGATTGTCTGGCAGCAGCTCAGCGTGCCTCTGCTGATTTTGGGTATCTTTTTGTTAATCCTGGTGCTGATTCCCGGGGTCGGGCGAGAAGTCAATGGCAGCATGCGATGGATCAGTATTGGGCCGATAAATTTGCAAAGTTCAGAACCGGTCAAATTATGTGTGATCGCCTATCTGGCCGGCTATCTGGTACGGCACCGGGACAAGGTCATGAGCAGTTTCGCCGGTTTTATCAGGCCGGTAGGCGTGGTGACGCTGGTAGCAGGTTTGTTGTTGCTTGAGCCTGATTATGGATCGGCAGTCGTTCTATTTGGTACTGCACTGGGTATGTTGTTTATGGGTGGCGTGCCCTTAAGTCGGTTTACCGCCTGGATGCTTACCGCGATGTCGGTACTGATAAGCCTGGCGATTTTATCGCCCTACCGTATGCAGCGTCTGACCAGTTTTATTGATCCCTGGCAGGATCCGTTTAATAGTGGCTTTCAGTTGACCCAGGCCCTGATCGCCTTTGGTCGCGGTGACTGGTTTGGTGTAGGGCTGGGGAACAGTGTACAAAAATTATTTTATCTTCCCGAGGCGCATACGGATTTTGTTTTCGCGGTATTCGCAGAAGAGTTTGGTCTGTTTGGCAGTATTTTGCTGATCCTGGCCTTTCTGTTCCTGGTCTGGCGGGCCTTTATCATCGCAAAACTGGCTGAGCAATCGGGAAAGGATTTCGCTGCTTACGTGGCCTATGGTGTGGGCATACTGATTGGCCTGCAGGCCTTCATCAATATCGGTGTCAACATGGGTGTGCTGCCCACCAAGGGTCTGACCTTGCCCCTGATCAGTTACGGTGGCAACAGTCTGATCGTCAGTTGCATATTGATCGCACTGTTGGTCCGGGTTGAACTGGAAAATCACCAGATCCCCAGCAACGATATACCGGAGGCAACAGCAGTCTATGTCGCATGAACGCATACTAATCATGGCGGGAGGCACCGGTGGGCATGTCTATCCCGCACTGGCGGTTGCCGACTACCTGCGCGAGCACGGTGCTCAAATCCTGTGGCTTGGAACGCAGGCCGGTCTCGAAGCCCGGATCGTACCGCAGCAGGGATATACCCTGTCAGTTGTCAGGGTATCGGGATTGCGGGGCTCAGGGCTGCAGCGCTTATTGTTGGCCCCTGTTACATTATGTATTGCTTTGATACAGGCCCTGCTCATCATCCGGAATTTTAAACCGGATGCGGTATTGGGTATGGGCGGCTACGTCAGTGGTCCCGGCGGGCTGGCGGCATGGTTGCTGCGTGTGCCGCTGTATATACACGAACAAAATGCCATTGCCGGTCTGACCAACCGTTTACTGGCACCCTTTGCCACTTTAGTGATGCAGGGTTTTCCCCGCACCTTTCCATCCAGTGATCGGGTGCAGACGACAGGTAATCCCGTGCGGCAGGAGATCATTAAATTATCCGCGACTGAAAAATCGAATATTGAAGAAAAACAGGGGGGAATATGCCTGCTGGTACTGGGAGGAAGTCTCGGAGCACGAGCATTGAACCAGATAGTGCCTTCGGCACTGAAACGCCTGCCCGCCGACAGTCAACTGCAGATCTGGCATCAGACCGGCACCCGGCACCTGCAACAGACAAAGGAGATTTACGAAGGTCTTGGCCTGGATAAAGTGCGTGTCGATGCCTATATCGACGATATGGCTGATGCCTATGGCTGGGCTGATCTGGTGTTATGCCGTGCCGGTGCGCTGACGCTGGCGGAGTTATGCGTATCCGGCCTGGCTTCGGTTCTGGTTCCCTATCCCTATGCTGTCGATGATCATCAAACCGCCAATGCACGGTATCTCAGCGATGCTGGAGCCGCTGTGTTAGTGCCGGAATCGGAACTGCAGGCCGACAATCTGGCGTCGTTGTTAAGCGATTTTTGCCACGCGCGTTCGCGTTTACAGGCCATGGCGGAACGAGCTCGCCGTCTCGCCTGTATGAATGCGACGATGCTGGTGGCGGAAAACTGTCTGGGAGCTGCACGTGTCTGAACTCGACAGACAAGCCATGGGCAGAGTCAGACATATTCATTTTGTCGGCGTGGGTGGCGCGGGTATGAGCGGTATTGCAGAAGTACTGCACAATCTGGGCTATCAGGTTTCCGGCTCGGACATCAGGCAAAATCGGGCGACGCAACATTTGCAGGGTCTTGGGATCGTAATAAACACAAAACACAGCGAGGCTCATGTGAACGGCAGTGATGTCGTTGTCGTCTCCAGTGCCGTGTGTCATGACAATCTGGAGCTCAATGCCGCACGGAAAAAACGCATACCGGTCGTACGTCGGGCGGAAATGCTGGCGGAGTTGATGCGCTTCCGGCAGGGTATCGCCATTGCCGGCACGCACGGCAAGACCACTACCACCAGTTTGATAGCCAGTGTGCTGGCTGAAGCCGGTCTCGATCCGACTTATGTTATCGGGGGCTTGTTAAACAGCAGTGGCTCCAATGCCAAATTGGGCAGCGGTAAATATCTGGTGGCCGAAGCAGATGAAAGTGATGCCTCTTTTTTGCATTTGCAACCGGTAATGGCTGTATTGACAAATATTGACAATGATCATCTTGATACTTACGACGGTGATTTTCAAAACCTGAAAAACAACTTTCTGGAATTCCTGCATCGCCTGCCTTTTTATGGTCTGGCGGTGCTGTGTATTGATGATCATGGTGTTAATTCGATTTTATCTGATATGACCAGGCCCTTCGTTACCTATGGTGAATCAGAATCGGCGGACTATCGGGCGAAAAGCATCCGTTACGAAAAGGCCAGGACGTTTTTTACGGTGTCGAAAGCAGGGCAGGACAACTGGCTTGAAATTGAATTAAGTATGCCTGGCAGGCATAACGTGCTGAATGCGCTTGCAGCGATTGCAATAGCATCCGAACTGGAACTGGGTGAGCAGGCGATAGTCAATGCGCTGTCGAAATTCGCTGGTATTGCCAGGCGTTGTGATGTGTTGGGGGAGATGAGTATCGCCGGGAAGACCGTGCTGTTGATGGATGATTATGCACACCATCCCGCTGAGATTTCCGCCATCATAGACTCTGTCCGACAAGGCTGGCCTGGGCAACGGATTGTTGCGATATTTCAGCCACATCGTTACAGCCGAACTCGTGATCTTTTTGATGACTTTTGTCAGGTGCTTTCGATACTGGATTCACTGATCCTGCTCGATGTCTATCCGGCAGGTGAAACTGTTATTTCCGGCGCTGACAGTCGTGCTCTGACCCGCAGTATACGCATGCGGGGCAAACTGGATCCGATGTATGTGGAGCGAAGAAAAGAGTTACAGGCGATGTTGCCCAATATTCTTCAGGACGGGGATGTTTTACTGGTGCTGGGTGCAGGGGATATCGGGACCTTGAGCCGCGAGTTATATGATCAATATGGAGGCTTGTTACATTGAGGAACAATGGTGATGGAAACAGCCTTGATTGACAGGACCTGTTCATCGGACGTCCCGGCCATGCGTGGCACATTGCTACGTGACGAACCCATGGCAGCCCATACATCCTGGAGAACAGGGGGGCGGGCGGCACGCTACTATGTGCCCGCTGATATTGACGACCTGTCGTTGTTTTTATCCCGGCTGGAGGATGACGAAGTTATTCTCTGGGTCGGCCTGGGCAGCAATCTGCTGGTGCGTGATGGCGGCGTCAAGGGGACGGTCATTGCCATTACCGGCATATTGAATGAGCTGATCCTGCAGGCATCAGGTGTCAAGGTGGGTGCCGGTCTTAGCTGCGCAAAAGCAGCCAGGTTCAGTGCCGGTCATGGTATGACAGGTGCGGAGTTCCTTGCCGGTATTCCCGGCACTATTGGTGGTGCTCTGGCAATGAATGCCGGTGCTTTCGGCAGTGAGATGTGGGATATCGTTACGAATGTGGAAACGATAAATCGACGAGGTGAAAAAAAGCTGCGGCAGGCCGGTGAATTTGAGACGGCTTATCGTTCGGTGAATATTGCCAGTGATGAATGGTTTGTATCAGCAGAGTTGAAATTGCAAAACGACAAAGACCAGGTGGCGCGTTCCAACATTCGCGAATTGCTGGCAAAACGGGCAGCGAGTCAACCCACAGGTGAACTCAGTTGCGGATCCGTGTTTCGAAACCCGCAGGATGATTACGCGGCAAGATTGATAGAGTCATGCGGGTTAAAAGGTAAAACCATCGGCGGCGCACGCGTTTCTGAAAAACATGCGAATTTTATTATTAACACCGGTACCGCCAGCGCAACAGATATAGAAAACCTCATCTTGCATATACAAAAGACAGTACAGGAACAATGCCGGGTGGAATTGCAGACGGAAGTTCACATAGTGGGCGAATCACTGTGAGCTCAGAAAGAGAAGAGATGAAAAACGGTAATACCAGCAACCCTGCCGGGCATCGTTACGGCAAAGTAGCGGTTTTGATGGGCGGCAGCTCAGCCGAGCGGGTAATCTCGTTGGAGACCGGGCGGGCGGTACACGCTGCCCTGTGTCGCCGGGGAGTGGATGCTTATGCACTGGATGCACGTGAGGACGTCATAGAACAATTGCTGCAGGGAAAGTTTGATCGCGCTTTTATCGCCCTGCATGGCCGTGGCGGAGAAGACGGTGTGATACAGGGCGCTCTGGAGACACTGGCCATTCCCTACACCGGTAGCGGTGTGCTGGGCTCGGCACTGGCCATGGACAAGGTGCGGAGTAAAACTATCTGGCAACAACAGGGATTGATGACACCGGTTTTTATCGAGGTCAGCAGTGAGCAGGAGCTGCACCGGGCCGCGGAACAAATCGGTCTGCCTTTGATGGTCAAGCCGATACATGAGGGATCAAGCTGTGGGGCCAGTAAAGTAGCCGAGCTGAGTGATATTCAAAGTGCCTGGCATACGGCCAGTCAATATGATGATGGCATCATGGCTGAACAATGGCTGACGGGGCGTGAATATACAGCAGCAATCCTGGGGCAGGAGGTGCTGCCGCTGATTCTTCTGGAGACACCACACGCGTTTTATGACTATCGGGCCAAATACGAAGTGGACAGTACACGCTATATATGCCCCTGTGGACTGGATACGGAGCGTGAAGATGAGGTCAGGACAGTCGCTCTGCAGGCTTTTAACGCAGTGGGTGCGAGTGGTTGGGGACGGGTTGACCTGTTTGTTGATGAAGCAGGGGAAACGAGTTTAATCGAAGTCAACACCGTACCCGGCATGACCGGCCACAGCCTGGTACCGATGGCAGCGATTCAGGCAGGGATTGAATTTGATACGCTCGTCCTGCGCATTCTGGAGACCAGCCTGGAACAGAGAATTGAAATGGAAGCAGCGACAGCATGACGAATGCGCAGATTATGAGCGATACGATGGATGAAAAAGCACTGTCAGCGATGAACAGAAAAAGCGATTTAGCGGAACAGGCGGTACCACGCTCGCTTGTCAGTCTGCTTTTTGTCCTGCTGGTTGTCATTTTGTGTGCTCTCGGTGTCTGGCGATTGCTGGATCCTGCCACCTTACCCATCAGGCATGTTCGTATCGAAGGTAATTTTCAGCATCTCTCACCGGAGAAGATGCAGACACTGGTTTCCGATGTCATCAGGGGTGGCTTTTTCAATCTCAATGTTATGACCATCAAGGAGGCTCTGTTGCGTGAGCCCTGGGTGTACTGGGTGGTGGTGCAAAGGGTATGGCCTGACGGTTTAAGCGTGCATGTAAAGGAACAAATTCCCATTGCGCACTGGAACGAGCAAGCGCTGTTGAATTCATCGGCGCAGGTATTTTCACCGGAACAGGCGTCCTCAATAGAGGGTTTGCCCTTTCTGACAGGTCCTGCAGAAACGCAGTCACTGTTATTGGATCGTTACCGCAGGATCCAGCATGCCATGAGGCCCTTTGACATCAAAATAATAAGTTTACGTCTGAGCGAGCGGCGCGCATGGCAAATTCAGCTTGACGGCGGGCCATTGGTGATACTCGGGAGAAATGATGTGGACAGCCGTATCGATCGTTTCACCCGTTCGTTACTGGCCAGTTTGAGTGAAGAATTAAGCAGGATTAAGCAGATTGATATGCGTTACACCAATGGTTTCGCTATCCAGTGGCTTGGCGACTCCACAAAATTAATCGAAACAGGGCTGGAAAAAAATGGCTAAACGAGCTGACAAGAATCTCATCGTCGGTCTGGATATCGGCACATCAAAGGTGGTGGCCATCGTAGGGGAAATTTCACCCGATGAAGAGATAGAGATTATCGGTATTGGTTCCAGTCGTTCCCGCGGTTTGAAAAAGGGTGTGGTGGTGAATATAGAATCCACGGTGCATTCGATTCAACGGGCAATAGAAGAAGCCGAGCTGATGGCGGGTTGTGAAATCCATTCTGTATACGCCGGTATAGCAGGCAGTCATATCCGCAGTCTTAATTCCCACGGTATTGTCGCTATTCGTGATAACGAAGTGTCGACGGGAGATATTGATCGCGTTATTGACGCTGCCCGGGCGGTGGCCATTCCGGCTGATCAAAAAATATTACACATCCTGCCGCAGGAATTTGTGATCGACAGCCAGGACGGAGTGAAAGAACCGATAGGCATGTCAGGTGTGCGCCTGGAAGCCAAAGTGCACATGGTCACCGGTTCGGTGAGTGCAGCACAAAATATCGTCAAATGTGTGCGGCGTTGTGGCCTCGAGGTCGACGATGTCATCCTTGAACAGCTGGCATCCGGCTACGCCGTATTGACGGAAGACGAAAAGGAACTGGGCGTGTGTCTGGCGGATATTGGCGGTGGCACTACCGACATTGCCGTGTTTACTGATGGCGCGATCCATCATACGGCCGTCATCCCTATCGCAGGTGATCAGGTGACCAACGATATTGCCGTCGCCCTGCGAACGCCGACCCAGCATGCTGAAGATATCAAGGTGCAATATGCCTGTGCTCTTACCCAGTTGGCCAACCCGGAAGAAACCATCGAAGTGCCCAGTGTGGGAGATCGGGCTGCGCGCAGACTGGCCAGACAAACACTGGCAGAAGTGGTTGAACCCCGTTACGAGGAATTATTTACCCTGATCCAGGCTGAATTAAGACGTAGTGGCTTTGAAAGTTTGATTGCTGCTGGAGTGGTATTAAGCGGTGGCAGTTCAAAGATGGAAGGAGCGGTGGAACTGGCGGAAGAGATATTTCATATGCCGGTCAGGATAGGTATGCCACAGCATGTCAGTGGATTATCCGACGTGGTCAGGAATCCCATCTACGCGACGGGTGTCGGTTTGTTGTTATTTGGTCAGCGCCAGGTGCAGAACGCTGTCTCCGGTGTACGTCTCGATGGTGGTGTGAAAGGTGTCTGGGAACGGATGAAGAGTTGGTTTCATGGTAATTTTTAAAAGCCATTTAGTCTCGGTGAGTCATCGATGTGTGCTGAGCCTGGTGGTTCAATGTTTTTAAATTTTAAGAGAGAAAGGGGGTTAGAAGATGTTTGAACTAGTCGACGCTGCTAATCAGGCAGCAATTATCAAGGTCATCGGTGTAGGCGGTGGCGGCGGCAACGCTGTGCAGCATATGTTAACTGTCAATATTGATGGAGTGGAATTTGTCTGTGCCAATACCGATTCACAGGCACTGAAAAATTCATCCGCCCGAACCATCATGCAACTGGGCGCCAACGTGACCAAAGGCCTGGGCGCAGGGGCTGATCCGGAAGTAGGTCGGCAGGCGGCTCTGGAAGACCGGGACCGTCTGATGGATGTGCTTGAAGGTTCCGATATGGTGTTCATTACTGCCGGCATGGGTGGTGGCACGGGTACCGGTGCGGCACCCATTGTTGCACAGGTGGCAAAAGAAATGGGGATCCTCACCGTGGCTGTGGTCACCCGGCCCTTTGGCTTCGAAGGCAAGAAGCGAGCACAGATAGCGGATGAAGGTATTAACGAACTGGGGCAATTTGTGGATTCACTTATCACTATTCCCAATGAAAAATTGTTAAGTGTACTGGGTCGGGATGTGAGTCTGTTGAATGCTTTTGGTGCGGCAAATGATGTTTTACTGGGTGCCGTCCAGGGCATCGCCCAGTTAATTACCTGTCCAGGATTGATCAATGTGGATTTTGCCGATGTCCGCACAGTGATGTCCGAGATGGGTATGGCGATGATGGGCTCCGGCAGGGCGACGGGCGAAGATCGCTCAAAGGTGGCGGCTGAAGCCGCTATTTCCAGTCCGTTGCTGGAGGATATCAATCTTTCCGGCGCCAGGGGCATCCTCGTGAATATTACCGCCGGTATGGATCTGTCCATTGGAGAGTTTGATGAGGTGGGCACCACCATCAAGCAATTTGCCTCTGAAAATGCCACTGTGGTGGTGGGTACGGTGATTGATCCGGAGATGAGCGGTGAGATGCGTGTCACCATCGTTGCCACCGGTCTTGGCAATCAGGCCAGGGACGAAGTGTCAAAGATGAAGCTGGTGCAATCTGCCATAGCGGCGGTGGACTACAAGGATCTGGAGCGCCCGACCATCATGAGAAATCAGGATGCTCAGGATTCAAGTGACCCCCTGACAGAAAATCCGGATTATCTGGATATACCGGCATTTTTACGTCGGCAGGCCGACTGAACACAAGGGTTGGATCAATAAATATTATAGATATCATTAATTTACATGTAAATAAAGGTATGAAAGTGCCTGTTATTTCTGCTTGCTTCGTTGATATGCGGGCCCGTAACGCAAAAATGCGGCTGATATCTTGACCGGAAGGAGTGGTGTGTATACGACAAACTGAACTTGACAGTAGGAAGATTTGCCCGTAAAACAGTATGTTGCCGTAGGGGAGGCTCGGCCAAAAAAAGGATAATAATATGATAAGGCAAAGAACATTAAAAAATGTTATTCGGGCGACGGGTGTCGGATTACATACTGGCAAAAAAGTATTTTTAACCCTGCGCCCGGCAGCGGCGAACACAGGGATCATATTTCGGCGTGTGGATGTTGCACCGACCGTCGAGATCCAGGCAAGTCCCGATAACGTTGGGGATACCAAACTCTCTACTACGCTGATTAAGGACAATGTTCGCATATCAACGGTGGAACATTTGCTTTCAGCTTTGGCTGGTTTCGGCATTGATAATGCCTATATAGATTTGAGTGCAGATGAAGTACCTATCATGGATGGCAGTGCGGGTCCTTTCGTCTTTCTGGTGCAATCTGCCGGTGTTGAAGAACAGAAGGAATTGAAACAATTTCTTCGCATTAAGAAGCGAGTCAAAGTTGAAGATGGTGACAAATGGGCGATGTTTGAGCCTTTTAACGGCTTTAAGGTGGGTTTCACTATAGAATTTGATCACCCGGCTTTCAACGAAAAAAATTGTCGCGCTGAAATTGATTTTTCCACCACCTCTTTTGTTAAAGAGGTGAGTCGGGCAAGAACCTTTGGTTTTATGCGAGATGTCGAATTATTGCGCGAGAATAATCTGGCATTGGGAGGAAGTCTGGATAATGCTGTGGTGGTCGATGATTATCGGGTCTTAAATGAAGATGGTCTGCGTTATAAAGATGAATGCGTCAAACATAAGATTCTTGATGCTATAGGAGACCTGTATTTACTTGGACACAGCCTGATAGGTGCTTTTCAGGGATATAAATCAGGTCATGAACTGAATAATCATTTATTGAAGAAACTGCTGGCGACTGAAAATGCCTGGGAGTTGGTCAGCTTTGACGATGAGGTGAACCTGCCCATCTCTTTTATGCAGTCTATACCGGCAGGTTAATTATAATAATCACGATTTACCGTGCGCGAGCTTATTGAGGGAAGCTTTCAGGACGGGATCAGTGATTGAAATGGCAGTATCCTTTATCAGTTGTACATTTTCGCTGGAAAGATGCATCGGTCGTTTCAGCGATGGGCTTTGGCTGACGGGTGGTACCACCCTGATGCGAATGGTTTGCGGGGAGTTCGTACCGCACAGTTCCCGTACAGATTGAAGGATATTCGGGGTAAGAAAGCGAAGCCTTGCTGCCCAGGCCGCGCTGTCGGTGTGCAGGGTCAAGGTATCCCCGTCGATATTTGCCAGAACAAATTGGTCACAAAGAGGAGGAGGTAGTTTTGCTTTTAGTTTTTTTTGGAACACACGTAACTCAGATGCATGCCGGTATAAAGCGGCGAGCGCACCTTGATCCCGTTCCAGCAGGCCCTGGATCTCCACAATCCCTCTCTGTTTGTTCTTCGTCATAGCCTATAGTAACCAGACTTGCCAGTAATGGATATCCTGATTGTTTCCAAGTCCAGTGCCAAACGACCCTCTTTTTCCATAGGTCCCGTCGGGATTTGTGTGTTTTTTCTCGGTGTTCTGCTCTTCTGTAGTGCTTTGTTCATTTCCGGTATGGAATATGGCAGTCAGGCATCGTCCAGATTTCTGCTGGCGGTGAAGGGACAGGCAAATTCTCTCTGGTATAAAGAGCTGCAAAGACAGGGGGAAACCCTGAACGAGGTCAGGTTGAATGCAGAGAAAAGTCTGGATGCCATGGCCAGCCGTCTCAGTCTGCTGCAAGGACACGTTATGCGAATAGATGCATTGGGAGCGCGTCTCGCCGATATGGCCGATTTGGATGATATCGAATTCGGAGTGATGAGTACGCCTGGTATGGGTGGGCCGATACCTGAATCTGATCAACAGTCGATGGCTATCGCTGATTTGACGGAGACATTGGACAATATTGAGCATACTTTAAACGACAGGCGCGAGAAGTTGACTGCGATGGAATCGATGTTGATCGATCGTGCTTTACAGGAGCAGACCTTGCCCGAGGGACGGCCTGCTCTGGGTGGTTGGATGTCCTCTCTCTATGGTTACAGAAGTGATCCCATCAGCGGTAAAAAGGAGTTCCATCAGGGTGTGGATTTTGCCGGTAAACCTGAAACACCTATTACTGCTGTGGCCGCCGGCATAGTGATTTGGTCGGGTTTGCGTTACGGCTACGGGGATCTTGTTGAAATCAGCCATGGTAATGGTTACACCACCCGTTATGCGCATAACAAGAAGAATCTTGTCACGGTGGGTGAGAAGATTGAAAAAGGTGAAATTATCGCTTTAATGGGTGCTACAGGCCGCAGCACCGGTACCCACGTTCACTTTGAAGTGCTCAGATACGGTAAACATCTGAACCCCAACAAGTACCTCTCGTTAAAGTAACCTGCAGTCTCAGGCCCTTCTTGTTGCGTAAATTGATTGAACATAATGTGTTGGCGTGTCAGAACCGCCTGTTGATAGAATGAGATTGGTGGTGAAACCATTGTCGAGCAGTCGTCAGCCTGGTCACATTGATGCTTGCGAATGTATGGAGCAAGTTGATGAGCTCTTGTATTTTGTTAATTGGCATCAATATTGAATACCCTGTTGTTTGAAAATGAGTGAACTATGTTAAGAAAAGTTTTTACGACGCTGTTTGGCAGCAGAAATGAGAGAGTCATTAAGCGTCTTGGTAAAACCGTCGCCGGCATAAACGAGCTGGAAGAAAGGCTGGAAAAATTACCAGACCTTGAATTCCCCCACGAGACGGAAAAGCTGAAGGCGCGAATCGCAGAAGGTGCAAAACTGGATGATATTCTGCCGGAAGCTTTTGCCCTGGTACGCGAAGCCTCGAAACGCAGTCTGGGCATGCGTCATTTCGATGTTCAGCTGATTGGCGGCATGGTGCTGAATAACGGCAATATTGCAGAAATGCGTACTGGTGAGGGCAAAACGCTGGTGGCGACTTTGTCCGCCTATCTGAATGCGCTGACGGGTAAAGGTGTGCACATTATTACGGTGAATGACTATCTGGCGCAACGTGATGCGGACTGGATGGGTTCCATATACTCATTTCTGGGTATGACCACGGGTGTCATCACAACGGGTCTGGATAATGAAGAAAGGAAACAGGCCTATGCAGCAGATATTACCTACGGCACCAATAACGAATTCGGCTTTGATTACCTGCGGGATAACATGAAGTTTGTCAAGGAAGATCAGGTGCAGCGGGGATTGAACTATGCCATTGTCGATGAGGTGGACTCCATTCTCATTGATGAAGCCAGAACGCCTTTAATCATCTCCGGATCGGTTGATGATCGTTCCGATCTTTATGTATCTATCAATAAAATCATCCCTTCACTGGTCAAGCAGTTGGTTGAGGATGGTCCGGGTGATTTTACCCTGGATGAGAAAACCAAACAGGCCTATCTGACGGAAGAGGGGCATGAAAAGGTGGAAAAATTATTTTTGCAATCAGGCATTATCTCCGCCGGTCAAAGTTTATATGACCCGATAAATATTCCGATACTGCACCATTTGAATGCGGCCTTGCGCGCACATCATTTGTTTCAAAATGATGTGGACTACATTGTTAAAGAAAATGAAGTCGTCATCGTTGATGAATTTACCGGGCGCACCATGCCCGGGCGGCGCTGGTCGGACGGCCTGCATCAGGCGATAGAAGCAAAAGAAGGTGTTCCCATTCAAAACGAGAATCAGACGCTGGCGACAATCACCTACCAGAATTATTTTCGCTTGTATGACAAGCTCTCCGGTATGACCGGCACCGCTGATACAGAAGCTTTTGAGTTTCAGCAAATATATGGGCTGGAAGTGGTGGTGATACCCACACACATGACAATGATCAGAGATGATCAGTCCGACATGATATTCCTGACGGCGAAGGAAAAGTTTGCGGCGATTATCGAGGACATAAAAGAATGTGTGGAAAAAGGCCAACCGGTGCTGGTGGGCACGGCATCCATTGAAGTGTCTGAATATCTTTCCGGTCTGCTGAAGAAAGAAAATATCAAACATCAGGTGTTAAATGCCAAGTTTCATCAAAAAGAAGCGGAGATTATTGCCCAGGCCGGCACCAGCGGCACGGTGACCATCGCCACAAATATGGCCGGTCGTGGTACTGATATCGTGCTTGGTGGGAATTACGAAGCTGAGATCAAGCGTCTGGACAACCCCGACGAAGAAACTGTCGAAAAAATCACCAACGACTGGAAACGCCGCCATCAACAGGTACTGGACAGTGGCGGTTTGCGTATTGTGGGGACGGAACGGCATGAGTCGCGGCGCATAGATAACCAGCTGAGAGGACGTGCGGGGCGGCAGGGGGATCCGGGTTCAAGCCGATTCTATCTGTCGCTGGAAGATAATCTGATGAGGATATTTGCCTCCGATAAGGTCGCCAGTATTATGCAAAAGCTGGGTATGGAGGAAGGCGAAGCGATAGAGTCCGGTCTCGTTACCAAGGCAATTGAAAATGCCCAACGTAAGGTCGAGGCACACAACTTCGATATGCGAAAACATTTGTTGCAATACGACGACGTTGCCAACGACCAGCGTAAAGTCATTTATGAATGGCGCAATGACTTGCTGGAAACTGAAGACATTGAAGCTGACATACAGATTATGCGTGACGATATTATCCACGGTCTGATTGACAGTTATATCCCACCGGGAAGCCTGGATGAATTATGGGATGTGTCGGGTCTGCAAGAAGCGCTGGATCGTGAATTTAGCTGTTCTATTGATATCAACAAGTGGCTGGAAGAAGATGATTCGCTTAACGAGGAAAGACTGCGGGAGAAGGTCATTGAGCATATTCACCAGATAACGGCCGACAGGGAAAAATCCATTTCTTCCGAGTTGATGAGACGAATTGAGAAAGACTTCATGCTGGATGTACTGGACAGACATTGGAAAGAACAACTCATTGCGATGGATTATCTGCGCCAGGGAATTGGGCTGCGAAGTTTTGCGGCAAAGAAACCGGAGCAGGAATACAAGCGTGAAGCATTCGAGATGTTTGAAAAGATGCTGGATAACATTAAACAGGAAGTGATAAGTATTCTCGCCAGAGTGCAGATCCGTACGGAACAGGATGTGGAGGCGGTAGAGCATCGCACGCAGAATCAACAGATGAATTTCAACCATCCATCAGCCCCCAATGCCCTGACTGGAGAAGCAGATGAAGCCGCAGCAGCGGAGAAAACACCCTATGTCAGGGAACAGAGAAAAGTAGGTCGTAACGAACCTTGCCCCTGTGGTTCGGGCAAGAAATACAAGCAGTGTCATGGCAAGCTGGCCTGATTTGGCGTTGCTTAAAATGTTTGCCCGGTCATTCCGGTTTCCAATCCAGACCTTTTCTATTTTATTGTGCCTGTGTTACTGAAAGACCCCGTGGAACTGACACCTGTAGCAGGTGTGAGGCTTGCAGCCTGCAATGCCGGAATTTATGAAAACAACAGGGACGATATTTTTCTCATCGAGCTGGCTGAGGGCAGTAGCTGTGCTGCCGTGTTCACGAAAAATGCCTTTTGTGCGGCACCGGTGAAAGTGGCACAGACACACCTGCAAAGTACAAGTCCCCGATATTGCCTGGTGAATGCCGGCAACGCCAATGCCGGAACCGGCGATCGCGGTTACCAGGATGCAGTGTCAAGTTGCCGGATACTGGCAGCACAGGCCGCTTGCGAGCCCCGACAGGTACTGCCGTTTTCCACCGGGGTTATCGGTGAGTTTTTACCCATGGACAATATCAGGGAGTCCTTTCCTGCCCTGCTCTCGTCTTTGCATGAGGATAACTGGCTGGCTGGCGCCCGGGCGATGATGACAACGGATACGGTGGCCAAGGGCGTGTCGAAGATGATCATGCTGGAAAACAAAGCGGTACAAATAACCGGTATTGCCAAGGGTTCGGGCATGATAAGACCCGATATGGCGACGATGCTGGCGTTCATCGCCACTGATGCGGGACTTTCAACGGATGTGCTCAACCAGATACTGAACAATGTGCTTAATCTGTCTTTCAACCGGATTTGTGTGGATGGAGACACGTCAACCAACGATGCCTGTGTGTTGATGGCTACCGGTAAAAGTGAAGTGTCAATCAAGGACGTTGAGGATCCCCGGATTTCACGTTTGCAGGAAGCCATAGCGGATGTCTGCGTCGAACTGGCCCAGGCCATCGTGCGTGATGGAGAGGGGGCGACCAAATTTGTCAGCGTGAATATTCAAAATGGAACTTCGAAATCACAGTGTCTGGATATTGCCTATGACATTGCCACATCACCTCTGGTGAAAACAGCGCTGTTTGCTGCTGATCCTAACTGGGGACGTATTATTGCGGCGATAGGGCGTTCGCGTACAGGACAAATCGAAGCAGAAAAGATTTCAGTCTTTTTGAATGAACTCTGTATCGTCGACAAGGGCGGGAAGGCGGACAGCTATACGGAAGAGGCCGGTCAGGCAGTGATGTTGAAACCGGAGATCATCATTCGGATCGATTTGGGACTGGGTCAATGCAGCGAAACGGTATGGACCTGCGATTTTTCCCATGACTACATCAGAATAAATGCAGAATACCGCAGTTGACAATGTCCGGTCTCAACAAGGAGGGTGAAAGTCCTGATGGTCGTCTGCATATTGCTGTTGGCGTCATCTTCAATCGGGACAGGGACGAGGTGTTGATTGCCAAACGCCCGCACAATGTCCATCAAGGTGGACTTTGGGAGTTTCCCGGTGGTAAGTGTCAAGTTGGTGAAGATGTCGTCACTGCCTTGAAAAGGGAGTTGTCTGAAGAGTTGAATCTTGTCGTGGACCGTTGTCAAGCTCTGACGAGTATCAATCACGATTACCCGGATCAACAGGTGACGCTTGATGTATGGTTTGTTTCGGACTGGCACGGGGACATTTTCGGCAGGGAAGGGCAGATAATTGAATGGGTGGCGGTATCAGAACTTACGCAGCGTGAATTCCCCGGGGCGAATAAGGAAATTATCAATGCATTGCAATTGATATGAGCTGCAAAGCGGCCAATGGCAAGTAGCTTCATTGGAGGAAGTGAAGTAAAACAGGACAGGCACGAAAGCGCGTTAATCTCTGCTTCTTATATCCTACGGGATGTAGCCTTGGCACACGTTCAAAAGTTTGAGTACAGGAGATGCCAAGGTGTCAGTGTCGGATCTTGTCTTCTTCTGAATCCGGGTCGATGAACTCCGCCTGTTCAGAAGCAATTTTGTTATTCCCATTTATCCAGTCTCCCAGATCTATCAGACTGCAACGTTCGCTGCAGAATGGTCTCCAGCGGTTGTCACTGCGCAAGCTTGTTATTTTGTTACAGCTGGGGCAGTAAAATTGTTTTTTCACAGGATACAACAGTGTAATTCAAATTCTATGGATTCTCTGGTTTGTACAGGTCGTTCATCAGTCGAGCTCTGCTCAAGAAAACGTACGGTAAAACGATGCTTGCCCCCGCTGATTTCAGGGAACAAGGCCGAACCTGCAGGCAGGATAACTCGAATCATCTGGCATGATACATTGCCTTCAATGGGTTTTTGAAAGAAACCGTTCACTGCTTTTTCCATCACCGGGTTGGCGCTGTTTCTTATCATATGCAATGCCAGTCTGATACTTCGCTTGATAACCAGAAAATCCTCACGCCATTTTTCAAGGTCTTTATTTCTTTCAATTACAGGGCGTTGCAACCAGTGATGATAGGCCGGCAGATCGAAATTGCATGATCCACCGGGAATTGAGCTTCGCTGCTTGATACTCGTAACAAGTTCATCCTGACGTAACAGCTGCCCGGGCTGGCAAGCAGGGTCGCGCAGCACTTCCAGATGTTGATTGATGTCATCAAGGATCAAAGTCAGTCGTTGTAAATCCACGCCAGGATTGTTTTTCAGGCTCGCCAGCGTAAGAGCATGGCGTTCCATTTCCTTGATCAACTCGGTCTTGACATCGGAACGACCCAGCATATCAATAATATCCAGCAGCAGACTTAAGCAGGCGCGACTGTCCCATTCACCTGAATTTACCAGATAATGATCTTCTGCATCAAACAGGTGTTCCAGACGCAGGAATGTGCGCACGCGCTCATTCAACGGTTGCTCATATGTCACATGATCAGTCAAGAGATGCAGATACTCCAGCGTTCAAAACAGTTTTCCGGCCTGTCAACATTCGATTGTCTTTCCTGTGGCAGTTTCGAGATATTTTTTGTGTAAGGTTTCAACCTGAGCCCTTAAAAAAGATAGATCCCTGTCGTTGGTAATAATATCATCCGCCGCATCCAGTCTTTCCCGGCGGCTGATCTGTGCGTCTATGATCTTTTTTATTTCGGTCGATTGTGATCTGTCCCGCTGACTTGCTCGCTCAATTTGTAAGGTTTCGGGGACATCTATTACCAGAATCCTGTCTATATCATGTGCCGAACTGGATTCCAGTAACAGAGGACTGCTGACAATACAATAGGGGAACGTCACCTGGCATATCCGTTTTGCGATCCCATCAAATACAAGCGGGTGAATAATAGCTTCCAGTTTCCTGCGCGCAGGTAAATCATTAAAAATCAGTTTCCTGAGATGATCCCGACGCAAATGCCCATCTTCCCCAATCACCTCTACACCAAATGTCTCGGCAATCGACTGCAGGGCGGGTTGACCTGTCTGCACCACTTCGTGGGAAATGGCATCAGCATCAATAACAGGCACACCAAGCTCAGAAAAAATATCAGTGGCACTTGTCTTGCCACTGCCAATTCCTCCGGTCAGGCCAATGCACAGGGGACGTGTCATGGATTGATTAACCAGCGTTGGTAGGCCGTACTGATCTGCTGCCCCCAGATCAATGCGATCCAGCCCGCCATCGCCAGGTAAGGACCAAAGGGGATAGCCTGCTTCCTGTCATGACCGCCGAACACTATCATACTGACACCAATGACAGCACCGCATACAGAGGAAAGAATGATAGTCAGTGGCAGAATTTCCCAGCCCATCCATGCTCCCAACAGCGCCAGAAGTTTAAAATCGCCATGACCCATGCCTTCCTTGCCGGTCACAAATTTGAACAATATGTAGACCAGCCAAAGCACCATGTAGCCGGCCATGGCACCTGCCAGACTGGAGTAGACGTTGGTGAAAACGGAGAAAAGATTACATAATAACCCCAACCACAGAAAGGGCAGGGTAATGTCATCAGGTAGAAGCTGGTGATCAATATCGACAAAACTCAGTACAATCAGGGCCCAGGTCAGAAGCAATGCGGGTATCAATTGTATACTGAAACCGAAATGCCAGGCGACCACCAACGCAAGAACAGCACTGAGTAATTCAATTGCCGGATAGCGAATAGAAATCCGCTGATGGCAGGATGAGCACTTTCCAGCCAGTATGAGGTAGCTGATTACCGGTATGTTTTCCCAGAATCTGATTTGATGATGACACCGGGGACAGCAGGAGCGTGGCAGGATCAGATCATATCTTTCATCATCAATTCCCACAGCCCCATCAAGCTCCATAAACTCACAACATTCCCGGCGCCACGCTTTATGCATCATTTTTGGCAAACGAATAATGACTACGTTCAGAAAACTGCCGACGATCAGTCCCAACAAAGTAATGGTGACGTAAAAAGCGATGGGGTTTGTTTGCAGGTAATGTAATAGATACACGGATAGTTTTCTGGGATTGGTCCTCAGGGCACCTTTATTGTCAATTCAAATCGTGACCAGAGCTCTGTCGCCCCGGCCTTATGTGTCAGGCGGCGAAAAGCAGGGTCACGACCTTATACCGCAGCACCCATCTTGAATATAGGTAGATACATGCCAATAACAATACCGCCGATAACCACGCCGAGGAAAGCCATGATGGCCGGTTCGAGCAAGCTTGTCAGCGCATCTACCGCATCATCAACTTCCTGCTCATACCAGTCGGCCACTTTACCGAGCATGGCGTCGATGGCGCCGGATTCTTCACCAATGGCCACCATCTGCACGACCATATTCGGAAACAAGCCCGTATCACGCATGGAAGACTGTAATTGTGTTCCCGTTGATATATCGTCTTTCATTTTCATTGTCGCTTCATAGAAAACAATATTTCCGCAGGCGCCGGCAACAGAACTCATGGCTTCTACCAGCGGTGTCCCGGCGGCAAACATGGTTTCCAGAGTCCGGGCAAACCGGGCAATGGCCCCTTTTTCCATGACTTCACCGAGTACAGGTGCTTTCAAACTGGCGCGATCAAGAAAATGTTGTACGGCTATCGAGCGTTTCTTCAGTTCCAGGGCGCCATATACCGCGCCACCCGCGCCACCGATAATGAGCCACCACCACTTGACGAAAAAATTAGACATATCGATCAACATTTGTGTCAACGCAGGCAAATCCGCGCCAAAGTTTTTGAATAAATCCGAAAACTGTGGGATAACAAAAATCATCAGAATGGTAACAACGATAAATGCGACAACGACAACGGCGGCGGGATAAAACAGGGCAGCCTTTATCTTGGATTTCAGCGCTTCTGTCTTTTCCATATAGGTGGCAAGCTTATGCAGGATGGCTTCGAGGATACCCGCCTGCTCGCCTGCTTCGACTAGATTGCAATAAAGATCATTAAACTGCAGCGGTTTTTTACGTAATGCATCAGTCAGGCTGTTACCGGCTTCGACATCCGCTTTAATGCCCAGAATAAGATCCTGCATACTGGGGTTTTCATGGCCACGACCCACAATTTCGAAAGCCTGTACGAGAGGCACGCCGGAAGACATCATCGTTGCCAATTGACGGCTGAACACAGTAATATCTTTCGGCGTAATCTTTTTTCCGCCACCACTGCCAAACAGGGGTTTGGGTTTTTTCCTGACTTTAAGCGGTTTAACGCCCTGGCGGCGAAGTACGGCTTTTACCAGTGCATCGCTCTGGCCGCTCATCTCTCCTTTGACGCGTTTACCGCTTTTGTCAGTACCTTCCCAGACAAACATGTCTGCTTTTGCAGATTTAGCCATATGCTTTTCCTATTCTATGGTCACTCGATTGACTTCTGTCAGGGAGGTGACTCCCTGCATGGCCTTTGCCAGGCCGGAACGGCGTATATCCCATATCCCTTCCGCAGTCGCCTGGTCGGCCAGTTGAACCGCGTTGGCACCTTCAATAATCAGGCGTTTCATGGCATCAGAAATATTCATCACCTGATAAATACCGCAGCGTCCTTTATAACCGCTCTCACAGTCGGGGTTGCCGGTGACAGGCTCAAACAGTTTTACTCCTTTCTCGATATCTTCTTCGGTATAGCCTTCGTCCAGCAGCGATTCTTCCGGCATCTCCAGAGGCTTCCTGTATTCAGGATGCAGACGCCGACACAAGCGCTGTCCTGTGATCAGATTGATGGAAGTGGCAACGGCAAAGGCCTGAATACCCATGTCCTGCAATCGAGTAAGTGTTTGCGGGGCGTCATTGGTGTGCAGCGTGGACATCACCATGTGACCGGTCTGGGCAGCTTTCACGGCGATACCGGCAGTGCCGAGATCACGAATTTCTCCCACCAGTATGATGTCCGGATCCTGACGCAGGAAGGCTTTCAGTGCTTTCTCAAAGGTCATGCCGGTGCGTTCATCCACCTGCACCTGATTAACGCCGGGCAGGTTGATTTCCACCGGGTCTTCGGCAGTCGAAATATTGATATCGACCTGGTTGAGAATGGCAATACCGGTGTAAAGGGAGACGGTTTTGCCACTACCGGTGGGGCCGGTGACCAGAAACATGCCATAGGGCTTATGCAGATTGGTCAGGAAGGTTTCTTTTTGTGCATCTTCGTAGCCCAGCATATCGATCTGCAGGGCGGCTGCGTCCGAATCAAGGATACGCATAACGGTCTTTTCACCAAACAGGGTCGGGCAGGTGCTGACACGAAAATCGATGGACTTGGTCTTCGACAGTTTTAATTTAATACGACCGTCCTGGGGGACGCGGCGTTCAGACACATCCAGTCGTGACATGACTTTAATCCTGGCGGCAATCTTGGAGGACAGTGCCAATGGTGGTTTGGCCACCTCGGTGAGTACGCCATCAATGCGAAATCTCACCCGATAGATTTTTTCATAAGGTTCAAAATGCAGGTCCGAAGCGCCTTTCTTGATAGCGTCCAGCAACACCTTGTTAACGAACTTGACCACGGGGGCATCATCAATATCGCCGCCTTCATCTTCTTGCGCTGCCTCTTCGTCTGCTACCTCCAGATTCTCCAGTTCATCCAGATCATCATCATCCATGTCGCCCAGGCCACCTTCCATTTCCTCCAGGGTTCTGTCAATGATTTTTGCCAGCTTGTCCTCTTCAACAAGGATCGCCTCGGTATTCATACTGACAGCGAACTTGATTTCATCCAGGGCCTGAAGATTGGTCGGATCGGACAAGGCAATGTAAAGCCGCTTCCCGCGTTTGAAGATGGGAAGTGCATGGTGTTTTCTGATCAAGTCACTCTTGACCAGCTTGACGATATCGATATCCAGTTCCAGAGAATCGATTTCCAGCAGTGGCACGCCGAATTCCTGTGATGCGGCCAGCGCAATTTCGCTGCTGGGGACGAGATTATTTTCAACAAGAAAGGCGACGAAAGGCTGCTTTTTTTTCAGCGCCCCCCGGAAGTGCTCCTGGGCGGCTTCCGCTTCGAGCAAGCCATCCAGAACCAGCTTGCGGGCCAAGCCACTGAGGTTGATTTTGTTTGCTGAAGCAGCCATAGGGATGTAACCTTTTTTCTGTCGATTTGACGCTAAATAGTAGATTATATGAAGAAAATAACCAACACCTTTATTTGATTGTGGGCGCGAATCGGCGAAGTTTCCCGAACCGGCGCAGCGTGCCGGAAGGACTCTTCAAAAGAGGCAATGCGGACTTTCGTGCAGGTGGATGCTCAGCGAAGGCGGAATCCCGGTATCGGCGGGTTCGAAATACCGGGGTGAGCAGTACCGCTCACAGGGAAGAAGAGACTCAGCCAGGCCTGAGCCGGCAGGCGTGTCCGCTGGCCGTCCAGGCAGGACTCCGTTTCCTGATTCCGGATAGAATAAGCCTATCTATATGATAATTAAGAATTAATTCTCCTGGCCCTGATGGAAAGTCAGTGCGTCATCGATACAGTCAACAAGAATCAGGCTGCCGGGACTGAATTCACCCGCCAATATGGCCTTTGCCAGTGGTGTTTCCAGTTGTACCTGAATGGCACGTTTCAGCGGCCTGGCACCGTAAACCGGATCAAAACCGGCCTTGCCCAATAGATCCTGAGCCTTCTCCGATACCTGAATCTGCAGGTCCTGTTCTGCCAGGCGTTCGGCTACTCGTTTTATCTGGATTTCCGCTATTGCCCTGATTTGCTTTTGTTGCAATGCATGAAAGACGACCAGATCATCAATACGGTTGATGAATTCCGGTCGAAAGTGATGGGCGACAATTTCCAGCACCGTTTTTTTCATCGTTTCGTATTCCGCATCGCCGGACATCTGCTGAATTTGATCGGAACCGAGGTTGGAGGTCATGACTATGACGGTGTTACGAAAATCCACTGTACGGCCATGTCCATCGGTCAGGCGTCCATCGTCCAGTACCTGCAAAAGAATATTGAAAACATCAGGGTGGGCTTTTTCCACCTCGTCCAGCAGTATCAGAGAATAGGGTTTACGACGGACTATTTCAGTGAGATATCCTCCCTGTTCGTAGCCGACATAGCCGGGGGGCGCACCGATGAGACGGGCCACCGAGTGCTTTTCCATGTATTCCGACATATCGATGCGGACCAGGGCCTCTTCAGAATCAAACAAAAACTCGGCGAGAGCCTTGCATAATTCGGTTTTGCCTACACCGGTGGGCCCCAGAAACAGAAAGGAACCGTTGGGTCGGTTCGGATCGGCCAGCCCGGCGCGGGATCGGCGGATGGCGTCGGCGATGCTGTTGATTGCCTCGTCCTGGCCGATGACCCGACGATGCAGGGCATCTTCCATTTGCAGCAGTTTGTCACGTTCCCCTTCCAGCATTTTCGTCACCGGGATCCCCGTCCACCGGGAAACCACTTCGGCGATCTCGTTTTCCGTCACCTTGTTCCGCAGCAGTTGCATATCCTGTATTTCCGTCTCGCTGGCCTGAGCCAGTTGCTTCTCCAGTTCCGGGATCAGACCGTATTGCAATTAGGACATACGGTTCAGATCACCGGCGCGTTTCGCCGTATCGAATTCCAGTCGCGCCGCTTCAATTTTTTCTTTAATAGTATGGCTACCTTGCAGAGCCGCCTTTTCGGCAATCCAGATTTCCTCCAGATCGGAAAACTCTCTTTGTACTGCATCGATCTCTTCCTGCAGATTTTGCAACCGTTGTATTGATGCCTCATCGGTCTCCTTTTTCAGGGCTTCACGTTCGATTTTCATCTGAATCAATCGTCGTTCGAGCTTATCCATGACCTCCGGCTTGGAATCGATTTCTATACTGATACGGCTTGCCGACTCATCGATAAGATCGATCGCCTTGTCCGGTAATTGTCTGTCAGTAATGTAGCGATGGGACAAGGTCGCAGCGGCAACAATGGCGGGATCGGTGATCTGGACATTGTGGTGGACTTCGTAGCGTTCCTTGAGCCCGCGCAGGATGGCAATGGTGTCCACGACACTGGGTTCACCCACCAGCACTTTCTGGAAGCGTCTTTCCAGTGCCGCATCCTTTTCAATATTCTCTCGGTACTCGTCCAGTGTGGTGGCACCGATACAATGCAACTCACCTCTGGCCAGGGCCGGTTTCAACATGTTGCCGGCGTCCATGGCACCTTCGGCCTTGCCTGCACCGACCATCGTATGTACTTCGTCGATAAACAGGATGATCTGACCCTGTTGTTTGTTCAAGTCATTGAGAACGGCTTTTAGTCGTTCTTCAAATTCGCCACGATATTTCGCACCTGCTATCAACAGGCTCATATCCAGCATCAACAGGCGTTTGCTTTTCAGCGCTTCGGGTACCTCGGCATTGACTATGCGTTGTGCCAGGCCTTCGACAATGGCGGTCTTGCCCACACCCGGTTCGCCAATCAGCACAGGATTGTTCTTGGTGCGTCTTTGCAATACCTGGATGGTGCGGCGAATTTCGTCATCACGTCCCACCACCGGATCCAGCTTGCCCTGTTCCGCACGTTCTGTCAGGTCAATGGTATATTTTTCCAGTGCCTGGCGCTGTTCCTCCGCATTGGGATCATTCACACTTTCCCCACCGCGCAAGGCTTCTATAGCCTGTTCAATCCCTTTTCTGTCAGCATTACTGTCTTTCAGCAGCTTGCCCAATACGCCCTTGTCTTCCAGTGCAGCGAGTACGAAAAGTTCACTGGAAATATAGTCATCCTTGCGTTGCTGGGCGTATTTGTCGGTCAGGTTGAGCAGGCGATCCAGATCCCTGGAGACGTGGACTTCCCCAGTTGTGCCTTCGACCTGCGCCAGTTGATCAAGAGCATTACCGAGTTGCGAACGTAAGCGGTTCACATTAACGCCGGCGGCATCAAGCAGGTGTCTGCTGGAACCGCCGGTCTGATCAAGCAGGGCAGTCATCACGTGTATGGGCTCGATAAACTGGTGATCACGGCCAAGCGCCAGACTCTGCGCTTCTGCCAGGGCTTGTTGGAATTTGCTGGTGAGTTTATCTGCTCGCATGTTCTTCGTCGCTCGGGTTTGTGGTTGTTACAAGTGAGATATGGGCGGAAGATACAAATTCAAGCACCAGATTTGATTTTAAGGCCGGTAAAATCCGTTTAAACAGTACAATGGATGCAAGCCGTTCCGGCTGGTTTTTACTGCAGCGGCAATCTGCCGGGCCTGGAGCAGTCTTGCCCGACATTTACGGACCGAACACCCGGAACCGGCAGACGCCTAATAAACCCCTATATCGAAATAAGATCGCGAGATCTTGTTAATGGCAACGACATAGGCTGCCGTACGAAAATCTTCAATCTTGTCATTATTGTGCAGGGTTTCACTGAGCTCCTGATAGGCATTGCGCATCGTGTCATCCAGACCTGAGCGCACCAGATCCAGTTCATTCGCACCACGTACTATTTCATTTCGCATCCAGTCCGGTACAGTTTTATCTGTCAGAGATTCCATTGCCGAGATAAGGTGCTGGCCACGCATTTCATCAAAACGACGTTCCATACGACCGAAGCGAATGTGGGATAAATTACGTATCCATTCAAAATAGGAGACTGTAACGCCACCCGCATTGACATAGGCATCGGGCAAGATGGTGACGCCACGCGAGCGTAAAATTTCATCTGCGGCAAAGGTCACCGGACCATTGGCTGCCTCGACAATCAGACTGGTTTTGATCCTGTCAGCATTGTCTGCAGTGATCTGTGCTTCCAGCGCGGCCGGGATGAGGATGTCGCACTTTAATTCCAGCGCTGAGCTGCCGTTCTCGGTGAAAGTGGCATCGCTGAAGCCCTTGATGGTTTTGTGTTCATTAATGTATTGTCGAACAGCCTCGATCGCCAGACCGTCGTCATTGATTAGAGCACCATCTCTTTCGATGATGGCAATAATCTTTGCATCGTCTTCTTCCTCGAGTAATTTTGCGGCGTAATAGCCTACGTTCCCGAGGCCCTGAATGACAATTCGTTTACCTGACAGCCCGCCACTCAAGCCCGCCGTCTTGACATCATCGGGGTGTCGGAAGAATTCACGTATGGCATAAACCACACCGCGTCCGGTAGCTTCAGTGCGGCCGCGAATGCCGCCATGGGCTACGGGTTTTCCGGTCACACAACCATTATGGTTGATGTCTTCTGGATGGAGTAACTTGTAAGTGTCGGCAATCCAGGCCATTTCACGTTGACCGGTACCCATGTCCGGTGCCGGCACATTGGTTGCCGGACTCAGAAAGCCTTTGCGGATGAGTTCCCGGGCAAAACGTCGTGTGATTAACTCCATATCATCGCGATCATATTTAGCTGGATCGATGAGTAAACCGCCCTTGGATCCGCCAAAAGGAACATCAACAATGGCACACTTGTAAGTCATCAGCGAGGCCAGGGCTTCCACTTCATCCTGATCAACAATAACGGCAAAACGAATGCCACCCTTGGCAGGCAGGCGATGACTGCTGTGTACGGCGCGCCAGCCGGTAAAGACCTCAATTTTGCCTTTGATATTGACGGGAAAATTGACTTGAATAGTGGAATTACAGGCCTTGATGGCATTGGCTATGCCTGGATCCATGTCCAAAGCCTGGAATGCCCGATCCGCCATATGGTTAACACTCTGGCTGAATGAAAGTGTTTTTTTATCGTTATTACTCATTACCATTCTCCTTATTTGACTTTCAGCTGGAGTCCGTCGGCTCTGGATGTGTGTCGGCTTGCAGAGGACAACTGCCGACGAACATCCAGGCCCGGCGAACTTCTGAGTAAGATATATCTTAGTTCATTAGTTACAAGCTGGTTAAAGTATTCTCAGTTTCCATCCAGATCAAACTGGCCATACGACCGGTAAGCTTCTCCCGGCGACAGGAAAAAAAACTGGCCTGTTCTTCAAATGTGCATCTGTCACTGGCATATATCATTGATATACCGCTGCTGACAAGTTTATGGCGGGTCAATGTCTCAAGGCTGAGGAGCCAGTGTCCGTCCCCTTGAAAAGCAAAAGCATATTCCGTGCCGGGAATAGCCTGCAAACAGGCGCTACGGACATCCTCACCGATTTCATAGTTATTCACACGTACATGTGGGCCTATCCAGGCGAGGATATCACTGTGATCCGTATCGAAGCGAGACAGGGTTACATCAATAATATTTTGGCAAAGACCGCGCCAGCCCAGATGTATAGCGGCAAGTTGGCCACCGTCTTTACTGCACAGTAACAAAGGCAGGCAATCAGCTGTGAGGACGACACAGACGATGCCCTGCTGATCCGTGTAACAGGCATCGGCCGTTACATTGGCATTCCATTCGTCATGTCTGATCACCTGCCGGCCATGAGTCTGCTGCAGCCAGAGAGGTGAGGAGGGTAATTGTAATTCGGATTGCAGCAGGGCGCGGTTCTGTTCGACGGTATCAGCGTCATCGCCCACATGCCTGGCTAAATTCAGCGCCGCGTAGGGCGGCGAGCTGAAACCCGCCTGTCGTGTGGTAGTTCCCGCTCGGATGCCCTTCGGCGCCGGCCAGTCAGCCGGTATCCAGAAAGGGAGCTTACTCCGCTTCATTCTTTAATGCGTCCAGCAAAGATTGAAAATCATCCGGTAGCGGTATCGCGAAAGACAATGTTTCACCTGTTGCCGGGTGGGCTAAACCCAGCTGACAGGCGAATAAGGCCTGACGGGGGAATTGTGCTATTTTTTCTCTGAGTGCTGTTGAGCAGTTTTTCGGCAGCCGTTTACGACCGCCATAGAGGGGATCACCGACAATGGGATAATGGATGTGCGCCATATGCACCCGAATCTGGTGGGTGCGGCCGCTCTCCAGTTGACATCGCACGTGGGTGAAAGAAGGGAATTTGGTCAGCACACGATAGTGTGTGCAGGCGGGCTTGCCGGCTTCAGTCACCGTCATGCGTTTGCGCTGGATATGATGTCTGCCAATGGGTGCATCAACCTTGCCGCCGGCTGTCATTACGCCGTGAACGATGGCCTGATACTCCCGTTTCACCTTTCGCTGCTGCAACTGCTGTACCAGATAGGTATGTGCTGGAGGTGTCAGGGCAATGACCATCAAACCGGATGTGTCCTTGTCCAGTCTTTGTACGATCCCCGCCCGTGGAACCTGCTCCAGCTGCGGATAATGGTAGAGCAGGGCGTTGAGCAAGGTATGGCGGGGGTTGCCCGCACCAGGATGGACCACCAGGCCGGCCGGCTTGTCGATAATAATTAATGAGCTGTCTTCGTGGACTATATTCAGCGGGATTTCTTCCTTTTCCCACGTTTGCCGGGACTCAAACTCGGCTTCGATGAGGATGGACTGGCCTGTTGCGACACTGTCTCGTTGGCGCAGGGTCTTATCGTCTACTTTCACGTAGCCATGGCGTATCCAGTCCTGCAGGCGTGAACGTGAATGTTGCGGGCACAGATGGGCCAGCGCCTGATCCAGACGCCTGCCGGCAAGGTCTTCCGGTACGATCAGGCTTAATTTTTCAGTCGGCATGTTGCGGGTTTTCGTGTATAAGACATTCTTTTTTCGAAGTACTATACTGTTTTGCAAATTATGACAGACATCTGTAAATTCATGAGTATACGCGTATTGCTGCTGGTACTGTTACTGACAAGTTCCGCCTGCTCGTTCTTCGGAAAAGAAGAGAACGAATCGGCAAAAAACTGGACCGTGGACCGACTTTACAATGAGGCCAAGGGCGCGCTGGAATCCGGCTATTACAGCAAGGCGGTGGAATATTACGAATTCCTGGAAACGCGTTTTCCCTTTGGTGTTTATGGACAGCAGTCTTTGCTGGATCTGGCGTATGCCTATTACAAAACTGAGAATTATGATTCGGCCCTGTCAGCATGTGACCGCTTTGTCCGTTTATATCCACAAAACCCCCATGTAGACTATGCCTATTATCTGCGTGGTCTGGTGAATTTTAATCGTGGCAAGGGCCTTACCGAGCGTTTCCTGCCGCTGGATACCTCGCAACGTGACCCCTCGTCGGGATTACAGGCCTTCCGTGATTTTTCCGAATTAGCCAGAAAGTACCCAGACAGCGAGTATATCCCTGATGCGGAAAAGCGTATGGTTTATCTGCGTAATATACTGGCGCAACATGAAGTGCATGTGGCGAACTACTATATGACACGCGGTGCCTATGTCGCCGCT
Organism: Gammaproteobacteria bacterium; assembly: GCA_024278135.1. GTDB lineage: Bacteria > Pseudomonadota > Gammaproteobacteria > Eutrophobiales > Eutrophobiaceae > WLWS01. The sequence continues at coordinate 31,727 of JAJRTU010000327.1, forward strand.
GCCAACCGTGCCCGCTATGTTATCGAAACCTATCCGAGAACACCGGCGGTTCCCGATGCTCTGGTGCTGATGGCCAAGGCCTACAAAGTGCTGGAAATGTATGATTTATCCGGAGACGCCTTACGGGTGCTGGAGTTGAATTATCCGAATCATCCCGGTCTGAATGAAGTGGAAGATATTCTCGTCAGATAAGGGGTCTCTCTCCCGGGATCAGTACTCCCGATAACCTGAAGTAATCGGGTAGCGTCGGTCACGACCAAA
>JAJRTU010000328.1 GCA_024278135.1 Gammaproteobacteria bacterium
CTATTGTAACAAAATTCAGTTGGATTTAACCGTATCCCGTATCCCTGCAAGCGATTCAATTAACTTGTCAGGCAACGAAGGTAAACCAGCCAGAGGTCGAAATCCTGGCAGAATACGGTCGGTATTTGTAAGCATGCCTTTATCTTCCTCGATCAGTGATTGCCCCATTGATGCAAAGAGTTCCTCAAGATTCTCTTTTCCGTCAAGGAGGATTTCCATGTAGTCAGAATTAACCAGGTTTCTCACCAGCGGCGTATCTGCCAGCATTGTCTGTAACGCCCTGTGCATTGAGTTATTGCCTGTTCTGCGCCGGTAGCCGCGCCTGATCTTTCGAAAAAACTGCTCAAGGATATTATTGGTGCGCTGAGGATATATCGTGGATTTACCAATTGGTGTCTGCACGGTAATAGGGTCGGCAAAAAGTTTGTCGCTGTATTTATCGATTTGACCAGCCATCTTTTTACTCAGTTTGTCGGTGACCAGGTCGGTGGTTTCATCGAGAAAACGACGAAAGCTCTCCACACCTTGACGGATTGTGGCCATGGCCGTTGTCGAGCCTTCATCGTTCAACCCTTGGCTTCCGCCCACCGGAGCAATGCGCATGGCCGTCCGCAGGGAGTCAAAGACCTGACTGCGCCAATGTAATTCATGCACTGCTTCACGGAGTTCCTGGTCTTCGGCGACAAAACAGGCTTCTGCAAGTAGTTTGAAGACAGGTTGGTTTTTGTTGGGCTTATCGTTGTCCAGGAGCAGTTCCAATAATTTTAGCATAAGCTGTTCAAGCGTAAGTAGACGGTCGGCAAACCCCAGCAGAGGACGATCAAAGGGGAAACCATATCCGTCACCACAGTGTTTTCCCTGTAATGCCCAGAGTACCAGCGAGTAGGTGGAAGCCAGGGCGGCAGTTTCACTGTTCTGCAGGGATTCAGTATTGGTGACTGCTCTTGTAAATGTGGATGTCTGGTCATTATGCTCGGTAAGCAGTGACCGTAACTCACGCATCAGTGTGTGCAACCGGGTACTGGTGCCATGACTTCGAAGGCACTTGCGCAGTCTGGTGTATGCTGGTTCCAGATAATCTTTGCCAATATCACGGAGAAAATGAAAATGGCAGATAAAATCATGGGCACCCTGGAAAACCGCGGCAACAGCTTTGCCAATACCTGTGCCCATATCGTGGACGCAGGCCAGGGGGACGCCATAGTCTGCTTCAATCTTTTTCAGAAACGGAATGATATGATCAGAATGTTCAGTTGGTATCTTTACGTTTGCAAGGACAAATTGACTTAGACTGTCTATCCCCGTCATCAGTGCCGACGAGTCTCCGTCGTGGGTAGCATCGAGATGGAGGATATACCCTCCAGTCATTGTCATCGAATGTCTGATTCCTGGTGTGGCCCGGCGATGGGCGGCAGCAAGTAACATGATAAACTTACGCCCCAGGTAGCCGATTTCAGAAGGAGAAATGTGGATATTACGCGCAATCAACTCAGCGCGAATTTCTTGAACGGTGCGGTATCGCCTGAACAGGGCCTGACCGACAAAAACGAGCAGATCATAGGCAACATTGCAATGCTTTGGCACTATTTGCAAAAGTGCTTCTGAATGAAAGGTACGGTTACAGTTGTGGCAGAACCCAACGGTCTCATGGGCAACAAACGGTCCGGTCATACAGAGTACGGTTTTACATTTGGTCTTCTGTACCTTGAGTTGCCTGTCGCAACAAGGACAAAACTCAGACCTGGGTGCAAAGTGTATAACCGGCGGGTTGGGAAATAAGGATGAGGGCGATATCTCCAAGGTTGTTTGCTCCCGCCAGTAACTCAATGCCTTTAAGGCCTTGGAACCGCAATCAGCGTGGTTTTTTTTAATCCATGCTGAGCAAAAAGATCTTCGATCTGATTTGCACCCAGTACGATACGACGCTGACGAGCAGTCGCTTTGGCTAATTCTTCGAAGCTGAAATCGGGGTGGCGGATAAACTCCGCCAGGATCAACACCGCAATTTCCGCAGGCAGCTTGGGGCTGGAAACGCTTTTCCCTTCCAAGGCTTGAAGCTGCAGAGCTTGAGTGGAAGGATTCATTGCCAGGTAAATGTATGAGCGCCCCTGCTTTTGGCGTTGAATTTTGTGTTGGCGGTACAATTGCACCAAGACAGAGTGGCAACGGCTGCGGAGCTTGATGCCAAGTTGTTCTGCTGTCATTCCTGCCCGGCTCCGAACAATCAGGTTGATGAGTGTATTGGTTAAGCTGCCGGCCCGGGAAAAACCAATGACATCGAAGAACCAGATTCCGTCTTTGTCGAAGTGAGGGATAGTTTGTAAGGTGTACCACTTTCCGTTGTGGGTGAAGCTGCTGTAATAGCCGGTTTCTCCCAGAAACCTTCTGGTCGAGGGTACCGAATACCCCATCGCCGTGGCAAGAGGCTTGATCATCCAGCATGGTTGCTGTGAAAAAAGAGAAACGAGTTTTTCCTGCGGCATGACGGGTCCCTGATAAAGTATTGCACGATAAGTCTCTACTGCTGCTTTTGTACAATACTTTATCATAAAAATACGGCGTTGCCAAGCCCTTCACTGTCGAGGACATCCAGGGGAATCCTCTATATATGTCGTTACATTTCAGGTTATTACGCATTAGATATACATCTGGGCCAGTTTGTTTTTCAGGAAAAATATTTTGCGGGCCATAAGCAAGTATGGCATAATCCGTACCAGTAACTAGTTGAAATTACAGAGTCCAACTGAGTTTTGTGATCATAGCAAATAACACGAATAATGCCTGGAACATCAATTTCAACAATGGCAATGACAATAACAACAATAAGACCAATAGTCGTTACGTTCGTTGTGTTCGCGCCGGAGTATAAAACATCATGGCAGGTGGTATAATAACCGACAGGGATGATATCTTTTCCCTGGAAAATCTTTATAACGCCTATCTGGCCTGTCGCAAAAATAAAAGGCATACTGTTAATGCCATGCAATTTGAGGCGGGTCTGCTTGATAATCTTTGTGATTTGCGGCAGGAACTTGTGCAGCGCTCCTACCACCCCTCTACTTCCATTTGTTTTGTCCAGGACAGGCCAAAGCTGCGGGAAATATTTGCAGCTGACTTTCGGGACAGAGTTGTGCACCACCTGCTGGTAGGGTATCTGGAACCGGTTTATGAACGGATCTTTATTCATGATTCCCATGCATGCAGGATCGGCAGAGGCGTACACGGCGGTATAACCCGGCTGCGCACCTTTCTTAACAAAGTGACAGCCAACGGTACCCGCCAGGCATGGTACCTGAAGGAGGACATCCGGGGGTTCTTTATGAACCTCGATAAAAAC
>JAJRTU010000329.1 GCA_024278135.1 Gammaproteobacteria bacterium
CCGTATCGCCTCAAGAAAGGGCTGCGACTCGATATCACCGACGGTGCCGCCAATTTCCACCATGGCAATCTCGGCATCACCGGCACCCTGCATGATACAGCACTTGATTTCGTCAGTGATATGCGGAATGACCTGCACGGTCCCGCCAAGGTATTCCCCGCGTCTTTCTTTTTGAATAACGTTAGAATAGATCCTGCCGGTAGTGTAGTTATTGCGTCTGCCCATACGGGTGCGGACAAAACGTTCATAATGTCCCAGATCCAGATCGGTTTCTGCGCCATCTTCGGTCACATACACCTCGCCATGCTGGAAAGGACTCATGGTGCCCGGATCAACATTGATATAGGGATCGAGTTTCAACAATGTCACCTTCAGCCCGCGCGCTTCCAGCAGCGCCGCCAGAGAGGCCGATGAAATACCCTTGCCCAGTGAAGAAACAACGCCACCTGTGATGAAAACAAAATGCGTCAACATAATGTCAATTGAATTTCAGTAAATTTTGGGGGAGACACTCTTATCGATTCATGAGAACCGTTACGTGGTTCAATAAGAGTAAAATATGGACTCATACAATGGCAGGAGATGCTAACAGATTATGCCGGGGGACTCCATGCCCTCGACACAGATAATTGCTCACAATCGTTAATTGCGACTAATTAATTGTGCTCTTGAGGCGATAGCTTTTTTCGATGTGTTCTCGAGTGACGATACCAAAGATACGCTCGGCTGCCGAACCCAGAGGCCGGGTAACATACAGGGCTTCGGCATCCGTCTCATTGAGAATGCTGTAAGCCTGCTGTAGTGTGGATTGCTGGCGAACTGCTGCCAATTGTTGGCGTTTCGACGGGATTTCTGTCAATTCAATCTGCTCATCCTCTGTCAATTCGGAATCGCTGCTATCCAGGTATCGGGCCAGATCCGCGGCAGGCATGAGCAGCTTTCCTTCATCACGATTGATAATCAGCCAGTCCGGTCTGTCTTTTGACAATATCTTTTCCGCCTGAGTACGGCTGATACTGCCCGTCAACAGGGCAAAAGAGGTGTTCATCACCGAACCCACCGCCCGCCGGCGCAGGGACTGGGACAGGGGATCGTGATGATAATCAAGGCCAATCGATTGCATTTGTACCAGATAAACCGAATCCTGTTTGAACAACTCCCTGGCAGCCAGATTGGCACTGACTATTGCCAGCATAGCGGGGAAAATAATATCGACATTGCCGGTCAGTTCCAGCAAGGCCAGCAGGGCTGCCAACGGGGCCTGCAGCGTCGCCCCCATCATGGCCCCCATGCCCAGCACGGCGTACAGGCCCGGATGCGACACTTCGGAGGAAAACACTTGCAGAAACTGCCCCACTGCCGAGCCGAACATGGCCCCCATAAACAATGTCGGCCCGATCAGTCCGGCAGGGATGCCCATACCCACGCTGAGTGCCGTTGCCACCAGCTTCAGCAACAATACCAGCAACAGGCTCGTCATCAGCATATCGCCAAACAATGCGGCATTGACAGTGTCATAGCCAATCCCCATCACCTGGGGCACCAGCACCGCACACAGGCCCACCACCAGACCACCGAGTGACATACGCCACGCGACAGGCAGGACCTGTGCCTTTCTCGTGATTGCATTCAGCAGCAGGATAAAACCGGCAGCAAGCGCACCGATACTGAGCCCCATACCGACAATGACCAGCAACTCCCAGAATGAAGCCAGCGCCAGTTCCGGCACGATGAACGTCGGTAAACTGTCAAACACCAGACGATTCAACGTGGTCGCGCTGACCGCCGCCAGGATCACCGGGGTGAAACCGGCGATGGTGTATTCCATCATCACCACTTCCATGGCGAAGATCACGCCGGCCAAAGGGGTATTAAACGAGGCGGCAATAGCGGCGGCAGCGCCACAGGCCACCAGCGTGCGAATACTGTTATTGGGTAAGTGCAGCCATTGCCCCATCAGACTGGCGCCGGTCGCGCCCAGATGGATGCTGGGCCCTTCCCTGCCGACGGAATGTCCAGAGACGATGGCAATAGTGCCGCCAACGAATTGCATCAGGGCCGCTTTGAACGGCAAATGCCCCTCGTGATAGGCGAGCCGTTCCATCACATGGATCACGCCGAGTCGAATTGAGTGACGAGATACGACCAGAAACAGCAGACCCAGCAGCACCCCGCCCAGTGTGGGCAGGGCTAATCGCTCGCCCCATTGCAGAGCTTCATAGTTCTCAGGATCCGCACCCGGTAGAAAACGGGATTGCATCATTTCTATCAGCAGTCTGAAAACAATGACTATCGCGCCGGCCAGCGTACCGGTAATCAGACCCAACAGGGCCAGCAGCCAGACACCGCGCGTATCGGCCAACAGGAGCTGCTTGGCCTCCAGCATGCTCTTGATACGCCTGATTAGTTTATGCATAAAATTAATATTTCTATTCAGAGATAGTGAAAGTCAGGACATCACGTTAAAATACCTTGCAGACGGTGAAGCCGTTACGCCTGAACTATAACAAGAAAAATTCAGGAACACTTCCTAACATCCTGTA
>JAJRTU010000330.1 GCA_024278135.1 Gammaproteobacteria bacterium
CGTTCCGCCAGGGCCTCAATCGCCTGACGACCGGCTTTGCCCAACGACTCTGTAAATGAATTGACATAGAGTTCGATATGATTTTTCAGCACCTCCAGGTTCATTTCCTGGCTGTTGCTGACAATATATGGATCAACACCGGCATCATCAACAGTACGTTCCGAAAGTGAACGTCGCATCAGTGTTTCGAATTCTTTGGCAAATTCATCAGCTATATTTTTACGTATGACAAAACAACCCAATGGTACAGGCAGTCCTGTTTCGTTTTCCCAGCATTCACCCAGGTCACAGACAAAATGCAGACCGGATTCTTTATAGGTGAATCGGCTTTCGTGGATGATGACACCACAATCAAATTCCCCGGATTTAACCCGCTCGATAATTTCGTTAAAGGGAATGAAGAAATGTTTGCCGGTATCAATACCGAGCAATTGAAACAACAGATAGGCCGTAGTATGCCTGCCCGGAAAAACAATACTGCAATCCTCCATCGCATTCAGTGATCGTGGCAGTGATGAGAGCAGCAACGGTCCGCTGCCGTAGCCGATTGCCGCACCGGTATCCAGCAAGGTATAGTGTTCCCTGATCTGCAAATAAGTATGACAGGAGACTTTGATAATATCGTAACGCCTTTCCAGCGCAGCATTGTTCAACTCGTCAATATCAAGCAAATTGATATCAAACTTGATGCCATCAATGCTCACCCGCCCGGAAGCGATATCACTGAACAGAAAAGTATCATTGGGGCAGGATGAATATGCCAAACTGAGTGTTTTTCCGGTCATCATCCCCATGTTCATGCCACAAGAAATTCTGTTACCGCAGAGGCAAGCTCCGGCTCTTTGCCAATAAAAAAGTGATCCGCCTCGGGAAAGGATTGTATGGATTTTGGTTCGGGCAATTGTTGATACAGTCCATGGATATCCTGCTCTGAACAGGCAAAATCATCAGGTGCATAAAAGAACTTCTTCTGTCGCCTGTTGCATAAATGATCGACTTTGAGTTCCCATTTGTTTATCGGTGGTGAAATCATTCCCAGTTTTGGAATATCATGATCCACAGTGAGCTGTATGGAAGGAAGACAGCCAAAAGAATAACCGATGACGTAAACCGGCCATTCACTATTCATAAGATCAGTTAATGTCCTGTATGCGGCCTGACAATCAATGTGGATTTTTTCTTCATAAACCGGACAGGTGGAATTTGTCCAGAACAACTTTTGATCCTCCTGCAAGTCCCTGTCCGTCTCGCTTTCTCCTATACCCCGATAATTGAATTTGAATACTATAAAGTGGTGATCGGCCAGCATTCTCGATATATGAGTCAGCACATTGTTCTCCATATCTCCACCCAGAAAAGGATGGGGGGGGCACAACAGAACCTTGGCCACGGGATCCTGAACGGAATCATCATACGCCAGCCTCGCTTCGAGACTGACGTTTTCAGATGAAAAATACAGGCTTTCCTCAATCATTTTTCAAACCAAATGCATTCGGAGGCAGTCGTAGATAGGTACTCAACAGATTCGGATCATCGAATTTTGCTTCATCGAAATAAATCATCTGCGTCTCGCGTTGTCGGGGGTGACCGGCATGATACAAACCGGATGGTTTCAGCAATTTACATTCCGGACGATGAGCTTTTCTTACCAGACCATCAGTCCCGAACAGACTTGCCCGGTGATCGGCAAACGGCAGATTCTCCAACTCGTCATAATGGCGAAGTTGATATCTGTATGGTTCTGAAGTTTGATCCAGCAATTCTGCATGTTGTTTTGAACGGATGGTGATCAATTGATGCCGGCCGGCCGAAAAATAGATCACAATATCATTGGCCTGATTTGCATCAATATCCGTTACCAGTTCGGGAACGATCGCGTCGAATTTTCCCTTCACCACATTTTCAATATAAAAGCGTTTGTCTTTGTGTTTTTCCTGAAAAACATTACTTGCCAACAGCTCAAGACGATCCGTCGGAAAATTTTTATAATAGCAACCACAATTGGATACTGATTCAAAATCCAGAGGCTGATTATTTTCATCCAGTGACACCCGAATGCTCCAGCCGTCGAAGGGTCCGGCTTCCGGATCCAGCCTGCTGAGTTGTGGATGTGACGGTTGCCATAATGTATAAACCAGTTGTTTTACATTGACGCCCTGGATTGTTTTCTGATCAACATAGGCATAAAGTGTCGGCTTTGTGGTATCCACCTGCGGAGTGACATCTGCCAGCGTTTTACCAGTCAGATAAACTTCCCCAAAACGATCATTTTCTATGGAATAGGGTGCATTCTGATTGATTTCGTGAACAACAACCGGAGCGAAGTGCCGCAACAGGGCCCAGTTATCTGCAGAGATATTTTCTGGCTTGTTGACATCCAGCGACGGTATATAGACTTCATAATGATTGAAATCCGGCTTGACTGCGCCACGATAGTCTGTTGCTTCGTGATAGGCTATCCAGCCCTTGATGAAGGGTACTGCATAAAAAGTCTCCAGCTCCCGTTGCAAACGACCTTTGGTCATGATCGATTCTTCAATATTGCCGGTAAACGATTTCCAGTATCGATCCAGCGCGGCCACAGTACCGGTATTACGCACCCGCTTTACTTCTGCCATCTCCGCCTGCAAAGCATATTGCCGATAGGCTTCGGACAGTTTACTGGCATCACCAAACAGATCCGGATGCCCAATCGCGAATTGTTCCAGTTGCCCCGGCGAGATACGGGAAAGATAGAGAGACATCGCTTCTTCTCCGAGCTTTACAGATGTCTGAAGAATATCAATGACAAAATCTTTTTTGGAAACCAGGTCTCGTAGATCCCCGTATTGTTGCAACTGATTGCGCAGAGGAAGATTGATCAGAAAGTAGTCATGGCCGACAACCTGCTGGTAACGGGCATCGGTAACTTTCTCTCTTATCATTAAATCGTAGAGCGCGCGAAAAGGGCTGGTCATCTCTCCGCTGCGCCTGGCAGGTGTATTGGAACAGGCTGATGTCAACAGCAACATAATGGCGGCTGAAAGCAAAAATCCAGTGTTTTTTCTGATCATAATTTCTGAAACCCGTTTCATTCAGGCAGTTGATTGATGGCCTGCTCAAGCTCATCGGGTTTCTTCGTAAAACGGATGGACTTTATTCTGAGATTATCCAGTTCAATGAGCGTTACATTTTTTTTCCGCGATGGAAACCGTTCGGTCATATTGCCTTCTTTATCCAGCATGATGGAATACCCGTACTTGCGCATTTTTGGCAAAGCAAAAGTTCTCGCGACAAAACCGGGCATACCGCTGATATTACTGATAAACAGGATTTTTCTCTTTGCAAGATAATCGTCCTCTTTATCTTCGATGGCTTTCCTGACCACCTTCCCGCCTTTCATGCCCGTAGTGAACAGTATGAGTTTTGTAGTTTCATCGACAGTGTGGCCGAGATCATGCTGGTCATTCAGCGTAATCTCCTCAACAGGATCGCCAACAACATAAGCTTGAATATTGTCATCCGCATTGGTGGCAAATGAGAACAACAACAACAGATAAAGTAAATAACGGGACATATCCTTCACCTTTCCAGAATTTATCTGAAAATAGCATCGTTTTATTAACTGAAGCTTAAAGCCGATATATTGTTTCAGATAACGAACTCAATTCTGCTGTTTGAACAGAGTAAAACCCGGTAATGATCAGGCGCTGTTGTCGTGATAGCTGATGATCATATCCGTAGGAAGTGAACTGCAGGGTTTGGAGATATTGACCCTGGCGTTGCCGTAAGCCCCGACTGTCAGTTTTTTTTCCGCACCGTTTTCAATTTCCGCCAGCCAATGCCCTGTATCGCAGCTTCTTTTTGTCAATGCCCGATGATAAATATTGACCAGTTTTTTCAGATACTCCGCGTTATACAACAAACCTTCAATCCTGAGTCGACTGGCGCCGGTGGCAAGCAGTTGATCAAGGAAACCGATAGTACACAGGTCCTTCACCATGAACAGATGATTGCGGCAATATTGATCTGTTTCCAGCCAATGCAACTCCCCCAGTTTGTCCTGCATGGCATAATTGCTTCTGCTGCACGGTCCCGGACAAGGATCATGCTTGCCGGTCCCGGTCATATGTGTACCCACGATGCAATATTCAAGCAGCATTCCCGGCATGGCACCATGTATCATGCATTCCATTTGCATTAGCGATGATTGCTCAGCCAGATCGTGGATCTGGGACAATGTCAATTCCAGTCCTGGCGTGAATATATCGATGCCATGCCCGTTGAGTAAAGAGACGGCGTTCGGGTTCCATATATTGAATGAAAAGTCAGCGTGTAAGGGCACATCCGTTTTACTCTCCAGATAATGCAGAGCGCCGATGTTGTGAATAAGAAGTTCGTCCGGCTGCTGATCGCCAAAACTGTCCATTAATATATCGATATCACAGAATTCCCGTCTGGTCGTAATGCGGGGTGTCTGTATCCCCACTTTTTTTCCGTGATCGTGACATGCAATAATCAGTTCCCGGAGTCTTCCGGCCCTCCAGTTCTTTTCTTTATGACCTGAAAAATGTTCGCCCCCCGTATATATCCAGTCACAAGGTGAATCCAGAAGGGCAAAGGCAGACTCTTCAGACATGCAGCGGACACTCAGTTCGGCTTTCCTGTCATTACCGTGAGCCGATGCCCGGATCGGGTATGATTCTCCATTATCGATTTTTTCATAAGGTCTTTCGTCTACCGCGATGGAAAAAAAACGCGGCTCTTTTTTGCCCGACAACCCTGAGGAACCCACACCGGGATTACCGAAGGCATGGCTGGTACCCGTTTCACGAATGGTTTTTGAGCGTAAGCTTTTCAATGCATCAAAATCAGTCGAATAGGCACCGGGATCATCGTAATACCGATCGATGGCCTCGCGATATATCGCCACAACAGGCCGCAGATAATCTCCCGTCCTGGCCCTGCCTTCGATCTTCAGAGATCGAATACCGTTGCTGATCAGTTCAGGGAGCTGGTGATAAAGACACATATCTTTGCGGGCCAGAACATATTGTTCTTCCACACCCGCCAGCACCTTGTTCCTGTCCCGCTCCATCAGGTTCCATTGCCAGCGGCAGGATTTCAAACATTTACCCCGGTTGGCACTGAACTCACTGGCAATACCGCTGTGCAGACACTGCGAACCTTGCGCAACACACATATCCCCGTGGACAAAGTATTCCACCTCAATACCGCTTTGCTCTGCAATCTCCCTGGCTGCGTAGATGGTGATATCGCGCGAAGTGATAATACGTTTAATACCATAGCCTTTCAGAAAGCGTGCCATTTCAGCATGGTGAACATTCATCATCGTACTTGCATGCAGATCGATACGGATATTCAGTTTCCTGATCAGGTGCAGCAAACCCAGATCCTGAATTATCAGAGCGTCGGGACCTGTGGATTGCAAATACAGTAAATATTCCGGCATTTCATCCAGTTCCTCACGCGTCAGCAAATTGTTCAGCGTGATATATGTCCTGACCCCGTGTTCCCGGGCATAGTGGATGACATCAGACAGCTCTTCCCTGGTGAAATTCAGATGCATGGCATGTTGACGCATGGCATAGCGTTTTTCAGAAAAATAGATGGCGTCCGCACCCGCTGCAACAACGGCGTGAAGTGCCTCCCAACTGCCGCAAGGTGCCAGTAATTCGATTTTGTTCCCGTTCATAAGCTCCTCCAGTA
>JAJRTU010000028.1 GCA_024278135.1 Gammaproteobacteria bacterium
AACAATACCGGCACCTTTGACTTCACTACCGACCACACGGTCAGCAGCGCCGTGGGTACCGCCACTTTCAACAACAGCGGCACCCTCAGCAAATCCGCCGGCACTGGTGCCAGTGGCTTCGTCAACGGTGGCGGGACGCTCACTTTCAATAATCAGTCCACGGGCATCATCGAGGGCACCGGTACGATCGCCGTTCCAGCCTCCGGCCTTATCAACTACGGCACGATCCGACCCGCCGGGACCGGTGCCACCGGTACACTCACTATCGCAGGGAATCTGGTTCTCACTCCCTCCAGCACCCTGGGTATGGAGATTGGCGGCACCACACCAGGTGTTGCAATCAACGGTTATGACCAACTCAATATCACCGGCGCGCTCACCCTCGACGGCATGCTGCTTGTCAATACGACGGGGGGATTCACGACCAGCGTCGGTGAAAGCTACACCCATCTCACCTACGCCAGCCATACCGGTACTTTTGCCAGCGTTATTCCGCCATTCGGCAACCTCTACAGTCCGTTTACCGAGGGGGCAAGCAGCGTGATTGCCATCGTCAGCAGTACCGGGAACTTTGTCAGCTGGGACGGTGATGCAAATGATTTTCTTTGGCAGAGTCCCACCAACTGGAGTACGGATTTGCTGCCAACGCCGGATCTCGATGTGCTGATTGACGTAACGGGTACATTGATTACCGTTACGCATTCCAGCGGTAATGACGGCGTGAGACGCCTGAAAAGCAATGAGAACCTGAGCCTCTCCGCTGGCAGTCTTTCCCTGGCGGGCCTGTCGGAGATCAATGCCAATCTCACTCTCACCGGCGGCACGCTGACCGGCGCAGGAGCACTCACGGTCAACGGTGCGCTCGACTGGTCAGGCGGCACCATCAGCGGTACCGGTTCGACCACCATCGCCCCCACGGGAACGCTGGCAATCAGCGGTCCGGGTAAAAAGACACTCGACACCCGTACGCTCAATAACTTCGGCACCGCCACCTGGACCGGTAGCGGGGACGTGTTCAGCGAGAATGGCGCGGTCACCAACAACAAGAACGGTGCCACCTTCAATATCGAAAATGATGCACGCTGGATTAACACCAGCGGCGGTCCAACCTACAGCACCTTCAACAATGAGGGAACGCTGACCAGGGCGATCACCACCGGCACCACCCCGTTCCGGGTCTACTACAATAACAGCGGCATCACCCAGCTGTCCTCCGGCACCTTGCGTCTGGAGTTCGGTGGCAGCGATTCGGGCAGTTATGACATTGCTGCGGGTAGCCTGTTGCAGGTGGCCGAGACCCGTACCCTGACCTCAACATCGAGCGTCAGCGGGAACGGCACCGTACAACTCGTTAACCACATCACAGGCAATCCGGCCTTCGCCAGGCTGAACCTGAACAGCAGTGCCTACACTGTCAGCAACACCGAAATACAGAACGGCACGCTAACCGTTGACGCCGCAATCACTATACCCAACCTCGCCCTCAGTGCCGGCACGCTGACGGTGAACAACTCCCTGACACCGACGACCTTTCAGCTTTCGGGTGGGATAGTGAACCTGAATGGCAGCCTCAGCCCGAATACGATGAACTGGACGCAAGGGGCGACAATTAACGGTGCCGGCAGCGGCACGCTCACCATTAACAATGGTGGAATGATGAACCTGAGTGCTGCCGCATCCCAGACATTGGATAATGTTCTGGTAAACAATCTGGGCATAGTGATCTACAGTCCAGGTAACTGCTGCACCCCTCTGCTACGCCTGAATAACGGCACTACTTTTAACAATGCCGGGACCTTTGACCTGCGGAGTGATCTGCCCATTGTGAGCACTGCAGGTACGGCTACGTTCAATAATACCGGCACGCTATTGAAGTCCGCCGGTACCGGTACCGGCGGCTTTGACAACGCAGGTGGTACACTGTTCTTTGATAACACAACAAGCGGACTTGTTGATATCGATAGCGGCACATTGCAAATAATTCATAGCTTTAACAATCATGGCACTATCGATGTGGCGAGAGGAAGCAAGCTTGAAGTGACCGGCGCCACCTTCAGCAATGCTGTTGATGGCGTTTTACAGGGCAATGGTACGATTGATCCGGCCAATGTAACTGACACTCTGCTCAACTCAGGCAGGATCAAACCCGGTACTTCCCCAGGCATGCTTACTATTGCAGGGGATCTGGATCTCGATACGACCAGTATTATTGATATCGACATTGCGGGAACGGGTGGTATTCCCGGTACTGATTTTGATCTGTTGAATATCACGGGTACGGCAACACTTGGTGGTAGGTTGAATGTCATACTGACAGATAACTTCCCCGGGGGCAGTGGTGATACCTTTGATATCGTAAATGCCGGCACCCTGCTGGGTGATTTTGCCACGATCACCACTCCATTACCCCTTACCGGCCTAGCCAACGACCCCAACGCAGGACTGTACCGTCTGATCCTGGGTAATCTTCTCAATCAGTGGACGGGCGGCAGTGGCGACTGGTCAAATGCCGGGAACTGGAGTCTCGGTATTGTGCCCAACTCCAAACAGACGGTTGCCATCGATAATGGCGGGGTGACCGTGACTATTCCCGCCGGGTTCTCCGTAGTTGTTGATAATCTTACCGTCGTTGATTCTCTGGTACTGAGCAACAGTGGCAGTTTGACCGTAGAGAGTGGCACATTGAGCGGCAGCGGCACGGTAAATAACAATGGTACACTGAATATTAATAACAGCACCCTGGGCGTGGCGATGGTGAATAATGGCTTGATGGTGTTCACGGGGGGACTCAACAATGTCGGATCTTCCGCTATCACCGGGTCGGGTGATGTGGTTTTCAGCAGCGGTACCACCAATATTAATAGTGGGACCAGTTACAACATAACAGGCAACACGCATATTTCAGGTGGCGCACTCAATGTCAATACAACAGCACGGACAGCGACCTTAAATCAAAATAGCGGCACATTGGCGGGCACAGGCACATTCACCGTTGCCAGCAATTGGGAGCCGGGTGGAGGCGATATAAATACCTCCCTGATACTGGCCGATGGTGTCAACCTGTCCTTGAGTAAGGTTGTCCTGTCGGGCAGTGGAAACATCACCAATCGGGGTATATTGAATCTGGATGATGTGACATTCAACCTGGATCTTATTAATGAAGGCACGTTGAACCCGGGGGCCTCACCCGGGACGATCATTATTAATGGCAACCTGACACTCACCAGTAGCAGCGTCCTTGATATTGAACTTGGCGGGATAAACCAGGGCATAGAGTATGATCATATTGATGTCTCCGGCACTGCCAGCCTGGATGGTACCCTGAATGCAATGCTGTACGGAGCATATCATCCCGTCGATGGCAACAGCTACGATTTCCTGAATGCCGCCACCCTTGTCGGGGACTTTGCCAATATCATCATGCCCGCTGACTTTTCAGCAATAACAGTGAACGGTGTATATGATCTGGAGTATCACACTGCTGTATACCCCGCAGTAGATGAGCAAGTCATAGCGGGCAGTACTGATCAGGTGATCGTGCTGAATACATATCAGGATAATGTGGAAGAGGCTGTTATTTATCCGGATGAAAATGAGCAGGACAAGAAGAAACGCAAGTTGATTTGCAGATAAACCTAAACCGGAATCAGGACGTACTTTCCCAATTTCCCCTTTTATCTGTCCATTTCGTAACCATTGAATATTAATTGAAATTCACAGCAGCCCACCCGCAGCAAAACGATACATTCATAAAGTTCCGGTAGGGAACAACTGCCGTCATCACCGACTTGACGTGAAAACAGGATCCTGTCGCTCTGAACGGCTGCTTTACTAAAAACAAGTTTACCTGAGAATGTATTGAGTACCCTGATGCAAGATACTTCTTATCAATTATGAAAGATGTTGATAAGCTACTGAACAAACTGTAGCTTTTTCCGAAGCAAAAATAATCAGAGGTGACTGTGTCTGGATTTGATAAAGTAGTAAGCAGTTTTGATGAGGCCCTGGCTGGACTTGAAGATGGTATGACTATTATCGCTGGTGGCTTTGGTCTTTGCGGTATCCCGGAAGGCAGCATCGCACAGATAAAAAAATTGGGTATTCGCGACTTAACTGTTGTCTCCAACAACTGTGGTATTCATGATTTCGGTCTGGGTCTGTTGTTGCAGGATAAACAGATCAGAAAAATGATTTCGTCCTACGTCGGTGAAAATGCGGAATTTGAAAAGCAATTCCTCAATGGTGAACTTGAAGTGGAGTTGACCCCGCAGGGGACGCTGGCGGAAAAGATACGAGCCGGTGGCGCCGGCATTCCTGCTTTTTTTACAGCTACCGGTTATGGCACGCCCGTTGGTGAGGGCAAGGAAGAGCGTGAATTTAATGGCCGTCAATATATCCTGGAAGAATCCATTGTGGGTGATTTTGCCATTGTAAGAGGCTGGAAGGCTGATCGCTTTGGTAATGTCATTTATCGTCATACTGCACAGAATTTCAATCCCCTGGCGGCAACTGCCGGAAAAATTACTGTCGTTGAAGTGGAGGAAATAGTTGAACCCGGCGAGCTGGAACCCGACCAGATTCATACACCAGGTATTTATGTGGATCGACTGATTCAAAATACTTTCGAAAAACGCATCGAAAAGTGTACGCTGCGCAAGGCTTGAAGGAAAAATAGACTATGGCACTTTCTCGTGAACAACTGGCTATGCGTGTCGCACGTGAGCTGAAAGATGGATACTACGTAAATCTTGGCATCGGTATCCCGACCCTTGTCGCCAATTATGTTCCGAAAGGAATAGAAGTCATGATGCAATCAGAAAATGGTTTGCTGGGTATGGGTCCCTTTCCTGTCGAGGAAGAGCTGGACGCTGACATGATTAACGCCGGCAAGCAAACCGTCACTGCGGCGACCGGCGCATCAATTTTCTCTTCTGCAGACTCCTTCGCCATGATCCGCGGCGGTCACATCGACCTGACTGTACTTGGTGCATTTGAAGTGGATGTGGACGGCAATATCGCCTCCTGGATGATCCCCGGTAAACTCGTCAAAGGTATGGGCGGCGCCATGGATCTGGTTGCCGGTGCAGACAACATCATTGTCACCATGACCCACGCCAGCAAGCACGGCGAATCTAAATTACTGTCAAAATGCACGCTGCCATTGACCGGTGCCGGCTGTATCAGCAAGGTCGTGACTGATCTTGCTTATATAGAAATTGCCGATGGCAAGTTTTATTTGAAAGAGCGGGCACCCGATGTTTCTGTTGATGAAATCATAGAAAAAACTGCTGGGGAAATAGCCGTACCGAAAACGGTACCGGAAATGAGTTTCTAAAAAGTGGCTCTTGCTGCACTCAGAGAGCACATTTCCGCCAATCCGGTTAACCTCTTTAGATTCATACGAAACAAATTACCTGTTCCTCATAGACCAGTCACTGCCTCACTGCTTCTATGATAATTTCCGATTTAACAGAATTCGCGATAAAACATAATTCATGTGCTTCGTGGTGCATTGTCTCCAGAATGATCAAGCAAGGGGTGCTGCCTGAGAATATCACTTCTGGCCGTAGAACAACCCTGATCATGCTGATCTTTCCAGATTCATCACTCTCCATCGTGCCGACAGCCTGGTCTGTATAACTGTCAATAATGTAGCCCTGTTTTGCGGCAACAGAAAGAAAAAACAACATGTGACAGCTGGAAAGAGCGGCAACGAAAGCTTCTTCGGGATCGACATTGGCCGCAACCGACAATGGTGAAGGAACAACTTGCGGCGAGGCCGATGCAGGTACGGAGATACCGCCGTCAAATTCCCATAAATGACCACGGCTGTATTTACCGTCACCAAAGAGCTGATTTCCACGATTCCATATTATGGTTGCAATGTATTCAGACACGGTCTTATTCCAGCCAACCGGATTCTTTGATTTCAGGGATACTTTCAGATCTGGTAACATACGCAACATGATGCGTCCATTCGTCACGGAGTAAACCATAGATATGGGTATCGTATGGACGGCCTTTCGCTATCCAGCGCTGACGCAACAAACCTTCGCATGAAAACCCCAGCTTTAGAAGGAGCTGGTTTGAAGCAATATTCAGCGGATCCACCTCTGCTTCCAGACGACGCAGTGCGTAAACCTCAAAGGCGTAAGTAATCAGAGCTGACAGCGCCTCGTATGTAAAGCCTTTGTTCCACTGTATGCGTTTCATGGCATAGCCCAGCTCGGCACGTGCATTTTCCTCGTCATGGCGAAAAAGAAGACATGTTCCAATAATGCTGTCCGTGTTTCTTTCAACGATAACAAACTGCAGTGTGGCCCCGATTGCGTTCAAAGCAAACATCCGATCAAACCATGCCTCGCCATCAGCGGTTGATTGCCACGTCGCGTATGGAAGAAAACGTGTGACGGCATCATCCCCATTGATCTGAAAGAGCTCCCCAATATCACCCTGTTCAACAAGCCGGAGCCTGAGTCGCTGAGTCTCCAGTGGGGGTGGTGGTTTCAAGGGCATAGCTGCAGTGAGAGAAAAGTTTAAGCTTTAGTGTAACATCAGTCAGATCACCTGGCATTTACCTTCGAGTTCTTATCACAGGAAATATCAACGCTGCAGGTCTATTCATTAAAATTATTTATCTGATGCCACACCTTCCTGTTTTGCATCATAATGAGGCTGCCATCTTCCAGTTCCATCTCAACACCGTCCTTCATTTTTACAGGGAAACCCTTTTTATCCAACATGTCCGTGGTGTCATCCATATTTATAAACAGATAAGAGCCGTCTTTCAGTCGTAAGGGACGATGATACTTATCGGGTTCCACCGCACCAACCGAAATCATTGTCAAAAAAAATACCACTGAAATATATTTATGCATGGATTTCTCCATTATAGCTTTGAATATCAGCAACACCTGAGCAGACTTGTACTGCTTTGGCAACCCCACAGCAAGGGAAACAGTGCTGGTGATAACACCAGCACTACCGAAGGGATTCTCGCCTCCCCTGCTATCAGGCTGCAATGAAACAGGGTAGCCTGTTCAAAGCCCGAACTGCTCGTGCATATACTTCAGTACATTTTTGAGTTCAGCATCGGATAAATCAGGATTACCGCCACGCGGTGGCATGACCATAACCGAGCCGGGACTCTGAAAACCGTCCTTGATGTGCTGCAGCAACAGCGCATCAGGCTGGGACAATCGGGTCTGCAAGTTCGGAACACCTGGGATCGTACCCTTTCCATCAGCGCCATGACAGGCGATACAGGTACTGTTGAAAATCGCTTTGCCACTCTGCGCCGCTGCCGTGCCGGAAGTCGACGCCGGACTTTCGACAGCCGAAGCTTCAGTCTTCGCGGCAATCTTTCTGGCGCTGAAATTACCTGATTGCAGGAAGGCCATGATGTCTCTGGCCATATCACCGGGAATACCTGCCCGTAATCGCATGTGGTATACGATGGGCTCCCAGATATCGTCTCTAAACTCGTTGGGCTGACGCATGTTATGGCAACGCGAACAGGTATTCGCCCAGGCTTTCGCACCACGGTTGATATCCGGTTTTTCCCGTGCCTGCAAAGGGCCGGACAAAATCGAAAAATTTATCGTCAGCAAAATGACGACTTTCAGTAATATTATTATTGTCTTCATGATAAGTTCCCCCTAGAAACCGTAACTGAGTTGAACCAGGAACTTGTTGTCGTCCGTAGGCTCACCGGTCAAGCCATCATTAAATTCATAGGAAAATTTGGCCATGCCCTGATTGGCAAAAAGATAGTTGACACCCAGAGCCCACTGTTCCTGGGCCTGATCGGCGTGCTTCGAATTATAGTCAGAATAGCGCGCAACCAGTTCAAATTTCGTAGGCAATAATTTATACGAAGCCTGTGTATACCATGCCTCCCATTTCTGCCCTTCCGGTGCCACGCTGGCGGCCAGCGCACCTACTTTCTGTTTAATATATTCTGCACGCAGGTTCAGGTTTTTCCAGCGGTAAAACATATCAAAACCCAGTACGTCATAATCCCTGTCCGACTCATTGACCAGTGCAATATTACCCAGGGTACCGGAGATACCTACCTCCAGATTGGGAATCGGAAGAAAGCCGAGACGACCGCCGAATGTCTTGTTATCGTCCTCATCTGAAGTGAATCCGACCGCTTCCACCGCTTCGATCTCATCGCCGCCGGGGTTTAACTCAAGCCGGGGTCCGTTACCGACGTAGACAGCGTAGTTCATCAATGAAGAATCATTAAGTATAGGTACAGTAAAGCCACCACGCAGTTGTACGCCCACTTCTGCTACTGGTTGCGCCTGATCGTGTCGAAAGCCAACAGGGGCAGTAGGTAACTTGTTAATCCAGCCCGGGTGCAAATTCTGTTGAAACTGACCTACCGGACTGAGGAACCTTCCGGCCACCAAGGCCATGTAATCATTGATAAACCAGTCCACGGTCAGATATTCCAGTGAAATTTGGGTTAGACCATCCTCAATTTCAAATTCAAATTCCGACTCCAGCAACAGCAAGTCTTTATATCCGTAATGGAAAATCGGATTGAATTTCAGGTCATCAAAACCATCGTTTCCCCTTCCCCCATCGGAATAACCGACGTTGGCGTAGCCCGCCATATGCACCTTGGAATCATAGGTTTTCCATTCATACTGGCTGCTTTTTACCAACTGAATATCCTCTTTGACCTCTTCTTTTACAGACAGCACTTCCGCTTTTGTCGCACTTTCCTTCACCTGCTGATCCAGCAAAGTACGAATCTCTGTCAACTGGGCCTCCAGGGCATTGATTCGAGTCTGTAATACACTGATGTCATCGGCAGCACTTACGACCAATGACCACGACAGGCATCCACAGACGGATACGCCCACAACAATATTTTTTATACGTTTTTTCATTTCTTTATCTCCTGTATTGAATATAGACGGCATTGATCCAGTGACGATACAAAGTATTGACCAGGCCGATAACCGACACACTGATACGGGAACGGAACCGATTAGCCCAGAACGGCTTGTGATACGGGAAATATTAAAAAATCGATCAGTGTCCTCTGATGCCAGTGCATCATGGCACGGTTCGATCTAAATCAGAAGTACGCGATATTTCTGAGAAGGATGGAGGGATGGGTTATGAACAATACCTTCAGAGTAACCCAGGAGCGACACCAAGGTGCGGATCGGGACTTTTAATGAAACCGACTCATTAAACAGGTTTTTTGTGCTGTCTTTTTTATCGGCTAAAGTCAGTGATGAATATAGAACCGGCGTCTGGGGTACTGATGCACAGGAAGCACAACTCGCTTCAGCTTCACCGCAATGCCCCGTGTCCGATACAGATTCAGAAAGTAAAGAGCAACTGTCTGAGTTCTCCGTTGCCATGGTATGACCATGATCATTGGCACAGGCGGCATAGACCATACCCACCAGCCACATCGCCAGCAATGCGCTTGCCAGAACAAATACAAGCCGGTGTTTACGGAAATTATCAAGTTGAAACATAGTATGTGTTTGTCCTCACTTACCAGCTTCCAGTTTATATAATTGAAAATATTAAACTTTGATCTTGCTCAATAAACTGGTTTTACTCTTATGTGTAAAACCCGGGTATTGGGCCTGGCATCAATGCCTGTACGCCAAAGCCAAGGGCCTGGAGGTAATTTTAAATGAAAATGCCGATTAGCATGGACTGAGAGCGGGCACGCTGTGAATACGTTCAAGTACGCTCGAATACGACATTCCTGGCACGTACGGCCCACTTATACTGTTCATGTCAATATACTGCCTTATAGTCGACCTTTAAGCACTGTTATTTAGCCCTTCAACAAATAGATGGCTGAATTAAGGGCATATCCATCAAGCCCTTCTCTTGAACGTTAACGCTCAGGGTGTTCTTTGTCGTTCCCATGACTGGTATGGCCGTGTCCCCCATGAATAAAGACATGCATCAAAGGACAGGCGGCAAGCAACAGCCATGGCAAATACGGCACGATATGAACCCAATGCTCTTTTACTGAAAAATACAGGATGAAGGCAAGGAAGATCCACAGAATAAAGTTATACTGTTTCCGCTCGGATGGTTTTGTATCAGATCCATTCATTGAAGCTCTTCTCCAAATTAATGCTATTGTTGAATTACAGGGCGCAATATAAACGCTCGTTTTCCTGCCAGGAGTTATATGCCGACATGGACTTACTTCATTTTTCCATGAATATGACGCCAAATCTTTTTATGTTTCATCATAATCAATGTGCCATCTTCCAGTTCCATTTCAACACCATCCTGCATTTTGACGGGCTTGCCGTCCTTGTTCACCATCCGCATGGTATTGTCGCCACTTATAAAAAGATACGAACCATCTTTTAGAAGCAACGGGCTTTCTTCCGCTTGCCCGCTCGTCACTTCAACTGCACCGACAGAGATGACAGAAAACATTAATATGATGAAAGCAAATTCGCGCATTTTATCCACCTCTCTTTATATTGAATGAATTGAAGCTATACACGCATAACACAGTATATTTAATTGTGAAAAAAACCGGTGTTTCGTACAGAACATAAAAATCTGTTTTACAATTGTGTGTTTCGCAGACGCAAAGCATTCATTATGACAGACAGGGAACTCAGGCTCATCGCTGCGGCGGCAATAATCGGTGAAAGTAACAAACCAAAGAATGGATACAGGACACCGGCGGCAATGGGCACACCCATCGAGTTATAAACAAATGCAAGAAACAGATTCTGCCGGATATTTCTCATCGTGGCCCGGCTCAGACGCCTTGCTTTTACAATGCCACGCAGATCACCTTTGACAAGGGTGACACCGGCGCTTTCCATGGCGACATCTGTACCGGTGCCCATGGCAATAC
Organism: Gammaproteobacteria bacterium; assembly: GCA_024278135.1. GTDB lineage: Bacteria > Pseudomonadota > Gammaproteobacteria > Eutrophobiales > Eutrophobiaceae > WLWS01. Next base: position 10,874 of record JAJRTU010000028.1, read on the forward strand.
CCACTTCCGCCTGGGCCAGTGCGGGGGCATCATTGATACCATCTCCGGCCATGTCCACTTTATGACCTTTCTGCTGCAATTGTTTGACAGTCGCAACCTTTTGTTCGGGCAGAACTTCCGCCACGACATTATCGATGTTGAGTTTTCTGGCGACGGTTTCAGCCGTCGTCCGACTGTCACCTGTCAACATCACAATCTGGATCCCTTCCTGATGTAGCGCCTCGATTGCTTCTGCCGTGGAAGCTTTGATCGGATCGGCAACACCTATGATCCCGGCAACCCTTTCATTGACCACGACAAACATCGCCGTCTGGCCATCCTGACGAAGTTGCTCCGCCTTCTCGGCCAGGGGGTTATCCGCAATGGAAATTTCATCCAGCAGTCTGATGTTACCGATTGCCACCTGATGATCGTCAATAGCACCCTGCACACCCATTCCAGTGACGGAAGAAAAATTATCGACCTTACCCGGTTCGATACCACGGTCTTTTGCACCATTAACAATGGCCTCCGCCAACGGATGTTCGCTGCTGCGTTCCAGACTGGCTCCCAAATATAAAATATTCTCTTCACTGAAGCCTTCTGCTGTAACAACAGAGGCAAGTTTCGGCCGACCTTCAGTCAAGGTTCCGGTCTTATCAACCACAAGCGTATCAATCTGCTCCATCACTTCCAGAGACTCGGCATTCTTTATCAATACGCCGGTGAGAGCCCCTTTTCCCGTTCCCACCATAATGGACATTGGCGTGGCGAGACCCAGAGCACAGGGACAGGCAATAATCAGAACAGCAACTGCGTTGATAATGGCGTGAGCCAGCCGTGGCTCCGGACCCCAGGTACTCCATACAACAAAGGTGGCTACGGCAGATAATACGACAATCGGTACAAACCAGGACGAAATGACATTAACCAGTCGTTGAATCGGTGCCCGGCTACGCTGCGCTTCTGCAACCATATGGACTATCTGCGATAATAAAGTGTCACTGCCAACGCGCTCGGCTTTCATCACCAGGCTTCCGGTACCATTGATCGTCGCCCCGATCAGACTCTCACCGGCCTGCTTGCTGACCGGGACAGGTTCTCCTGTCACCATCGACTCATCAACAACACTGCTGCCATCGATGACAATACCGTCAACAGGTATCTTTTCACCCGGACGTACTCGTAGCTTGTCACCGGGCATTACCTGTTCCATGGGAATATCTTCCTCATTGCCATCATCGCGCACTATCCTGGCTGTCTTGGGTGCGAGACCGAGCAACATTTTAATGGCGGCATTGGTTTTACTGCGGGCACGTAACTCCAACACCTGACCCAACAATACGAGTGTTACAATCACGGCCGCCGCTTCAAAGTAAACTGCAACAGTACCGTCCGCGCGACGGACCAGTTCCGGGAATATTTCCGGCATGAACAGAGCTATCGTGCTGTAACTCCAGGCGATACCAACACCCATTGCTATAAGGGTAAACATATTCAAGTTGCGATTTACGATTGAATCCCAACCACGCTGAAAAAAGGGCCATCCTCCCCAGAGCACCACCGGTGTGGCCAGTGCGAATTCAATTAACTGTAAGGGCCCCATGGCAATCAAACCCTGCATCACCCCGGGTGCGAGATCGGCAACCATTGCCATAACAAAAACGGGTAGTGACAATGCCAGACTGAACCAGAACCGGCGCGACATCTGCACCAGTTCAACGTTTTCTTCCTCTTCGACCATCACATCACTGGGTTCGAGGGCCATCCCGCAGATTGGACAATCACCGGGTTCATCCCGAACCACTTCCGGGTGCATCGGGCAGGTATATTCTGTTCTGGTTGCCGGTGTTGGAACCAGAAGGGTTTCCAGAGCCATCCCGCATTTGGGGCAATCTCCGGGCTCATCCTGTTGCACTCCCGGACACATCGGGCAAAAGTATGCACCCCCATCTGCTGTTTTCGGTGCTGTGTTGTCCCGGTGTTGATGACAGGAGCCATGTTCCGACTCAGCAGCCGAAGTATCATGGCAGCACTCGTGCTGCGCCTTCTCGACAGGTGCCTCGTGATGACATGATTGATCGGATGCTTTGGTATCGGTCTGATGGCAACACTGATGCTGCGCCTTTTCAGCACCTTTCTCATGATGGTGACATGACTGATCAGTCTGTTCAGTACTACTGTCAATTTGTTTTTGCTTATTCATGGATTGTGCCTCTCGGTTACTGTTTATTTACATTCCCTGGAGCAGAGATCATATCTACCATCAAGTCCATAGTATTGTCAGAATGTTTACCATCCGCCACGACACCATTCAGATTTCGGGCTGACAGCCACACTTTCACCTGTGATTCAATCTTCATCAAACGATTCAATTAACATACAGGTCGTGTGACCATCTGGAACACCATCCGGCATTTCTTCCCAGTTGGCCAATGCCTGTTCCATACGCTCCTGAAGTTTCAGCGCCTGGTCGATTTTCTTTCTGTTCTCAACGATGCGACGTTGTATGATATCCCTCACCTTCGGACATGGGGATTTACCGTGTTCACATTCCTGGAAAATTTGGGTAATCTCGGCAAGTGTAAAGCCAAGGTGTTTTGCCCGGTGAATAAATTTCAGCCGTTTCATGTCCACTTGCTTGTAGAGCCTGTAATCATTCTCTGAATTACGCTCCGGTTTAAGCAGACCGAGTCGGGTGTAGTAACGGATGGCATCAGCCGTTACTTCACATTGTTTTGCCATTTCACTTACGAGAAACATGGGATTTCTCCTTCTTTAGTTGCCTGTATCTTCTGGATCATGGTTTGGGTCGCCTGTCATTTAAACTCAGTATATAACCCTGGTGCTGCACACAGGTCAAATTCTTCTGCCTCATGGTTAAAACGGTTGGGGCAGGGGCTGAGATATGAACACAAATACTGTAAATCTCAATATTTCAGCCCCCCACCCTCAAACCTGGAGAGATCAAAGATCCCTGAGTTGAATCAACTGCCCTTTACCGGGCATCTCTTTCTATCTCTTCCTCCAATAAGGCGCGAAAACCGTAATAGTCGCGGTTGAATTCCCGCGTCACCTGGCTATCCGTATAATCCAGCTGCTTCATCCCTCGACGACATTCTTCTATTGTCAGGACACCGTCTTTGTTGAAATCAAACTTCGGAAAATGGGAAGCCATAAATGGCTGGAACCCTGTATAGCGATCCGAATGCTTGAAATTGATGATCTCCGCCGGGGTAAGCTTGCCATCATTATTAGTATCCGCTCGTTTTATGATCACGGTCCACGGATCGATTCTTTTAAAACTTTCCTCTGCCGCATAAGCACCCGTAACGAAAAATATACTGAGTACAGCCATTGATAATGTTTTCCTGTTCATAATATATTCACTCCAATCATGCTGGTTCAATTGATTAAGGAAACGCCGATTAGTCAGCGTTTTTTAAAGTGTACAACCTGTTGGCAAGACATAGGTCAAGCAAACGGGAGCGAACAATTCACTTATTCCAGTTGATTTTTGATTTAGATCAAAAATCAACTGGAATAAACTGTTTTTCAAATTGTGAGGCCTTGACCTTTACCCCCACACAGGTTCTAGGCTTTCTATAACAATCCGATTAATGTTTTCGACAGGAGGAAACAGACCATGGATAAAAAAATATTATCAGCAGTAATACTGAGTGCTTTTTTTGTAACAAGCGCCTATTCGGCAGAGGAAAGTTTTAAAAGAATCGATCCGTGGACCGTGATCATATACAAGTCAGATGCGAACAGCAGCCGTCAAATCCGTAAAGAGAAAAATGTTACAGGCCTTTATTCTCCGGAAGTGGCTTTTAAGAGAATCGATCCCTGGACAGTTGTTATAAGCAGAGACTCTACCAAAAAAGTGGAAATCGCCAGGCTGACCCACAGCCAGTACTATACCGGGTTTCAGCCGGTAATGGCTTCTCATTTTCCGAAGTTTGATTTTGACCATGATGGGATGCTGAGCAGAGAAGAGTGCCGTAAAGGAAATCGACGGCTTGACGGATCTGTTTGATACTTCCTGATGTATCGCTTATTCAAAGAGAGCTGATGAGGGGTCAGACAATGAATAGTCCCCCGCTGAAAATGGTGTAATGAATCTCGTAATTTCGTTATGCTATTGCCCGGCTCGGAGATCATTCGGCCGAAGGAGAGGTCGATATCCGACCGGGCATACTGGATTATAATATTCCTATCCCACCAACTTTTGTCCCAACATGCCGACAAAAAAACCCAGTGGTGCGCCCAGTGCCGGACTTCTGTATGTTTTCATGTAAGACATAGGTGCTATGTCCTGAAACGTCAGATAAATTATCCCGCCTCCTGCGAACAACATCAATGCAGCGATCGTTGTCGGGTGATTGTGCAGAAAAATAAAACCCACACAGGAAGCGAGTACACCGATCAGACTCAGTGGCAGTAATATCAATAATGATTTGTTTGGAGAGAACCCGTGATTCACCAGTTCTTTAAATGAATTGAATCCCTCCGGTAAATTCTGCAACCCTATGAAGATCGCCAGTAACAAGCCTGTATTTTTATCGTGTGCAAAGACGGCCCCCAAAGCAATCGCTTCCGGAATAAAATCCATCATCATTGCCAGCAACTGGGGTACAGAAGTGCCGCTCTCACTCAGCTTTCGATCAAGATAAAAAAATACACCGGTCCCGGACAGAAAAAAAACGACGATATACGGAATGGAAAGTGATTCTATACCCCCGGGAACCAAAACAAAGGCAACAGCCGCAATGAGCACCCCGCCTCCAAATGCAATAATGGCATGCAGGATTATCTGTTTATTTTCACTGTCCGGAAAACGATCCAGTCTCGATAAAATACCGCCGATTAAAATTGTGATTCCGGAAGCAAAAGCATAGACACCGACTGTTGTTAAATGCTCCATGAGGATTAACCGTAAGACTTGTCCAGGGCCGGATAGTCGATGTTTGTTGTCGCGGACAATCTATGCCTGCCAATGAAAGTTGTTGCGTGACGGAATATAAAACACCCGGGAGTCTGCCGGCACTGTAAAGTCTGATGAAATGAATATTAACATGACATTTCTCTTTCTCCAGTACTGTTATTTATATCGGATTTTATTGCCAAAGCCGTCATCAAGCCCCAAAACCAGTCGATTTTATAGCTGTCGATACGAACTCTTGTGAAACCGGCCTGGTGAAGGAGAGCACGTAATTTTTTTTCACCATAGATCCGATAGTGCGCCGGTCTGAATTTCCCGGACAAAAAATTGCAAACCCTGCAAATAAAATAATCACCACACCAGTCAGTAATGACAATCCGCCCTTCTTTGTTCAATACCCGTTTCATTTCCATCAGGGCAAGCGCCGGATTTCGAAAATAATGAAAAGCATTTGTAGAAATTACAACATCAAATTGCCGATCAGAAAAAGGCAGGCTTTCCGCAGAGCCGTGTTTTAAAACAGCCGTACTGCCAAGCTTTTGCTTTGCCATTTTAAGCATCTCAGGTACAGGATCGGTACCTGACAGAAGCAGCGTGGGGTCCGACGCAAACAACCTGGAGAGCAACTCTCCTGTCCCACACCCAACATCAAGAATCGATTCTCCGGGCTGAAACACAAGCCTTCTGAGCGTCTCTTCCAGAGACAATGAAATATAAGAAGACCAACGCTGGTCGTAATTTGAGGCGAGCTCATGATACTCCTTAAAAACAGGGCTGTTATCGTCCGGGCCTGAATACTTTTTCACTGTGAAGTTGATTCAATAACAGCTGATGTTACTCAACCTTATAATGGCTGTCGCCGTTCAATATGGGCCATAGCCTCACGGGCATCAAGCTCTCGTGTGCCATTACCCGTACGTACAAAATATTTTGACACACCCCCATCCGTCAGATATACGGGATTCGCCGAAGGCTCTACAAGAATTCGACAAATATCCTGTCCCTCAAGCCGATAAATCATGCAGTGTATAAGTGTACACAGATGTCCACCCAGCTTTGTGCTGATAATATCAGTTATACATCGCTCGAAACCATCACGATTCTTTTGCCTGAGCGTCTTATAATCATTTTCCAGACCCAAAATATCGCCTGTATCACTTACCCCGACGAGCAAGCTGCCCCCATCATGATTCAAAAACCCTGCAAGTGTCTTTGCAATGATCATCTCAAGTTTGTGATTGACTTTCCCCTGCTGATAATCCCACCGTACTGATGATTTAAATTCCATATATTCATTTTCTCCTCCTTTAATCAGAGAGGGGAGGTCAACATCCAGTTGATGAGTAAGAAAACCGATGGTTCTGTATTGATGTTGTAAATTATGGTGATATAACGAGAATGCGAAACCAATACTGCCGCCTAGAAAACCATACAGAACTGTCATTACCACCATTTCAGTGGAGAACGGCGGTTCAAGACGGTTGGCCAGAAACCCCCACAGACTGCCTACTGCCTGAAACTCACTCAGTTCAAACCAGACGACAGCCATATTCAATGGGTGTAACAGGATAATGCCAATGACAGCGCCCAGAATTACCTGCAGGAAAACCGGTCTTTGCTCCGCAGGATTGAAAACCAGGGGCAAATTAAAACCCACGTAAACTTATAGCTTCGGCAACCCGTTTAATGGCCAGTTCGTATGCCACCGTGCGCAAATCCACCTGGCGCTCGCGGCTCAGATCACGAACAAGGTCATATACCTTCGACAGCCGTTGCTCAAGATGCTGAATCACTGTATCCCTCTCCCACGGAAACTGCTGGAGATTCTGCACCCACTCATAGTAGGAAACAAGAACACCTCCGGCATTGGCCAGCAGATCAGGTATTATCACTACACCTCGTTGGCGAAGATTTTCATCCGCCGTATGCGTAATCGGCATATTGGCGGCTTCAACAATAATCCGTGCCTTGACAGCAGATTCGTTATCACAATTTATAGTGCCTTCGAGAGCAGCCGGAATTAAAATATCACAGGGATATGTCAATAACTCCTCATTGGATACAGCCTCGGTGCCGGCAAGCTCCCGCAAACTTCCGGTAGTGGCTGTATGTTCAATGGCGGCCGTCACATTGATGCCATTTTCACAGATCACGCCACCGTGAACATCGGAAAGACCGATCACCTGAAACCCCATTTCCGCCAACTTGACAGCGGCGTGAGAACCAACGTTGCCAAAACCCTGTATCACGACTTTGCTTGACTCCGGCGTCATCGAAAGATCAGCCGCCGCCTTGCCGGTGAGATGAGCCACACCATAACCAGTCGCTTCCAGACGCCCTGCCGAGCCACCTACTTCTATCGGCTTGCCGGTCACGATGGCCGGACTGAAACCGTGAGTTTTACTGTATTCCTCCAGCAACCAGGCCATCACCTTTGGGCCGGTGCCGACATCAGGTGCTGGAATATCCTTGTGCACACCGATGATGGGGGCCATTTTCTGACGAAAACGTTTGGACAACTGTTCCAGTTCGGTTGTGTCCAGCGTTTGTGGATCAACGGCGATCCCGCCCTTGGCACCTCCGAAGGGAATATCGATCAGCGCTGATTTCCAGGTCATTAATTGCGCCAGTGCGCGCATTTCTCCGGGATTGACATCGGGGTGA
>JAJRTU010000331.1 GCA_024278135.1 Gammaproteobacteria bacterium
AATGCCGACTACCGGGGGCGTGCTTGCGTTGATGTACTGTGAAGGTGCGAAGTTGATCGAGGAGCAGTACGATCTGATCAGCGACAAGGTTATCGAAGGTGAATATGACGCCGGTGTACTGATCCATGAGGAGCTTCTGTTTTTCAGGGAGAAAGGATTGAAAATGGTGTGCGACCTTGGTGCGACCTGGTGTAAGGATACAGGACTGCCATTGCCTGTAGGTCTGAATCTTGTAAAAAAAACGCTGGGTCACCGTCTGGCCGGGCAGATCACAACACTTTGTCAACAATCTCTGCAGTGGAGCCATGCTCACTACGATGAAGCCCTCAAAGCGGCATCCCGAGTAGGACGTGGATGTGCGGAAGATCATATCCGCATGTTCAGCAACGATGACACAATATGCCTGAAAGATGACGTGCGCGCAGCAATCAACATTATGTTTGATCGTATGGCAGATATGAACCTGGGTCCGAGGCCAACTGCTTACGAGATTATTGAGCCGTAATGATATTGGTGACGGGTGGACACAGTGTTGCAGGAAAGATTGTCACATCAGCATTTCCTGAATCACTGTAAATATCACACATCCGGTATTTTACACAGCAGGGAATATATTGGTGCCGTATAGTTCACTATCTCCGCGGGATACAACAGGTATTACCGGTAAAATACTGACTCGCTTACCGTTTGTTTCAGGTGTGAATATTTCTTTGCATGACAGAAGCGGCTGTCAACAGTTGCCAATAGACAGCTATATTCACAGCAAGCTCAATAAACGCGCATCCGGTAATGTACAGCATATATTTCCTCACATTTTATCCCTGCATTGTAATGACCGCGTATTCGCGGCAGCAGGAATACGTTTGGCGGAATCGGGACCACTCCACCTTGAAAAACGACTGCGACTTCCCGTAGAGCAGGAAATAGGAATGCATTTTAAAACGGCGATTCCAAGAGGAAGTATCGTAGAAATCGGCAATGTTGTTTCAACATGGACAGGAAGCGATCGATTATTATTTATTTTACTTTTTGATTTTTTGTCCCGGATCGACCGTAAATGGGCAATTCTTGATGCAAATCCGGAAGTCGGGTATTTGCTGAAGAAGATGGATTACACCCTGCTCCATTCCGGCAATGCTGCTGTTGATATGACAGGGAAGGATAAAGATCAATGGAAAAAATATATTGATGACAAACCGGAGACTTTGTTTTGTTATATTCCGGCTGCTCTGTCTGTATTGAGAAAAAATGTATTAATGGATTCATCATTGTCTCTGTTTTCAGAGAAATTACAGAAGCTTGCAGAACAATGGCGGATCAGGGGTGACTAGCAAAATCATAAGTCGAATTATTCAGGTTGTTGATCAATATCCGGATAAAGCAGCCATCATCTCTGAAGATAAAAATATTACCTACAAAGAGCTGCTGTCAACGGCATTTGATTTTGCGGACTGGCTTGAACAATCGAAAATAAAATGTCTTGGTGTATATGTTGGAAACACGATTGAATGGATAGTAATAGATCTGGCCAGTTTAATCAGTGGTGTTACACATATTGCTTTACCTGCCTGTTTTTCCAATCAGCAACTGTTTCATATTCTTGATTCGACCTGTGTGGATATCATCATTACGGATGACAGTGAACGTTTCAGTCAGCAGGAAATGAAATATTCCAGCTGCTCGAAATTGCTGGGCCTGGATATTCTCAAGATATATTCTCCAGATAAAAAAACCGATGCAATTGAATATTGCACCAAGATTACATTTCCTGCAGATGCAGGTCATGAGCCGGAAGGAGTGCGTCTTGAAGAAGGGCTGATAGACCAGGTGACAACAGGATTGCTGGAACGCTTTAAAGGTCTGTCGCTGAGGAAACATCTTTGTTTGCTTCCGCTGAGCACACTGCTGGAAAATATAGCGGGTATATATGTTCCGTTGACTGGCGGCGGATCGATACATATCACAGATATAAGGGTGCCTGGAATCAGTGATATTTCCGACATTAATACAGAACGATTCGTATCAAGATTAAAACAAATGGAACCGGACAGTATGATTTTGCCATCGAAATTGTTATCCCTGCTGATGGCTTATGTCAAAAAGGATGGCGAATTACCTTTCATTTCAAAAATTCTTATGCTGGAACACGGTGATGTTTCACATTCATTAATACAAAATGCGAAAGCACGGGGATGGCCTGTTTTTGAAAGTTACAGTCTGCCTGAAGCCGGGTCAATTGTGAGTATCAATGTACCGGACATGGACAGGACAGGCAGCGTCGGTAAACCATTGCCTCATTTGAAAATAGACATAATAGACGATGAAATCTGTATTTCGGGTAATGATATTGAAGTCTGTCCAGGCCGGGCGGAATACAGGGATGAATATTTTCACACGGGTGATCTCGGTTATCTTGATGAAGAAGGTTTTTTGTTTGTTACCGGGGGAAAGGTGTAACTTGCCTGTGGTCGTCTTTTGAGAACCTGTGTTCAATGATAAACTCGACATCAGTAATATATTTTTGTACCGTTAACACCTGTCCGGGATGGCTTGCTCGAATCTTCAGGAGAACATGGAGATCTGCTGATTCAGTTTGAAAATATGTTAATTATGGCCTTCTGTTTCAGCAGCGAATTAGCTGACCTGGTTCGGGAAAAAGAAGTAAAATAAATTTCCCTTGAATATATGTCAGGAAATCGTCCTGATGAGCAATTAAATGTATATATTACTGGTAGAAGACGACCTGCTCCTGGCTGATGGAATTATTCGAGCCATACAGCGGGAAAGATTTACTGTAAATCATGTTCAGCAGGGTCAGGCAGCATTAAATCATATTAATGTGGAGCCGCCTGATATCCTCATTCTGGATTTGGGGCTTCCTGATATGGACGGTCTTGATGTATTGAGAAAAATAAGAAAAACCACATTGTCGTTACCCGTGCTGATCCTGACTGCCCGGGATATGCTGGATGACAAACTGGCCGGTCTGGACGGCGGTGCCGATGACTATATCACGAAACCTTTTGAGCTGAAGGAACTGATAGCCAGATTAAGGGTGCTCGAACGCAGACTCAGTAATGTCAATACCAACGAGATAATCATAGGAAATGTCAGTTTGACAACAAGCACATTACAGGTGTGTGTAAATGATGAGATTCTGCAATTATCCAAGCGGGAATATATGCTTCTTAAAGCTCTGATGGAAAGCGCAGGTGCTATTCTTACAAAAGAAAATCTGGAGGCAAAACTATACAGTTGGGGTGAGCAGATTGCGAGCAATGCGATAGAAGTACATATTCATAACCTGAGAAAGAAATTGCCCTCTGCCTATATCCAAACTGTTCGCGGCCTGGGGTATATTATAAAAAAACAGTGACTTCCATCAGAACCTTTCTCGTTGTCGTACTTATCTCCACCATAACGCTAATCACTTTTCTTACGGCCTTGCATGGTTACAGCGAAAGCATGAAGGAGGCCCGGCTTCTGTTTGAAGATCAATTACGTCAACAGGCAGCTGTTTTAACCGCTATCCCCGTAAATCAGGATATTGAAGCAGTTGATACTTATACATCCGGCAAACAACAAACATCAAACAACGCATTTCAGATATTCAATCGGGCGAAGACGATGGTTTTGCGATCATTGAATGCTCCGGATATTCCGATGACTGAGTTTCATCCTGGATTTTCAGAAACCAATTTTTCAGGTTATCGTTGGCATACATTCGTAAAATTGGATGAAGTGGAATCAAACTGGATTATGGTTGCGGAACGCGATGATATTCGTCATCAACTGGCAGATGCGATCATACTGGAATCGGTATTTCCTATCGTTATCTCCATTCCATTGACCGGCATACTGGTCTGGTTGATTGTCAGCTTCGGCTTGAAGCCGATTCGTGAACTGGCAACGCAGATGCGATCAAAGGGAGTCACCGATCTGACACCCATACGAATCGATTCCATTCCTGAAGAACTGACCACATTGGCGGCTTCCGCCAATGACCTTCTGGGCAGACTGGAGCGTTCATTTTCAAGAGAAAAACGATTTAACAGTGATGTGGCACATGAACTCAGGACACCCATTGCGGCGCTCAAAATACATTTACAGAACCTTTTGAATGATCTGGATGATCCGCCGAAATCTGCGATTAGACTGGAGGAGGGGGTAAGACGCATTAATTATCTGGTGGAACAGATCATATTGCTGAACCGTATGACGCCTGATCACTATATAGCGCAGTTTACCAATATCGATCTGTTCGATGTTACCCGCAATGTGATTGAGGACGTCATTGAAGAGATTAATGTGAAGCATCAAACACTGGAATTTGAAGGTAAGCACTGTGAAATCTTTGGTGATGCTTTCGCCGTCGAAACGATGATTAAGAATGTTTTGCACAATGCGATAAAATACACGCCGGACGGCGGCAATATATTAATAAGGATTGGAGACAAGGAGGATAAATGCACTGTACAGATAATGGATGACGGTCCGGGCATTCCCTTTAATGAATATGATAGAGTATTCGAACGGTTTTATCGTCTTGGGGGTGACAGACATCACTCAACATCACCGGGATGTGGTCTGGGTTTATCGATTGTACAATATACCGCCGAACTTCATGACGCGACCGTGCATCTTGAAACGTCTGAATTTGATTCAGGATTACTGTTTACCATATCCTTTCCGGCAAAAAAAATACTGACAGAGTCGATATAGGATTGTTATGCGATATATAATGCCGTTGGAATTTACAAATAAACCGCTTATATCGGCAGTGCTTCTGTCGCTTGGTCTCGGTGTTCATCCGATATTTGCCGATACATCTGTCTATGAGATCAGGATTAAGGAACATTTGTTTCTACCCTCGAAAATTGTAATACCTGGAGGAAAAAAAGTGAAATTGCTTAGTCTGAATGAAGACAGTACGCCGGAAGAGTTCGAAAGCTACGAGCTCAATCGTGAAAAAGTCATTA
>JAJRTU010000332.1 GCA_024278135.1 Gammaproteobacteria bacterium
CTGTAATCCAGCCCTTTATGGTCGAGCGCCCAGCGAATCTTCTCGCAGTAATGGGATATCGGGAACTGGTAGAGAGTCAGCATTATTCAACGCGCATCACAGCGACAGGTAATCTGCCACAAAGTCCGCGTCCTTATCACCGCGACCGGAAAGATTGACCAGTATCGTTTCCTCCGCGGACATGTCTTTTGCAATTTTCATGGCATAGGCAATCGCGTGTGCACTCTCCAGTGCGGGAATAATGCCTTCCAGTCGGGACATCTGCATAAAGGCATCCAGGCATTCCCTGTCATCGATAGTTTCATACTCGACACGCTTGATATCTTTCAGGTAGCAATGCTGCGGCCCGACACCCGGGTAATCCAGACCTGAAGCGATAGAATAGACTGGCAGCGGGTTACCTTCCTTGTCCTGCAGGCTGTAACATTCGAAACCGTGAATAGCCCCCTTGCTCCCCAGGGTAAGCGTCGCGGCGTGTTCACCGGTATCCAGCCCCTTGCCGGCCGGTTCCACACCGATCATCCTGACAGACTCGTCATCCAGGAATGCGGTAAACAGGCCTATTGCATTAGAACCGCCGCCTACACAAGCCATAAGCACATCCGGCAGTTTGCCTTCCTTTTCCAGGAACTGGGCACGCGCCTCTCTGCCGACGACACTCTGAAAGTCACGCACAATTTCCGGGAACGGGTGCGGGCCGACAACCGAACCAATGGCATAAAAGTAATTAACCGGGTCTTTCAGATATTCTTCAAAAGCGCTGTCGACGGCATCCTTGAGTGTTCTCGTACCACGTGATACGGGTACAAGCTTACAGCCCAGGATTTTCATTTTGGTGACGTTGGGATGCTCTTTTTCAATATCAATTTCACCCATATGAATTTCACACTCAACACCAACCAGTGCACAGGCCGTGGCCAGTGCCACGCCGTGCTGGCCCGCACCTGTTTCTGCCAGCACTTTGGTCTTGCCCATATATTTGGCCAGCAGGGCTTCGCCGAGACAGTGATTGATTTTATGGGCACCGGTGTGATTCAGGTCTTCGCGCTTGAAGAACATACGCGCGCCACCGACCGCATCAGTCAGGCGTTTGGCAAAATAGACGGGGCTGGGACGACCGGCGTAGTCTGCATACAACTGTTGCAGCTCTTTCTGAAAAGACGGCGTCTGGATGACCTTGTCATAGGCATCATTGATATCATTCATGATATCAATCAGCGGGGGCGGGATGACCTGGCCACCGTACTCGCCGAAATATCCGTTCTTGTCCGGCATTTCTACATTTTTTTTCGCCATGCTTACACCCTCAACGCGATTGCCACTGTCACCATTTTAGCTGTCGGCGCACTTCATGCAACGCGTACTCGTTGGATCAACGGAAAGCCTGCCTACTCTGGACTGGTCCAGCTCCACAGTTTCACCGGCCTCGCCGGATGCATCTTCCTGCGCCTGGAGTTCTGACCTCAGACGCAGCAGGCTTTCCCTGATTTTCTCAATATCGTCTTTGTTCATACGGGCAGACTAACGCATATAGGCATAACCATCATGCTGCAACCTGACTATTTCCGCATCGGCCATTGGCACCATTTTCACGAAGCCGTGTATATCATCCGGCCCGTAACCCAACAGCTTTGCTGCAGCGCGACACATCCTGAACTCAATAGAAGTGCCAACCGTCAGGCTTTGCGCCCGCTGCATAATATTCCTGTGCTCCGCCAGCCTGTCAATCGCAAAAAGAGGGACCGCATTGCCATGGATAATAACCACGATCGAGCTATCGAGAGAATCAGAGCCATAGAGTTTATAAAGATACCCGGCCCGATCCAGCACACTGGCAAGATCATCCTCGCCACCCGAGGCAAAGTCATACAATACTTTCGCAGGCGCGTATTCGATATCCATTACGCCTGCCCTGCCCCAGGGGGCACTTTCGTCAGCACAAAGCAGCGCTGTATAGCCCGGCAAGAGAACTATGATGAACAAGATCTGTTTGATTCTTCCCATTTTTATTCCCTGTTGATTTCGACGCCGAATACCCGGCCTCCCCGGCCGCTCAAATACGGCTACGGAAACAGGAACGGCATTTTCTGTAAAGAAAAATACAATCCTGTGGCCACGAAAAACGCCGCATAACCGATTATAAGGAATTTTGCGGTAAATAAGGCAGGATCATTTGTCGTGCTGTGATTGATATAAAGCCTGTAAGCAATCAGGTTTGCCAACGACCCGAAAAGACTGCCAAAACCACCGACACTTACCCCCCAGAGCAGGGCTTCCCAATGCGCAGTGAACTTTGCAAACAGCACGGCAACCGGAACATTGCTTATCACCTGGCTGGCAAGCGCGGAAAACAGGAAAATATGCCCGGGGTGGCTGATTTCCGCTTCCAGCATAAACCTGATATTTTCCGCAAGCCCGAAAAAGAAAAAGAAACTCAGCAAAAGCGCATAATCAACACGAAGCGCCTCCCGGTCAAAACCAGCACATACAGGACAACCAGAAACGCGGCAGGAACCGGCAACACGCGCAACACGGTCAGGAGGACAACAACGAGCAATATTCCATAGATACCGGATGATTTTCCCAACCTGGGAACCGGCACCGGATGCGGCAACCCTGCACGGGTTCTGATGAACAGGGAAACAATGACAAGAAGCAACAGGAAAACCAGTGAAAATGGCGCAATCGAGCTGATAAACTGCACGGCGGACAAGTCATAAAACCAGTAAATAAACAGGTTTTGCGGGTTACCAAAAGGCGTTAGCGCAGAACCGGCATTGGCGGCCAGTGCCAGCAGGATAACCAGAATATCCTTGCGATTGATATTGAGCGCCAGGGTCAGCGGCACAATAACAATCAGGGCAACGTCGTTGGTAACCAGCATGGAAAGGAAGAACGTCGCAAACACCAGCTTCAACGGGATACATTTCCCTCCCTCGATACGCCGGGACAACCTTGATATCAGACCGCTTTTCTGGAGCCCGCTGACAACGACAAAAAGGGTGAACAGGATAAAGATCACCTCCATTTCCTGCATTGAATAGGACGGGAAATGTCTGGCGTATATCGAGGTGAGGACGACCCCCGCACCTGATACCGCCAGCAGCCATTCTCTCAGGACAAAATCTATAAACAGATTTCGTTGCTGCAATTTTTAGCCGTGTTCAGGCAGTGGCGCGCACAACAAACGCATTAAAAATCCATATCGTCTGATGTAATACAGGCACCCAGGTCTTTAAGAATCCCGTTCTCTATATTGTAAATCCATCCGTGAATAGAGAGATCGCAACCCCGCTTCCAGGCATTTTGCACAATGGTTGTGTTACAGATATTTGTTACCTGTTCTTTTACATTCAGCTCACACAGCAGGTCCAGCTGATCATCATGCTTAAGCCCTTCAAATCTTTCCGAATTAAAACGAATAACATCCTTGACGTGGCGCAACCAGTTATCGATAAGCCCATGCTCCTGGTTTTCCAGCGCCGCCTTGATGCCACCACATCCATAATGCCCGCAGATTATAATATGCTTGACCTTGAGGACTTCGACGGCGAATTGTATGACGGAAAGACAATTCAGGTCGGTATGAACGACAACATTTGCGATATTCCTGTGCACAAATACTTCGCCGGGCGGCAGGTTCACTATCTGGTTCGCAGGAACCCGGCTATCCGAACAGCCAATCCACAAATACTCGGGAGCCTGTTGCCGGGACAGTTGCGAGAAAAACTCCGGGTCTTTTTCCTTGATTGAGGTTGCCCATGCCAGATTCCTGTCAAAAAGGTACTTCAATGTTTTCACTGTTCAGATTATCCCCGTATACACATGTGTTTTCAGCATGCCAATCTTGCATTTCCATGCTCATATTGTCCATAAAATCCGCCCGTTCCTGCACTTCCGATTTGAGAGCGCACTACTCGTCGAAACGAAAGCTCGCGCATTCATTTTAATCTACTGAACGATGTCTGTGCCATGATCAGCCACTGCAGTGAGCGGAATCGACAGGAAATTTTTTACAGCCATCACAATATTTTTCCTGGTAATCCCGCCCTGCACATTAATATAGAAATCAAATCTGAGGATATTATTGTCACCTGAACTGGCGCGAACTATGGTGTATTCCAGATTAATGTTATTCACACATTCCAGCCGCTGTGACTGAGAAGAATTTTCTTTAAACCCGAAGATAGACATCAATCGTATTCTGTCCTTTTTCTCTGAAGGAATAACGAAGCAATGGATATCCTCTTTCACGCGCAGATCTCCGTCATCGTCCCAACTGGGCTCCATGTAGGCTGCATCAAATATAGAATGCAGAAGTTCCTTTGACAGGCTGTCAGGCGTAATAAGGTCATTAGTCATGATGTTCTCTCCATTTTATTGTGGTTTGTTAACGTTGACAGATAGTCAGAACCTGAAACCAGGCATACTTTTCTCTCGTACCCCACCCCGTTTTCCCCGACAATATACGCTCGTGATGCGGTGACGCCCGGGGAAATCAACATATGTGCTTAATGTCACATTTATTCTGAATTCCTGAACTGCATTACCAGGAATCTGTTGTTTTTTACTCTTTTTGCTTCTGCATAACAAGACCGGGAGACAGGAAGTAAGGCCGGGGGCCTGAATCAATAGGCGGAGAATGAATAATTCCCCCTGTCTGGCGTCTTTTTATTATTCAGGTTTCTTTGGTCAGGCAAAACATGTGATCTACCGTTATTTACTGTTTTTATGGGGCCTGCCGCTGGCTTTGACAGCCGGCGAGGTGCAGCAATACACAAATCCGGATACCGGTTTGTTGTCGTGGCAGGTTCGTGGGCCGGGCTTCAGCATGCAATTGTTACAGGTCCTGCCGGATTACGTCAGGGCGACATACAGTGCACGCGGGCTGCCACCAGACATTGTCGAGACCATAGCCGGTTATTGTGTGTTCGGGACCATTGTCACCAATGACTCAAAACAGCGAGTATCGTACCGGGTGGCTGACTGGCGTTATATTACGGCGGATGGTCAGGCACACCCGGTAAAAACCAAGACGCAATGGGTTAATGAATGGAAGGATCAGGGCGTTGCTTTCCGTTGGTCGATTTTACCCGATGACCAGACCTTTGAAGCGGGCGACTGGAGCCAGGGTTTTACCACGCTACCCTTGTCACCCGGGAGTGTTGTTGACCTTGTCTATTCCTGGCGCTACCAGGGTGAAACCCATGAAGGAAAACTTGAAGGACTGCGCTGTGCACCTGCCGAGCTACCGTAACATTCACTGTCCTCGGATTATTGCACTGGTTATTGGCATCCTGCTTCCGGTCGCGCTGTTGCATGCGCAATTGCCGGTACCGGAATTAAATCACCGCTTAACGCGCGTCGACCCGCCTGTTGCAGCGCCGGCTTTCACGCTTGAGGATATGGATGGCGAGCCTTATTCGCTCAGCAGTCACCGCGGCAAGGTGCTTATGGTGAACTTCTGGGCCACCTGGTGTCCGCCCTGCCGGCGTGAACTGCCCTCGATGGAAGCGTTATACCAGACCTTCAAGGATGACGACTTTACTATCCTGGCGATCAACCAGTGGGAAACTCCGGACCATGTGTTTGCCTATATGGGGCAACTCGACGTGTTTCCCAATTTCCCGATCCTGTTTGACCGGGACAGTTCTGTGTCACAGGCTTACAGTGTAAAGGGGCTGCCGACGACTGTGCTGATCGACAGGCGCGGACGTGTTGTGTACCGCGCTGTCGGCGGCAGGGATTTCAATCATCCGGAGGTACGGGCGATTATTCGGGGTTTGCTGGCTGAAGATAACTAACTTGCAAGACAGTCCCTGTTTCGAGACCCAGTTCATGGATTGCGTTGCCGTTTGCCAGGGCAATCTCCACCAGGCCGTTCGCATTCTCATACCAGAACTGGACACCCTGTTCCGCCTCGCCAAAGGTCCGCCTGAATTCGCAAAGCTTACCCGCAATCTCGATGCGACTGGTAGTGGTTATGCCTGATGCGCGCAGCCCGGTGATGGCATTGCCGAAACGATCCAGGTATACGACTTCGGCCAGGTCCTCCGGCCAATCGGGAGAGAGCAGTCGGGCGGGATCGAGCTCTTTGCCGGGCGGTGACTCGCCACGCGCAAGTCCCGCGGCTACGGGGGCAAACAGGTCGCGGCCATGGAAGCTGCTGGAGAGTTGCGCAGGACGCCAGTCGATGCTGAATGCCTGCGCGTCACTGGCGCGCCGCAACAGGATCGAAAACAGGCCATTGTCCGGGCCGACGTACCAGCGTCCGTTGCCGCGCACCACCACAGCACCTCGTTCAGTGCCGACACCCGGGTCAACCACGCACAGGCACACGCTGTTTTCCGGGAGGTACTGGCTGTAGGCCGGCAGCAGGTAGGCGGCAGCCCGGATGTTGCAGACCGGCAGGTCGGGAAAGATATCCACCACCGGGACACCGGGGGCCTCGCTGTTCAGCACCGCATGCACCTGACCCAGGTAGGGCCCGGGTATGCCGAAATCCGTGAAGGTCGCGATCATGTGCTTATGATAGCGCACCACCGGTGCAAGGGTTGCGGCTCACAAAAAAGCCGGGCTGAGCCCGGCTTTTCAAGCGTGTACCTGCAAGGCTGCTTACTCGTCAACAGCCTCGAAGTCACCGGCATCGGATTCAGGACGGTCAACCAGTTCGACCAGCGCCATCGGTGCCTTGTCGCCGGTACGGAAGCCCATTTTCAGGATCCGCAGGTAACCGCCGGGGCGATCCTTGTAGCGCGGGCCCAGTTCATTGAACAACTTGGTGACCATGTCGCGGTCACGCAGGCGGGCAAACGCCAGGCGGCGCTTGTGCACACTGTCGGTCCTGGCCATGGTAATCAACGGCTCCGCAACGCGACGCAGTTCCTTGGCCTTGGGCAGGGTAGTCTTGATGACTTCGTGACGTATCAGCGACGCGGCCATGTTGCTGAACATGGCTTTGCGGTGACTGCTGTTACGATTAAGTTTTCGTCCACTTTGGCGGTGACGCATGGTGCTTTCCTACATTAAATTTCCGACGACGGATGGCTTTTCGCTATCCTTGAGTCCTGCCGGCGGCCAGTTTTCCAGGCGCATACCCAGCGACAGGCCACGGGATGCCAGGACATCCTTGATTTCGGTGAGCGACTTTTTACCCAGGTTCGGGGTCTTGAGCAGCTCGACTTCGGTGCGCTGAATCAGGTCACCGATGAAGTAAATACTTTC
>JAJRTU010000333.1 GCA_024278135.1 Gammaproteobacteria bacterium
CCCTTAAGCACTTTGCCACACTGTAGGCCGCCAGTGCCGAGGTTTTGGGGCTGTCCACCAGCGGTCGACCGGAAAGCCTGATCTGAAAAGAACCACTAAGTGCGTCGACTTCAAGCTCGTGAATATTGTCATTCACAGACGGATCGGCAACCAGCTCGACCTGTGTTTTGTCAAAACCCAGCCCGGCCAGCGCAATGGTAGCAGCAACATTACTGTTTTTGGGATAGAGCAGGGCCGCCTCACGCGCATTGCCCTGATAAAAGCATTCTGCACTTTTCAACTCCGCCAGATTCAATTTGTCTTCCGCCGGCGTACCGGACCAGGCCATGGCCGGCTTTCGGGCCCGGTAAATGACACGATTCAAGCCCGCCAGGCGGGCCGCACCCAGCGCGTCTATGCCGCCGACAGCACCAGCCGGCAGTAACATTGATGCATTTCCCGCAACGGCAGCGTCGCGCAGGCGTTGATATAAAGCAGCGTCTGCCAGCACACCTATGGATATGACGACCAACTTGATACCGGCCTGCAATACCTGTTCACCATACTGCCTGACCGCTGCATGGCTGGCGCATTCGGCAATCACATCCGGTTTCAGCGCCATCAGGGTCTGCAGATCGTCCACGACAGGCCAGTTAAACCTGTTCGTCTGCCTGGCCTGAGGCAGATCCGGCGGAGCCACCATCGCACCCACGATCAGTCCGGCAGATGGCCCTTCAGCCTGCGGCAAAGAAGCCGCCACCACCTTGCCCATGCCGCCAAGGCCTATCAGCCCGATACGCATGGCACTACTGTTCCGCATACTTGAATGGAAACCACGGTAAATAAACTGGATATAAATACGGTCATCAGGCTCTATTGTTTTATTCGACCGTTCATTGTATATAAATCGTTCCCGGAACTGTAATATTATCTTGAAACGGTTACACTTAGCGCTAAGCCAATCAGGATTAATCTTTTGCTCTGGGGTTACATTGCAATTATCAGTTATCTGATCACCACTCTGTGGATAGGTGTCAGTATATTCAAACTGAATGAAAGTCCCTTTCTGACCAGGAAATTACCAACCCTTGGTCTTGGTGCCTGCGCCCTGCTGCTGCACGCCCTGGCGCTTTATCAAAATACGGTCACAGCCAGTGGCGTCAGTCTCGGTTTTTACAATGCGCTGTCCCTGATCAGCTGGGTCGTGGTATTGCTGGTACTGCTGGTCAGCAGTATCAAACCGGCAGACAACCTGAGTATCATTTTTCTACCGGCCGCCGCTCTGGCATTGCTGCTGGAACTGGTGATGCCCCATACCTACATTCTGCCGGAGAAGTTCAGCATCGGTCTGCGCCTGCATATACTTTTATCAGTGACGGCCTACAGTCTGCTGACTATCGCGGCGGTGCAGGCCATTATTCTGGCCGTTCAGGAAAAACAGTTGCACAACAAGCATCCGATCCGGAGTATGCGTCTACTGCCACCCATGCAAACTATGGAAGAACTGCTGGTTCAACTGCTGGCCATCGGCTTTTTTCTGCTCAGCCTGAGCCTGTCATCCGGTTTGATGTTCGTCCAGGATATCTTCAGCCAACATCTTTCCCATAAAGTGGTGTTCTCGTTTCTGGCCTGGATAATTTTCGGACTGGTTCTGTGGGGGCGATGGATCTGGGGTTGGCGCGGCAAAAAACTGATCCACTGGACTCTTGGCGGGTTCAGCCTGCTGATACTTGCCTACTTTGGATCCAAACTGGTCTATGAATTCATCCTGTCATAACTGTCTGTCAGATCCGGGACTGTATTAAACCCGGCCCGGCAATGAACATCAGCAGTGTAAGGAGAGCCTTACTTTGAGCGAAATACCCTTGTCCGTTTTATTTGGTGTTTTGTGCCTGTTGATTCTTCTTTCCGCGTTTTTTTCCAGTTCTGAAACCGGCATGATGGCGCTGAACCGTTATCGTCTGCGCCATCTTGTAGAAGACAAACATCGCAGCGCTATATTGGTTGAAGCATTACTCAAGCGTCCTGACCGGCTGATCGGCCTGATTTTACTGGGAAACAATCTGGTCAATATTTTTGCGGCCTCACTGGCCACCGTCATCGCCATACGACTGATAGGCGAACTGGGTATCGCCATCGCACCGATACTGCTGACCCTGGTCATTTTAATTTTTGCCGAAGTGGCCCCAAAAACCCTGGCGGCGCTTTACCCTGAACGTATCGCCTTTCCCGCCGCCTATATTCTCACCCCCCTTGGCAAATTGTTGTATCCCTTTGTCTGGGTCATCAATAAAATTGCCAACAGTCTGCTGATTCTGTTCCGTGTGAATGTGGAAGAGATGGAAAAAACCCCGGTCACCCGGGAAGAACTTCGCAGTGTCGTGCTCGAGGCAGGCGGCATGATACCCGGCCGTCACCAGAAAATGTTGATCAGTATTCTGGATCTGGAAAATATCACCATTGATGAAATCATGGTGCCCAGAGGAGAAATTGACGGGATAGATCTGAATGATTCTCCTGCCGAAATAGTGGATTTACTCAGCCATGCCCAACATACCCGATTGCCGATTTTCCGCGACAATATTGATAACATTGTCGGCATCCTCCACGTTCGTAAGATACCGCGCGTGTTGAAGACACAGGAAAAAGACGATTTCAGTATGACAGAACTGGAAAGTGCCACCGTTGAACCCTATTTCGCGCCCTTAGGTACGCCACTACACACGCAACTTGTCAATTTTCAAAGACAAAAACGGCGTATCGCTTTAGTCGTGGATGAATATGGCGACATACAGGGTCTGGTAACACTTGAGGATATTCTGGAAGAAATAGTGGGAGAATTTACCACCGATCTACAGACCTTTACTCAGGACATTCACGCACAGGATGACGGCAGTTACATCATCAACGGCTCGGCCACCTTGCGCGATATCAACCGCCAACTGGAATGGAAGCTGCCGGTTGA